>NZ_JBAHWD010000088.1:0-4794 GCF_037044575.1 Nonomuraea sp. LPB2021202275-12-8 | reverse complement strand
TATGGCGTGTCCAGGACATGCCTACGCCAGACGGAATCTGGGTCTGTCCATCTCGCGAAACGGACAGAGGCGCGCCCCGTCAGGAGCTCACGAACCAGGCTGTTCTACGCCAATGCCGCGAACGACTCACACCACATAAGAGACGTACGCCCGCAAGCCATCCCAAAATGCCCACTGAGAGACGATCTCGACACCGTGCTTGAGGCTGCGTCACGGGTCCGTGGCCTGCCGGGCGCGGAGAGCCCGGAGCTTGTGGCGGTTGCCGCAGCGCTCCATCGCGCACCAGCGCCGGGCGCCGGGGCGGGACGTATCGACGAACACCAGCGGGCAGTTGTCGCTCGCGCACTCGCGGATACGCCCGGCGAGCGGCCCGGACAGCAGTTCGACCATCTCCCGTGCCAGCGTCGACAACGCTTGCGTTGCCCGCACCGGCGGCGCCCACCACGCGGTCGTGCCGCCGGCGGCGAGCTCGGGGATCAGCGGCGCCGCGGCCGCGGCCCGGTTGATGGTCGCGACCGTCCCGGCGGGGAGGGGGCGACGCGCCGCCTGGGCGTGCGCCGCGTCCCAGATCGCTTGGCGGAGGGACTTGGCCGCGGTCAGCTCTCGGGCCGTCACGGGGACCGTCATGACCGCGGCCAGCGGCGGCTGGGCCAGCCACTCGCCCAGGTCGGCGGGTTCGTGGAGGGTCTCGAATACCGCGTACCGGCCCTCGCCGCCCGTGTGGGCGAAGTCCAGGCAGATGGCACCGGCGTCGAACCGGAACGACCCGCCCTTGGGGTCGTGCAGCACTCGTCCGGTTGTGCTCGCTCGCATGAAACCACTATAACTGGTGTTACACGAAACCGCTGCAACTGGTTTCCTCATCGGAGGAGGCAGCACATGGGTGTACGGCACATCAACCCCGAGGGGCTCCATCGCAGCCCGGCTTTCAGCCAGGCCGTCGTAGTCGAACAGCCGACGAAGACGATCTACGTCGGCGGGCAGAACGGCGTTGACGCCGACGGTAAGGTCGTCGGTCCCACGGTCGGGGAGCAGGCCAGGCAGGCGTTCCGCAACCTCGCGACCATCTTGGAGAGCGAGGGGGCGAGCCTGGCGGACATCGTGCACTGGCGCATCGCCGTGGTGGACGGCCACACGTTCGACGAGGGGGTGACCGCCTTCCAGGAGGTGTGGAACCGGGCCGACCCGCCGCCGGCCATCACGGTCCACGTCGTGGCCGGCTTGGGCTCCGGGTTCCTCGTCGAGATCGACGCCGTCGCCGTCGTGTGACGCCCCGGGGGCTACTTCCGGAACCGGTCGTGGGGTTGGCCCGGTTTCGACGCCGGGAGGGTCATCCGTCATCACGCGCGCTCTGGACCGGAGGCGGTGGGTGCCGTCTGCGCTCCTGTGGTGGACGTGACTCGGCCTCAGGGGCGCGGGCGCACAGGTACGCGTCCAGGTCGGCGGCGCCCTTGAGCATGGCGCGGCCCCGGGCGGACAGGCGGGCCTGCCAGTCGCGCAGGGTCGACTCCAGCGGGGCGACGCCTCCGGCGGAGCGGACCTGAGCGATCAGCGGGGCGATCTGCTCCAGCAGGTAGCCGCCCCGCCTGAGCTGGTGGGCCAGCCGGACGTCCCGTACGTCGGCCGCGCTGTAGATCCGGTAGCTCGTCTGCGGATCGCGGCGCGGCCGGACCAGCCCGGCGTTCTCCCATTTGCGCAGGGTGGCAGGGCGGATGCCGAGCCTCCTGGCCAGGGGGCCGATGAACATGTCGCCGCGCTCCTGCGGCACTGGTGCCAGATCGCGGAGCGCGGCTTCGACGGCCTGGAGGGTGCGGCGGTCGTCGAGGAGTTGGCCGTGACTCTCGTCGATGAGCCGCAGCGCGTCCTCGGTGACACCCCGGTTGACCGCCCGCATGATCGACGTGGCCGTCTGGTGACCGTGGCCGGACACGAGGGCGAGGAACGCGCGCAGGGCTTGCGCGTGCAGCGGCGTATAGGTGCGATAGCCGTGGACGGTGCGTTCGGCGGCGGGCAGGATGCCGGCGTCCTCGTAGTTTCTGATCGCCTGGGTGGACAGGCCGTGCTCGCGCGCCAGGTCCACCGGCCTCATGGATGCATCACTGATTGAAGGTCCATCGCGATGAGAGTGGGGATTTCCAGGGCAAAGTTTACACTGAGAGTTCAGCGATACCGTTGAAGGTATGGATTTCAAGGACACGGCCCGGCCGCTCGATGGCCCGGGCGTCTCGGCGTTCCTCCGATCGCTTCCCGCCAAGCCCCTGCTGCTCGGCCTGGGCGAGGCCAGGCACTTCGTGGGGGAGTTGGGTGAGTTGCGCAACGAGATCTTCCGGCATCTGGTCGAGCACGAGGGCTACCGGTCGTTCACCATCGAGAGCGACTGCCTCAGGGGCCTCGTGGTGGACGACTACATCACGACGGGCGCGGGCACACTCGATGACGTCATGGAGCGCGGCTTCAGCCACGGCTTCGGCGCGTCCCCGGCCAACCGCGAGCTCGTGCGCTGGATGCGCGCGTACAACGAGGTGCATGACGAGAAGCTCCGGTTCTTCGGCTTCGACGGCCCACTGGAGTACTGGGCCGAGAGCCCGCGCCAGGCGCTCACCGCCCTCTACGCCCTCCTCGACGGCCCCCTCACCTGCACCATGGAAACCCTCGACGCGCTGCTCGGCCCGGACGACCGGTGGACGAACGAGGCCACGGTCATGGACCCGTCCCAGTCGATCGGCCAGTCGGCCGACGCCCAGCGGCTGCGGCTGCTTGCCGACGACCTGGTGGCACTGCTCGACACTCAGGTGCCGCGGCTGAGCGCGAAAGACAGGGAGCGGGCGGCGCTGTACGGGCGCACCGCCGTCGGCCTGCTCCGCTACCACTCCTGGATGGCCGACTCGTCCCCGGCGCGGGTAGCCAGGCTGTCGGCCCTGCGGGACGCGATGATGGCCGCCAACCTGCGTGCCGTCGCCGGGCAAGGCCCCGCCCTGGTCTTCTGTCACAACCTTCACCTGCAGCGCGACAAGAGCTTCATGCGGCTCGGCGACCTGCCGCTGGAGTGGTGGAGCGCGGGGGCGATCACCGAAGCGCACCTGGGCAACCGGTACGTCTACCTGGCCTCCGCCTTCGGCACGGTCGGCGACAACACCCCGCCCCCGGACACCGTCGAGGGCATCCTGTCCACGCTCCCGTGGGACCACTCGCTCATCGACGCCCGCCGCCTGGCCGAGGCCATCACGAAGCCTGCCCCGCGCATCTCCCACGATTTCGCCTATTTCCCGCTGGACCCGGCCCAGCTCGACATGATCGACGGCGTCATCTTCCTCAAGCAGGCTGTCAGGCTGGATTGACAGGCGCGTGCGTGTCGGGCTGTGCTGACACGCACGTCCATCCGGCTTGGTGTGGGTCGTGGATGGCGCCGGCCTGCTTGAACAGATATTCGGCCGCCGGCCGGTCACTGGTCGGCCCAGTGGTCGGGGTATCGCCCGTGCTGGGGCCGGCTACCCGCACATCGAGGTGCGCGGGGTTTCAGGATCGACCGCAGGTCGCGGGGCAGAACGTGACCTCGGGGTAGCGTGATGACGGCTTGTCCAGGAGGGGCTGCCGCTGCGACTTCAGGTGCTGGTCGAGGAAGGCCGCCACGTACGTGCGGGTGAGCTCGGCGCCACGGGCCGCGGGCATCATGCCAGGGAGAGGTTCGATGCCGAGGACGTCTGCCACCAGCGGGATGTCGGTGAAGGACTGGTGCTCGGCGCCTGACAGCACGAGCCATCGCTTCCATCCGGTCAGCAGCTTCCAGTCGCGGTCCCACGAATTGTCGCGGCCGCCGGGGATGTGCTGCGACGAACCCAGGAACATGAACGGCCGGGAGAGGCCGCTCTTGGGGAGCCGGGCGTAGGTGGTGCCGTCCATGTCGATTCCGGCGCGTATGCGTGGGTCTTTGACCATGGCTGCCACGGTGCTGGCCCCGCCGATCGACTGGCCCACCATCGCGATCCGGGTGCGGTCGATCAGGCTGGACCGGTCCCAGGTGGAGGTCAGCTGGTCGAGGACGAAGGAGACGTCGGCGGCCCGGCCCTGGACCAGCCCGGTGCCGAAGCCCGGGTCGGTGTTGCTGTCGCAGGCGAGGCATTCGGCGACCCGCCCGTCGGACAGGGTGGTGGCGTAGCTCTCGTAGGTGTGGTCGATCCCGGCCACGACGTACCCTCGGCTGGCCAGGTCCTCGGCCAGGGACGTGAGCGTGCTCATCGGTTTGGTGAAGCCGGGTGAGAGCACCACCAGCGGAAGCTTGCGCCCGGAGGGGGCGGCGTGCTTGACGGCGTTGGTTCGCGTCTTGCTCAGCGTGCGGTACGGCGTGGTCGCGATCCCGGAGCCTTTCAGGAGGAGTTCCGATTCTTTGGCTGTCATGTAGGGGGAGCGCTGCCCGTCTCGCTGCTTGGTCGGATACCACAGGGTGACCTTGAGTTCCCTGGCGTCGACGTCGGGGTCCCAGGGATCGGGGCGGGAGGTGTCGGTCAGATGCAGGGCGGTGGTGCCGACCGGCCGGGGGCCGGTGGGGGCGGGCAGGGTGGCGGGGCCGGTCGGTTCGGTCGGCGGGGCGTCGGCTCTGGGCGGCGCGGGGGCGGAGCAGGCGGACGCGGCGAGGACGGCCAGTCCCGCGGCGAGGGCCAGGAGTCTTCTCATGGCGAGGTCCCTTCACTTGTGCAGCAAGGTCAGGGCCTTGGCCAGGGCGGGGTCGCGCCCTGCGGCCGCGTCCTTCGGCGTCGGGGGCGCGTGGTGGTCGGGTGGCACGCCGATCCGGTCGAC
>NZ_JBAHWD010000087.1:0-4801 GCF_037044575.1 Nonomuraea sp. LPB2021202275-12-8 | reverse complement strand
CCGCTTGCAGTGGGCCAACCAGCGACGACTCGAATTTGCGGGCTACGACGCGGAGGTCTGCGTAGCCCGCATCCTTATCGCGCTTGCCGCTATGCACGGCCGCGCCGTTCGGGAGGGCATGGACATCGGGATTCCCCTGACGCAGGCGGAGCTAGGCAGCCTTATCGGCACTAAGGAGCCCACAGTGCGGAAGGCTCTGCGCTCGCTCGCAGCACGAGATTTGGTATTGCGCGGACCCCGGCGGGTTGTCATCCAGGACATGGACGGGCTGACGAAGTTCGCTGATTTCGACCTGCGGAACCGATAAAAATCGCGGTCGTTCTCCGCCCGGAGGCGCCACGGTACCCCTACAGCGAAGGAATGGAGTGAGATGAACGACGACCCGCAGTACCGAGCAATGCTGACCTACGACATCGAGGACTACAGCCAGCGCAACAACACAGATCAGTACGCCCTGCAGTCGGCCATGATCCGGCTGCTGGACCTCGCGGCGGGAGCGGCCGGGCTGGGCCTGCTGGACTGGAAGCGGCAGCAGCAAGGTGACGGCGAGTTCGTGGTCCTACCCCCAGCCATCCATCCCGCGCGACTTCTCGGTCCGTTCACAGACGCACTGCGCCAGGCTATCGACGCCCACAACGCCTCGCCGCAGCCCCGCCTGCGCCTGCGCTTGGCGATTCATGCCGGCCCGATCCACGTGGATGGACCTGCCGGGTCGCCGGGTAGGCACGCCGTGGAGAGCGGAAGACTGGTCAACGCCGATGCTCTTCGCGCAGCCCTGCGCGCCGTCAAGGACGCGAATCTCGGCGTGATCATCTCCGACACTTTCTATACCGACTATGTCGGCCAAGGCTATGGCGGACCACCTGCCGACCAGTTCCGGCGGATAAAGGCCAAGGTCAAACAGCAGGAGTACGTGGCGTACGTCCACCTGCCCGGGCACAACGTGCACGCAGTACCCGAACTGGGAGAGTTCGATGCCGACGGCGGCGAGAAAGCGGTCCATGGCGAACAGCCGCCCCAAGGCCGTCAAGTAAGCGTCGACGGCGACTGGTACGGCGGTAACAGCTACAACGTCTCGGGTGGCGGCAACAACTTCGCCGGCCGCGACATCATCACCAAACCCGGACAGAAGCCGTCGCCATGACCGGAGAGCCCCCCGTTCAGGAACCGACGGACACCAAGGCTGACGAGGCCCCGAGTTCGGAGAATGAGACAACTCGACCAGGGCCGCCCCTAACCGAGCGCATCGAGCAGGAGCAGAAGGAGCGTCGGCTGCGCAGTGAGATCATCAATGTGGGGCAAAGCTGGTACGGCGGCTCTACCTACCGGCTCGACCGAGGCGGCACGCTCAATGGGGCCGGCCGCGACATCATCCAGTATTTCGGCGGCGAAGAGCCTTCTGTCCACACACACCCCATACCCTCCGATGAATTCCACCGGATTCGGACGTGCCTGATCGAGACAGCGTCGCAGCGGCAACTGCTGGAACGGCTGGCGAACGTACCCGTCGTCTTACTCAGAGGTGACCCGCACAGCGGGAGGTGGACGGCCGCGTTACACGCGTTGATGCAGCAAGGTTTGATCTGCAATCACCTGGTCGTCAAGGACCCGAAGAAGGTCAGGCCCAACGATCTCCGGCCAGGCAACGGCTACGTGCTTCGGGTTGACGACGGGACCTGGCCTCGCCGCCCCCAGGCGGTGCTCGACCAACTCTGCGCCGTGGCGCGTGAGAGCGGTGCCGTGATCGTCGCCGTTGTCCCGAGCGACTGCGCGATCACGAAGTCCGTGGTCACACACGAGCCGCCCACTGCAGGAGATGTCATCCGTCGCTGGCTGCTCCACCTCTCCCCGGGCGTCGAGGAGGAACTCGATGCGGTGCGTGTTTCGCTAGACGAGCACGTCGCGGGCTGCCGCCCCTGGGAGGCTGTGGAGACAGCCAGGCAACTCGCGGACGGCCGACGGCAGGGGAAAACTCTCGCCGCCATGATCGCCGATCTGCCATACGTCGCCCTCGCCAAGCTGTCGGAGAGCCTGGAGAAGACCGTTCCCGTCCTGAGCAGACACTTCCTGGTCAGTAGCGCAGTGCTGTATGGGCTTCCCGAGGCCGTCGTGTCCGATGCCGCCTTGGCCCTAGCGCAGCGGATCAGGCAGGACGAGCAGCGAGAGGCAGTGGAGAAGGAAGACCAAGGCTTCCCGATATGGGAGCAGCTCAGCCAGTGGATCAGCCACCCAGGGCTGAACGCCGCGGAGGCTACCCTGGGCGGGGAGGGACAGCGCATTGAGGTCAGGCCGGGTATGGCCGATCGACTGCTGACCGCGGTCTGGGAACAGTTACCCGTCATCCGTCCGGCGCTCTACGACTGGCTCGCCGAACTTGTCCGCGACGACGACTGGCGGGTCCAGCTCAAAGCCGCCTATGCCGTGGGCAAGCTCGCGACCTGCGACTTCCAAGTCATCGACAAGCGGTTTTTCACGCCTTGGAGCCAGGAGGACGGCCACGCGAAGGTGCTCGCCTGGGCTCTGGAATATGCCACGCTCGCCGACCCCAACGTGGCGGCGCTGGTACGCGGGCGACTGAAGGACTGGACGACCGGCACTTCTCGCCAGCGACTTGCCGCAGCGCTGGGCTATGGATCAGCCGTCGGCATCCGGCACATCGACGAGGCGCTGAGTGCCCTCCACACGCTCGCGGCAGCTGCGGTGTATCTGGAGACGTGTGACCTTGTCGCCCGTTCTGTAGCCGAGGTGTACACCTCCGAGACGGCTCCCACAGTGCTGCGGGAGCTGACCCGTTGGGCTGCCCGGGACCATGTCGGCGAGCAGGTGACCGCTGCCCTGGCGTTCGTTCGCCTGGCCACGGCCGAGCAGGAAGAGGAGTCATATCCACCTCTGTGGCGGTATGAGGCGGTCGACGATCTCGCTCTGCTTTGGACCAACGCCCTCAGCTGGGGCCTGTCCACGAGGCGCAGGGATACGCGGTCGCCGGCGTACACACCGTCCGCCTGGCTTCTCATGGCCGAATGGGCAAAGCGCGCGGCGACCGAGCCGGCGATCAACGCCGTCATCGGCGAAGTGCTCGCCAGGACCACCAAGAGGCTCCGGCCCTCCTGGACGTTCCATCTGCACTTGTGGCACAAGCAGCGATCTATCACCGCCGCCGAGTTCACCGAGTACATCCGGCTCGTCAAGGAAGGTTGATCATGCCGCTCACCAAGCTCATCAAGCGCCCCGTGCTCGTACAGCGCTGGACGAAGCTCCCAGCCGCCACGACGTCCCAAGAGCCACCAACGGCCAGGGAGGAACCGGCGGTCACCCCCGAGGATGCCTCCTACGTCTTCACGGCACCAGCTCGGGGCGACGGGTTCAAGTTCGTAATAACCGTCTGGCTCTGGCGACGTTCGGCCACCGGCGCGCTCATCTTCCGCCCTTGGAAGGAGCTGAAGGAGGGCCAGGAGCATTCGATCAAGGACTACGTACGGGAAATCGTCCGCAGCTCACTGCGGCAGCACAGCATCTTCGACCCCGAGACGGCCGAACAGGCCGCGAACAGTGCCCTGCAGCGCTGGCTCAGGGAGCGGCCATCCGATTCCGTAACAGGCACTTGGCGGGCGACCATCGAAGTCGATGTACCCGAGGAGGTAAGGCAACTACGCTGTGCGCACGAGAGCGAGCTCTACAGAATAAGGGCCAGGGCGGACGAGATCGCACTACACATGACGAAGTTGCGTGCATCCCGCCGGCTCTGCGAGCAGTTCCTGACAGAAACGATGGACAGTTCCACGGCGCGACATGCGGTACGGCTCACGCAGGCACTCGAGAATGTGGCGGACATCACCGACAGCATGCTCAACGAGCGCGAGGAAAAGGCCAAGCAACTCGTGGACCTCCTAGCCAAGATCGTAGACACACAGCGGCACGCGAACGCCTTCGAACTGGTCATTTCCAGCGAGTCCGCATTGCGGGCGGCGTTCGAGCGGCTCGGCATCCCGCTCCCGCCACCGGACCCCAACTCCCCCCTCGCTCTCATGGAGGAGGCACGATGAGCACGTTGATCAGCGCCGCACTCACCGTGGCAGTCATCCCGGTCAGGAGCAGCCAGAATCCCCACCGGATAAGCCGGTACTTCTGACCAACGATCTGGCTGACCCGATGTAGCTGGTCAGCGATCCTTTCTAGGTCCAGCGTCGATGACCTCATCAGGGCACTGGAGACGGCTGCGGCAGACTTGAAGCGGAGCACATCGGCGTAGTACATGACAGCGCCGTTCTGCTCTCTACGGTCCAACCTGGGATACACGGCGCGGGCGAGCGCCACCACCGATGCCAGAGCCGCGGCCGCTCCTGTCCACCAAAGCCACTCGATGATGTTGGATAACTTGGACGGTGACCAACTGCCGGCGAGCAGCCCGCCCGCAACGGCACCGAGCCCGATACCCACAATGCCGAGAAGAACCTGGGCCTTAGTATCGTCTCGATTTAGCTCCTCGCGGGTCTCCTGCAGTAACTGGGCGCCGTAGGCACATGCGTCATTCTCTGCTGTCTGCTGCTGGTCTGGCGTCGTTGAAGCTCTAGCGATCTTGCAAAACATTAGCGACCTACTCCTCAAAAAGCAGCGCCATCATCGTATAGAGCGATGAGCCAGCCCAACAGCCATTGTCCTCCTATAGCGAGTGCTGCAGAAATGTAGGCATTCAGTAGCTCTCGATCTTGCTGGCGTGAGGGCTGTCCGCGAGGTGCGATGATCTTTGGGTGCCGAAGACCCCGGAGCGCCGTCCGTCGTATGACGAGCTGGCATCGCTGGT
>NZ_JBAHWD010000086.1:0-5247 GCF_037044575.1 Nonomuraea sp. LPB2021202275-12-8 | reverse complement strand
CGCGAGGGAGAACCTCTCCAGGTCGCGGGCTCACCTTCCAGGATGTCAGGCAATCCGGCGAGGAACCCGGGCGGCAGGTTCTGGATCGTCAGCCCGAGCTCAACCGCCTCCAGCCTCGGCCTCGCGGATTCCGCGGGAGTCGGCGCCGACTGCAGAAGCTTCACGATCATCAAGTGCAGCACGAGTAGGAACGGGTCCGCGATGAGCGGACGCAGCTCGGGTAGAGGCAGCGCCGCCGCAACAGTCAACCGGATGATGCGCGCGTCATCGATGTGAAGTTGGGGTGCGAGTGTGAATCCATAGGACGGACCGCTTAGGCCAGTGAAACCGACGCGTGGCAGGGATTTGAGAATCCGTAGGGCATCAAGATCACGGCTATCGAGCTGGTGCTGCACGAAGTGCCAGGTCGGCCCGTCCTCACGGCCGCTCGGGACCACCGGCTCTACGCGCTGTACGTCCTGGCGCTCTGTCTCGGCCTGCGCCGCGGGGAACTCCTCGGGCTCCGCTGGACGGACGTCGACCTTGAGGCCGGCAAGCTGGAAGTGGTCCAGAGCCTCCAGCGGGTCGCGGGCCGCCTCCAGTTCGTCCGCCCGAAGACCTCCGACTCGGAGCGGACTGTCCCGCTGCCGCCCATCTGCGTGGAGGCTCTGAAAGAGCACCGAAGGAAGCAGTTCGCCGAACGCTCGGACCGCTGGGAGGAATGGACGGAACACGGCCTCGTCTTCCCGTCACGCTGCGGGACCCCGATGGAGCCGGACAACCTACGGCGAAGCTGGGGAGCGATCCGCAAGGCCGCCGGTCTCGGCGAGATGAGGTTTCACGACCTCCGACACACCTGTGTGACGCTCCTGCTCAACCTCGGCGTCCCACCCCAGGTCGTCCGCGACATCGTCGGCCACAGCGACATCGAAGTGACCATGACGATCTACGCTCATGCATCCCTCGACGACAAGCGCAACGCACTACGCAAGCTCGGAGATGCCTTGGGCTGATTCCAAGTTCTTCCTTGCTGGAGGCCGCCGCCCATCAGGGTGGCGGCCTCCAGCGTGCTCCAGCCCATCCCCCTTGATTATGTGAGAGATCGTCGAGCGAGCTGCTTCACTTTCGGTATGGGCGAAGCGCTTGACGTCGTTGTCCGATTTGGCAGCAGCGGCCGACTCGGACCCCTGCGCTGCGGCATGCCGTTGCAGGAGTTGGAAACCCTGATCGGGCCATTCCATGACCGCATGCATGACTCCAAGCCTCGCCGATGGCGGCCCCGCCTCCATTTCTGGGATGACCTTGAGGTACTGATCTGCCATGGGCTCGTGATCGAGGTCGGAGTGCCCCTGTGGCGTGACACAGTTGCCCTGCCCAGCGCACTTTCCGGCTGGGAGCGGCCGATAGCTGCCCGGCTCGACATGCTGGAGGTCCTCAGCGCCCTGGACACGGCCGGATGCGAGTGGGAAGAAGCGCCGGGCATCGTCGTGGGCGACAGGGCTCGCGGCATCCGGACTCGTCAGCATGACGTTTGCCTTGTATTCGCGCCCGAAAGCCATTCAGGAGATTCACGCCTGCACAAGATCTACAAGTCAGACCCTGAAGCAGATCAGAATGATCATTCGCCCCGGCAAGGGCGGGCGACTCAATGAAGCGGCGGGGACGTTGCTGTCACTGTTGCTGTCAGCACAGATCAAAAAGCCCCGAACGGTGATCCGTTCGGGGCGTCTTGGCTGGTCAGTTGCTGTGGTCAGGGGCGGGGTCGAACCGCCGACCTTCCGCTTTTCAGGTGTAGCGATCAGGCTGTTCCCGGCTGATGACCTCGCAGTGAGTGGTCGCCCGCAGTGCCCTGTGTGCAGGTGCGGTGGCCGACGTTGCCGTCAGCGTTGCCGTCAGAGGTACCGCCGTACTCAGAACTCCTGAAGCTACGGTGCGAGCCGCAAAGTAGCGGTGTGTTCTCTATCGGCTTCACAACGTAGCGATCTCAAGTAGGGCATACCAGCCGGTAGTTCGCCTGGTTCTTGATCGTGGTTATCGTCATGCTGACCCACACAGACTGGCTCGTTCGTTTGTCCGCCCAGAAGGTGGCCTTGTTCGTAGTTTGGTGTTCATCACGTGGAGAGCGGAGGGATCGGGGCGTTGTGGTGAGAGTTCTATCGGAACGGTATGAGCTGCTACAGCCGTTGGGACGGGGCGGTATGGGGGTGGTGTATCGGGCGCGTGACCGGGAACTGGAGCGGATCGTGGCGGTCAAGGTGCTGCCCGCGCAGATGCTGCGCGATGAGGACTTCCGGGCCCGGTTCCGGCGGGAGGCGCGGGCGGCGGCGGGCTTGTCGCATCCCAACATCGCGACCGTCTACGACATCGGAGAGGACACCGAGGGTGGGGAGCCGGTTCCGTATCTGGTGATGGAGTTGGTGGAGGGCGGGACACTGGCCGATCTGCTGCGCCAGGCTCCGCCGACCCCGAACGAGGTCGGGCGGATCGTGGCGGCGGTCTTGGAGGCGTTGGAGCACAGCCATGGGCGGGAGGTGGTGCACCGCGATATCAAGCCCGCCAACATCATGGTCCACCGCGTCGACGGCCGGGGGCGAGTGAAGGTGATGGACTTTGGGATCGCCAAGCTCTTGTCGGAGACGGCCACCCGATTGACCGCCACCGGAATGCGGATCGGTACCCCGTCCTACATGTCGCCCGAACAGGCCGACGGCAAGCCCGCCGACGCCCGCTCGGATCTGTACTCCACCGGATGCGTGCTGTATGAGATGCTCACCGGTCGGCCGCCCTTCATCGGAGACTCGCTCACCGTCGTGCTTTTCGGGCACCTGCACAAGACCCCGCAGCCGCCCTCACAACTGATCCCGGCCCTGGCCCCCTTCTGGGACCAGGTGCTGGCGACCGCGCTGGCCAAAGACCCCCAACAGCGCCACCGGGATGCCGCGGCGATGCGACAGGCCATCGAAACCGGCTTAGCCGCCCCCACTTCCCAGGCGCCTCCGCCGGCCCAGCCCCCCGCGGCCGCAGCGACTGCCCGCCTTGACGCCCCCTCACCTACCGAACCGGCGCCCACCGAACCGGCACCCTCCGTGTCGGCCCTCTACGCACCCGGCTCTCCCGGTCTCGGGGATCGGGCCGTGCCTACATCCGCAACGCGAGATCACGTCGCTGCCGCGCCGCACCGGGTTCTGTCCCGCCGCCGCCTGCTCACCGGGCTGGGCGTCGGGGGCCTGGCCGCCGCCCTGCCGGCCGCCTACTACACCTTCACCCTGGATGACACCGCCACCATCCTCGGCCAGCGCCTCGCCGGCCACAACGGCGTCGCCCACTCGGTGGCCTTCAGCCCCGATGGCAAGATCCTGGCCATCGGTAGCGGAGACGACACCGTGCGGTTGTGGGACGTGGCCACCCGTGCCCTCCTCGGCCCGCCCCTCACCGGCCACACCGACGGTGTCTCCGCGGTGGCGTTCAGCCCGGACGGCAAGATCCTGGCCACCGGCAGCTATGACGACACCGTACGGTTGTGGGACGTGGCCACCAACACCTCAATCGGCCGCCCCCTCACCGTCCACACCAACGACGTCGACTCGGTGGCCTCCATCTCCGCAGTGGCGTTCAGCCCGGACGGCAAGATCCTGGCCGCCGACGATGACGACGACGTGCGGTTGTGGGACGTGGCCACCCGCACCCCTATCGGCCGCCCCCTCACCGGCCGCAACAAGCTGACGAGCTCCGTCTCCTCGGTGGCGTTCAGCCCGGACGGCAAGATCCTGGCCGCCGACGATGACGACACCGTGCGGTTGTGGGACGTGGCCACCCGCACCACCATCGGCCGCCCCCTCGCCGGCCACACCGGCTGGGTCGCCGCGGTGGCGTTCAGCCCGAACGGGAAAATCCTGGCCACCGGCAGCAGTGACCACACCGTGCGGTTGTGGGACGTGGCCACCCGTACCCCCATCGGCCGCCCCCTCACCGGCCACACCGACATCGTCGACTCAGTGGCGTTCAGCCCCGACGGCAAGATCCTGGCCACCGGCAGTGACGACGACGACGTGCGGTTGTGGGACGTGACCACCCGCACCCCCATCGGCCGTCCTCTCACCGGCCACACCGACGAGGTCTTGTCGGTGGCGTTCAACCCGGACGGCAAGCTCCTGGCCACTGGCAGCCTGGACGGCACCGTGCGGTTGTGGCAACTGGGGAATGATTCCGATTGATGATCAAGCCTGCGGTCCGTTTCTGCCGCATTCCGGAACCGCCGCATATCGCATCAGATCGGCCAGTGGCGCCGGAGATCGAGGCCGCAGTCAGCGGCCAGCTTGCGCTGACCCAATCGTCAGGACATATCAGCCTTCGACGAAGAAATTCTCGTAATTCAACAAATGTCGAGAGATATACCAAACTGGCACAGGTGTCACTCGGTTCTCACGTACGGTGGAATGCCATGCATCCAAACGTGCAGGTAATCGGGGCAAGGGCACATCAGTCCCTCTCAGACCGCACCGCAACTCCCTTGTCTTGACATATCGCAGTTATAAGGATTGATGCATCGCGTCGTCCGCTGCCCTACCCTCGACGCGATGAGTCTCGTCGGGATGAAGCCGGATCAAGCCCGAAACCTGGCGGCGGCTGCCGAGGTCGCGGGCGGATCCCTTGCCGTCCAGGGCGCTGTGATCCGGCAAATCCTGGACCGCTGGAACGGCGTCACCAGTCGCCTCGCTACTTTTTCGGCTCGTGCCACGTGGGCAGACGATCAAGCCAGAGACATTCGACGTCGTGTAGGACTCCTCGAAGAGGACCCGGAAGGCGTCTTGCTGTTCGCCAGCATGACCGGTGTTCTCGATCTTTGGGAGAAGCACAAGGAGCAAGTTCGATATGTGACCAAGCCGCTCAAGGTCATCTCAGTCATCAGTGGTGTGGAAGCTGCGGTTCAACTGCAGAAACGCTGGGCTCAGGGCAGGAACGTCGCTGGCGCACGCGCCGTCTATGACATCCGCCGCTACATGGGCGCCCTCCCCGGCAACCGTAAGCTCTCCGAGTTGATCGCCGAGGTGCTCAAGCGTCAGAAGATTCAGGACCTGTACAAGCAGCCCTGGAAGTGGCAGCAGACGGTCTCCGCCGCCATGCAGCGGTTGCGTGTCCCCGGCGCGCACCTCCTGGTCAAGAATCCGCCCGGTACTGGGGTGCTTGCACGTGTCACTTTGCCGCTCGCCGTCGTTACCGGTGTCAAGGAAGCTGTCCTGCCTACGCATGAGGGCGCCCAGGGTTGGG
>NZ_JBAHWD010000085.1:0-5901 GCF_037044575.1 Nonomuraea sp. LPB2021202275-12-8 | reverse complement strand
TCGATCTTGATCAGCGGTTCCGGCCGCTGACCAGGGCAAACACCACAGGTACGGGCGGGCCTCCAGTCTCACGGAGCCCCGCCCGTTCTCGTTGACGCTCGCTGATCGTGGACCAGTTGTGGACCAGATCCATGCGTCTCTGTTACATCGCAGCTTGGTCCTGTTGGGCGAAGGAACGCAGGTCGCCTCGGATGAGGCTTGGGTCGCGTCCGAGAATGTCGGCGATGACGGTGGTGGACGCTCCAAGCGCATGCAATTCCTGGACCTGTCGGCGCCGCTTGGCGATCTCGGTCCGCTTCGTGCGCCGGCTAACAAGCTCAGCGGCGGTCATGCCAGCGAGGAAGTGCTGCTCCTCTCGGCTGTCGTCGGCGTATTTGCGGCATGCGGCAAGGAGGGGGCAGGCCAGGCAGATCTCGCGGGCGGCCGGATAGTCAACCGCCGGATCAAGGGGTTCGCCCCAAAAGGCGAGGTCCTGGCGTCGGGGAGTATCGAACCTGGCGGGGTTGTGGGTGGCGCACGCGGCGGCACCGGCCGGAGGCGCATACGGCTCAAGCGCCCTGTAAAGGATTTCGGGCGGCGTCGCATCCTCGAATTCGTGAGTATTCACTCTCGCTCCTGGCTCCGCGTTGTGCGGGATCACGAGCGAGGGGGTCACGCCCACGCTGTCTGTTGTTGTCAATTTCCTGGACCTGGGTCTCTGGCCGTACGAGTCGGTCGGTCGGGGACTGTGCCCTTTTCGCCGCGTGGCTGCGCCGTTCGGCGCTCGTACTGCCCTGGGAGTGACCCCCAGAAGCCGCCCACCACAGTAGCCCCGGCTCTGCGGCATAGCGGGAAAATCGCGCTAACCGGGCGGTACTGAGATTCGCGCCGTCGATTCGAGCCAGTTTTTCCCGATTCCGACGCCCACCGTGTTGCAATGGTGGGACGCAGCCGAGACCACGACCGACCGACGCCGGCTGAAGGCGGCGGACACACGACAGCGGGCCACGGCCCGGTGACCGGAGTCCTAACGGTTCGGTTTCACCGCTCGGCTCGTCACGGCGCACGCCTTGAAAGAGGACACGCCGCGGCGTGGTGCATGGCGCGTGGGCCTTGGCCACATGCCCCTGGAGCGACCCGCCCAAGGGGCAACGTGAGCGGCCTCGCGCCGTTCGTGATCGTCCGGAGGCGACACGATGAACAGCAACAACGCCAAAGACGAGTCTGTTATTGCGGAACAGATGGAGTTGGCGACGACCGCCAGCGCAGAGACGGACGAACTTGCCGTGGCCAACTCCGAGGGTGGCGAAGCCGAGAGCAGCGAGACGGCCGTCTGGTCCCGATTCGGCGACGGCCCGCTTCCGGCGCTGCCGAAGATGGCGGCGGTGAACCGGGCCTTCAAGGTGGCCTCGGACTTCGGACTGCCGGAGGGCTTCGCCTCTGCCCTGGCGCACAGCGTCGTCGACCCGGCTGCGTTGAGGGCCGCGCTGAGCAATCCAACCTCGATCAACGTCGCGGGTGGAGTGATCGAGGTGATCGACGTTGACCTGTACGCTCCCGGCCTGGTGCCGCTGCCCACCAACAACCGGACGATGGACATGCGGGTGTACCCGGCAGGTGGCGTGCCCGGTCATCTCGGCCCGCTGGCTGGGCCCCGCTCTGAACCGGGTGAGGCCACAGGCCTGTGGATCGAGGCGCAGAGCGTCCAACACGTGTTGGACGAGGCCAAGCAGGCCCAGGACTACGTCTTGGTGAAGAACCCGCTCAAGGACTCAGTGGCCGCGCGGGGCGTCGTGATGCCAGTGACCGTGGTCTACTTCGAACTGCGGCACCGCGACGGACAGCCGGCGATGCCGCTTCTTGGGACGGCCGACGGGTCGAGCCGCATCACCGGCGCCCATGCCGTACTCAACCTGACCGATCCCCGCACGACGCACTACCACCTGCCGTCCAACCGCGACTCTTATCGCCGGTTCGTGGACAACATCTCCTCGCAAGACCTCCCCTCCCTCGGGCCGTCTGCAGCGAAGAAGCTACGTTGGCAGCGCAACGCGCTGATCACCCCTGCGCGGATCTTCCTCAGGTTCACGCCCCAGCCCAGCGCGGCCTACGACTTCAGCCGCGCCGTAGCCGCCTACGTCGGCATGTTGCACGTCGACCCGCCCAGGCCGTGGACACCGACGGGCAAGCTGGAGGCAATGGCCGAGGCCGTCCTGGAGGTCCTGCGATCGGCGAATGTGTTGGACGACACCCGGCACGACTACCTGGCCGGGCTGCTCACCCCGGAGGCATCCGATGCGGCGGGGCTGCCCACACAGCGCGATGCGCAGGCCGCGCACGTCCTAGCGACGCTGCTGCAGCCACATCTGCGTGACCTGGTCGACCGGGGAATCATGGACGTCACAGCGAAGAAGTCCGTCACGGCAAACCGCCGTATCGATGTCGTCGCAGAACTGGCGCTGCGCCCCACCCGCAGCCTGGCGGCCAGCCTGCCCGCTGGGGACTCGCTGCGGGAGCGAGCAACCGCGATGCGTGCTGCATACCTGCGGGCCACGCACATGTCGGCCTACACCACGCGCCGATGGGAGGTGACAGGCCGCGGACCCGATGAACTGCTCGAAGGTGCACTTGCCGAGTTGGAGCGGACCGAAGCCGAGCAGGCCAATCCTGATGCGTGGCGGGACCGCCTCGAACTCGCCGCGCACGCGCAGTATCACCTGACCGCCTACGAAGCCCTGAAGCGCGAGCCGATGGGCAGCAAGGGTTCCGATCAGAGAGGACCCCAAGAGATTCTCTCGCAGATGCTGCAGGACGAGCGCGGTCTCAGACTGCTGCGTCAGGCCATCGTGGACGGTCGCGCCGGCCTCGCGCCCAGCCTGGTCGACACAGACGGTCAGATCATCCACGGTGTGCTGGGCGACGACGGTGAAATCCGGCCCGACCCGGAGGGACCTGTGGTACCGGTGACCGATCGCTGGCTGCGCTATGACGGCTTCCCAAGCGGCGGTCCGACAATCCGCCCCGTGTCGATCAAATCCGAGACGCCCATCATGAAGGCCTCGCGCCTCCAGCAGGACATCCTTCACATCATCGAGCAGATGGCCAAGCGCCTTGACGAGCTGGAGCACCTGGAGGCACCAGCCGGTGGGCCGCTCATGGATCAGCGCGGATGGCCCGCCAGCGACACCAAGACTGCGGTCGAAACGCTAGTCGAGGCCCAGTCCAAGTTCGGATACTGGGGGAAGGTCGCCGCCCGACAAGCGAGCCGTATCGAATCTCCGTCGGACGACGAGCTGGGCGAGGAGACCGACGAGGAAACCACGGCAGCCGATTAAGGGACAGACACGAAGAACAGGCCGATGAAGACGCTCCCCCACGCTGGCGGCGTCTTCATCGGATTCAAAGTTCCCGTCGGCGTTGGTCAGGCATGCCGTGGCCGCTGCCAATCCCCTCGGTTGAGAGGTGTGAGGGCGATCCGGTTGAAGGAGTGGGGGAGCACTCGGCTTCGAGACCTGCCGGTTGCCGGCGCCCACTGCCAATTGCTGTGGCGCAAGCGGCGCCCAGTTTGATGTGGATGCTCTCGCCAGCTGCCCCGGCGCACAGTAGCGCGTCGAGCCGCGACAGCAATGGTTACGGGCGAGGTAGCCCCGCCCGTAACCAACAGCCTGACTCTGAAGGTCCCACGATCGGCGCGGCGAGTGCGGCAGAGGGCTATGTGCTGACCCTGGATATTCAGCCACCGCGGTATCAATTACTCACAGGTCCAGCCATGGGCGACAATGCCCCGAAACTGTCATTCTTGACCAATAGGACTTTTGTGGCAAATGGTTCGGCAATTAAGTTGATATCTTGACGGATAGCTGACCGCGTGTCACGCTTACGGCTTTACATCATCCATTCAGTACGCAGAAGCCCGAGAAAAGGGAGTTATTCGTGACCATCGCTGTCGACTCATCGCGCCTCTCTCTGGTACGCGAAGAGTCCGTCTACCTGGCAATTCGAACCAGCCAGGGCGGTCGGACCGTCTATACGACGCGTATTCCGCTCGCTGACCTCTCGGTCATCCTCACCATTCCCGATCCGGCCAAGCCGGACCCGGACAACCGCAAGGTGGACATCAACCACGCCAAGGGCTTCGGTCAGTATCTCGCTGACAACCCCAAGTGGGTAGCCCCGGCTCTCCTCATTCGCGACACCGGCGGCTGTCGCTACGAGCCGATCAGTGAAGACGGCTCGGTCGGTTACCTCACCGTCCCGTGGGCCATCGGCGGCATCGGACGTCTCATCACGATCGATGGTCAGCACCGAATCCTTGGAGTGCACCTAGAAAAGAAGCGCATCACGGACGAAGTATCCCGCATCGACCGGGAAATTCACCGCGCCAACGATGTCAAAAAGGTGAAGCTGGAGCAGGAGCGCGAGGCGCTCATCGGTCGAATGCAGCGACTCAAGGACGAATTCGTCGGAATTGATATCTATTTGGAGCCCAACGGTGTCAGCGGTCAGCAGATGTTCGTCGACGTCGCCGACAATGCCAAAGGGATCTCTGGTGCCGTTCGCGCCCGATTCGACACTTCGCGCATCGCCAACCGCACGCTCAGCGACATCATCGCTCACCCCCTCTTCCTGGGCAAGGTCGACATCGAGCGAGATCGGATGACTCTGAGTAACCGAAATCTGATGGGCGCCAAGCACGTCGCCGACATCACGCGAGCTGTCATCGCCGGCCCCGGTGGCCGCGTCAGCAAGAAGGTCGAGTCGATGACCGACAACGAGGTCATCGAAAGCGTCCGCGGATTCTTGGATGTCATCTCCGTCGCTTTCACCGCGCTCGCGGAGGTTACCGAAGAGGACATAGACAACTACGACCCCGCACTGTCCGAGAAAAGGAAGAACGAGCTGCCGGCACCCCCGACCATGGCCATGAAGCTGCGCGAGTCCTCGCTTCTGGGCTCCGTAGGCATGCTCCGCGTCTTGGGCGGCGTCTACCGCAACCTACAGGAGGAGGGGGCCGAGGACGGGGACATCCAAGAGTTCTTCAAGCGGCTCGACCGGCATATGGCAGCCCCCGTCAGTGAGAACAGCATCTGGCGTACCACGGCGGCCAACGACGACTTCGAGCCGAACGCCTCTGCCCCGATCATGCGTCAGCAGAACGTCGTACACCTGACCAAAGTGATTACGGACTGGTACAAGAAGGCCCCGGCCGCCGTCTGATACACCAGCAACACAGGAGCCCCCTCCACACCTCACGCGGAGGGGGCTCCTTGCTTATCAAAGTACCGGGTTCAGCTCGGGTTCGTAACCTGCAGCCACACGTCCGCATATGGCGCATGGAACTTTGGGTAGGCGTTCAGAGGAGGCTCTCTTGGGTTCCGTCCTGCGTTGACGTTTTTGGTTGCCTCCGGCGAGTTGCTGTGACGCTTCCTGGCACGATCTCGGGCCAGAAGACCTTGATCTTTGATCGAGCCTTGGCGCGGATCAATTCTAGGGGGCCGTCGTCCGCCAACGCCTTAGCCGGGGAGACATTGAGGGCAAGATCCATGATCGTGTTCGCATCCGTGCGAATTGCTCTCCACGGTTCGACCGTTCTAGGTGCCTCGTGACCCGCTCCCATCGTACGCTCGCTCAACTTAAAGACAAAGATCCAGGAGTTGCCTTCAATCGGCGCGTTCTGACCAATATCCGATCGCAACCGATAGGTTCCATCGGCCTCCTGAAGCAGCTCGGGGTCTCCGAGATGGCGGGCCCAACTCCGCCATACGGGATAGGGGATGGTAAACGCGGCCCCTGCACAGTCTTGATGGCCACCGAGCTGGAATTTGTAAGCCATCTGATAGAATGTGCGTTTGAAGACATTGGAGATGTTTGGGCCTTCCACCTTTTTGGAAAGAGAAACTCTGCCTTGTGTCGTCGCCAGGA
>NZ_JBAHWD010000084.1:0-6190 GCF_037044575.1 Nonomuraea sp. LPB2021202275-12-8 | reverse complement strand
CAGGCTCCGTCGACTGATCGCGACCACGATCGCCGGCACACCCTCGCTGCTTTCGTGGCGGATTGTCTGAGCCGAACTCGAATATCGCGATGACCAATCCAGCCTGATATGAGGACAGAGGGGATCGCATGACCTAGCTGCGCCGCGCCTTTGTCTAGGTGGTGGATTTTAGTCGCAGGAGGAACATGTCGTGACTCATCGCTAGAAATGTCGTCGGCCCGCCATAGCCGCTGGATGCAGCACGATTGGCGACCTCGGCGCCCCAGCTCCTCAGCCGAAGGAATTGAGATGAGTGCACCAACGTACGCGCCAAAATTCACCACTGATCCGAAGGAGGGATTTCGATGAGCAGAATCCATGACCTCGGCGGGCAGTTCGGCGGGAAGGCCTTCCTGGACAGCAATGAGAGCCCTTTCGGCCCGCCTGCAGGAGCTATCAGACGACTCCTGACGCATCTTGATCGTCTCCATCGCTATCCGCGCGGGCTGCGCGAGGAGGTGACCAGAGCGGTCGCCGACCACTACCAGGTGGATCCTGCGTCGGTGCTGCTCACCTGCGGAGTCGACGAGGCGACAGATCTCGCGCTGTCCACCCGCCCGCGAGCCTGGTGCGTCATGCCAGGTTTCGATGGATACGCCGATCGCGCACGATTCATCGGGCGGCCGGTCCAGACGATCGCGCTCGACGGGGAATGGCAGCCCACCATCGCGCCGGACCGTTTCGGCGTCAACGACGTGGTGTTCGTCGCGCAGCCGAACAACCCCACGGGCAACATGTTCCATCGCCGGTGGGTCGACGCGCTGGTGCGCTCTCCCGCGTTGACGTTCATGGACGAGACGTATCTGGAGTTCACTGACGAGCCGTCCAACGTGTCGCGCCTCGACGTCAGGCCCGACCTGGTCGTGTTCAAGAGCTTCTCCAAGATGTTCGGGCTGGCGGGACTGCGCGTGGGAGCCATGCTGGGCCACCCCGACCTCATCGCGAGGTTCGCCGGCGGCCAGAGTTTCTACTCCACCGATTCGGTCGCGCTCAGCGCGATCCTCGGCGCGCTGGAGGACACCGACTTCCAGGACAGGCATGTTCGCTACATCCGCGAGGCGCGGAACAGGTACGTGAACGTCCTGGCCAGGAGCGCTCATGTCGAGGAGACCCGCAACACCCAGGCCAACTTCGTGCTGGCCCGCTGCCGCAACGAGGCCGCGGCGGAGTTCGTGGTCGGCGCGCTGGCCGACCGGCGGATACACGTCCGCGACTGCGTCTCCGTCGGACTTCCCGGCTGGCTCCGCGTGAGCGTCGGCACCCCGGATGACCTGGTCGCGCTGGCGACAGCACTGAGCGAGTTCGACTTCACCGCTGCATCGCCGCCAGTGGGGGAGGTGGCGGTCCATGCGTAGGATGGACGCTCCCGTCCAGCTAGCCAGGCTGGCACAGCAGGGTGCCGCGCGAGTGGCCGAGATGCTCGACGTGAGCCTGAACGCGATCGTGAGCGCGGCCTTCCTCATCGTGTCCGCCCACGAGCAACGGCTCGAGGCACTGGGGTTACGCCTCACCTCTCCCGCCGGCGGTGCAGATCGGGACCTGCGGCTTCCTTGGCGCATTCCGATCGGCTCGGTCGTCCGGCGAGTGGATGCTCTGCTGAACGACTGCCGGCTGCGTGACAGCCCGAGTGTCCGGATGGAGATCGGCCAGGAGAGCTTCCTGCTCGACTCACACGGCCAGTGGGAACTGTTGCCGAGCCATCCGTACCTGCTCAGCATCGCCAGCCCGCCGATGATCGGTGCCGCGCTGCCCGGCTCCGCCGAGCGCAACACGCTCCTGGCCTCCCGGCTCGCGGTGCTCCTGTCGGGGATGTCGGAGCAACTGGACCAGCCCGCCGGCCGGGCGGCCCTGTTCAGCCCTGCCGACCAGCTGATCATCGATGCCGCGAACGACACCGCGCCGGTCTGGGAGGAGGGCGACGTCTGCACTCTCATCGAGATGCAGATCGCGAGCAATCCCAGCGGGACGGCCATCGTCGAGAGCGAGCGCCGGCTCAGCTACGGCGAGCTGGCCATGGCCGTACACAACCTCTCCGACGAGCTCGCGCAGGCCGGCATAGCGGCAGGAGACGTGGCGGCTGTCGGCATGGGACGCCAGATCGAGCTGATCGTCACCTACCTGGCGCTCTGGCAGCTGGGCGCCGCCTTCATCCCGATCGACAGCCGTCATCCCGGCTCCCGGCTCAGGGCTCAGCTAGCCGCGGCCGGAGCCACGGCCGTGGTGGTGCCGCCCGGCGACCACCTCCGCTTCGACGGATTCCAGACCGTCGTCGCCGAGGTTCGGACCACGCCTTCAGCAGCGCGAACCCCGCTGAGAGGCGTTCCGTCGGACCTGGCCTATGTCATGTCCACCTCTGGTTCCACCGGGACACCCAAGGCGGTGGGGATTCCCCACGTCGCGCTGCACAACTGCATCCGGGCGTTCAGCGCACTCCTGCCCATCGTGGAGCCCCGCGTCGCCTGTCTCACCAGCCCCATCTTCGACATCTCGCTCCTGGAACTCCTGCTGCCACTGGCCTCGGGTGGGCAACTCCACCTGCTGGACGCGGAGACCCAGCGGGATCCGGTGCGGCTGGTCGAATGGCTGCGAGTGGCGCGGCCGGACATCGTGCAGGCCACGCCGACGACGTGGCGGATGCTGCTGCCGTACGTGACGGACGAACTGGTGGGCGCGACCGTCCTCTGCGGCGGTGAGGCCCTCGGCTCCGACCTGGCCAAGGAACTGGTCGCTACCAAGGGCCGAGTGTGGAACGTCTACGGACCCACAGAGGCCACGATCTGGTGTACGGCCGGTACCGTCGACGCCGCCGGCGTGGAGTCCAGACCGATCGGCCGGCCCATCGCGGGAGTCACAGCGGCGGTGCTCGACCCGGAAGGCCGGCCTGTTCCGGTCGGCCAGCCGGGCGAGCTGTACGTCGCCGGTGTCCAGCTCGCACTGGGCTATCTCGGCGATCCGGAGAAGACCGCCAGGGCGTTTCCCGAGCTGGCGGAGCTCGGCCGGATGTACCGAACCGGCGACCTGTGCTCCTGGCACGCAGATGGAATTCTTCGATTCCACGGTCGTGTCGACAACCAGGTGAAACTCCGTGGGCATCGGATCGAGCTGGAGGAGATCGAGGCCGTGGCCGAGCGCCATGCTCTCGTGGCCCGCGCCGTCGCCGTGGTCGTCGACCGGACGGCCGGGGATCAGCGGCTGCTGGTGTACGTCCAACCCCAGCCGAGCGCCCAGCCGGACAACGACGATCTGCGAGCTCACCTGGACCGCAGCCTTCCGGCCGCCCTGGTCCCCCAGCACATCGTCGTCTCCTCGGCCCTGCCGCAGACCGCCAACGGGAAGGTGGACCGCAAGGCGGTCAAGGCGCACGGGGCCTCATTGATCAGCACGACCACTTCGATGGCAGCGGAGCAGAGATGAACATCCTCGGATACAGCGGACTGGACAACAGCGTCTCCTTCAAGCGCAGGGAACTGCCTGGATTACAGGACGTGGAATACCGGATCGGCCAGGGCTTCGACTCGGCGGCCGCCGTCGTGTCAGGCGGCCGGGTGCGCGCGGCCGCAGCGGAGGAGCGATACACCGAAGAGAAGGCCACCGGCAGGTTCCCGCTGCAGGCGATGGCCGACTGTCTGCGGCGCGCGGGCCTGTCCCCCCGTGACCTTGACTACGTCGCCCACGGCTTCTCCTACCAGCCGGGCGTCCTTGAGGACGTCGACGAGTTCAGCGCCAGGCGCTTCGAGGAGGTCTACGACCCGGCGGTGCAACTCCGGCTGCTGACCGACGCCTATCCCCAGGAGGACTGGACCGCCCGGTTCGTCGCGGTGCCCCACCATCTGGCTCACGCCGCCAGCGCCTACTACCCGAGCGGCTTCGCGGATGCGCTGGTCCTGGTGGCCGACGGGATGGGGGAGACGGAGAGCCTGACGGTGGCCGTCGGCAGCCAGGGCAAGCTCGACGTGCTGCACCGCATTCCCGCCCTGCATTCCCTCGGCACCCTGTACAGCGTCTTCACCCATTACCTCGGCTTCCTCATCGCGATGGACGAGTACAAGGTCATGGGCCTGGCCCCGTACGGGAACCGCCGCCGCTACCACGACGAGCTCATGTCGATGGTGCGGCTGGGCGAGAACGGGACGTTCTCCATCCCGTTGCTGGCGCGCAACAGGAACCTGGTGGAGCGGGAGACCCAGCGCGGTGTGCTGCGCGCTCTCATCGAACGGCTTGGCCCCCTGCGGCCGCCCGGGGCGCCCATCGAGCAGCGCCACATGGACATCGCCGCCGGCCTCCAGGCCACCCTGGAAACCTGCCTACTGCACGTGCTGCGCCACTTCCAGGCGGAGACCGGCCTTCGTGACCTGTGCTTCGCCGGCGGGGTGGCGCTGAACTGCACGGCGAACGGGGTCATCGCGCGCAGCCGGCTGTTCGACCGGGTCTTCGTCCCGCCCGGCGCCGGTGATGACGGCACCGCCATCGGCGCGGCCCTCTATGTCCAGGCGGACAGGGAGCCGGGCACCGAAATCTCCCGGATGAGCATGCCGTACTGGGGGCCCGCCTTCACCGAGGCGGAGATCGGCCATGCTGTGGAGGCCACCGACGGAGTCAGCGCCCGGCGGGTCGACGACTTCGACGAGATCGTCACCGAGGTGGCGGGCCATCTCGAGGCCGGCCGGGTGGTGGCGTGGTTCCAGGGCGGAATGGAGTTCGGCCCGCGGGCCCTGGGCAACCGGAGCATCCTCGCCGACCCCCGTGACGCGCGCATGCGGGACCACATCAACGGGCTGATCAAGCAGCGGGAGGACTTCCGCCCCTTCGCTCCGATCGTGACCGAGGAGGACGCGGCGGAGTACTTCGAGATCCGGCCGGGGACCGAGCGGCAGTACGCTCACATGCTCTTCACCACCCGCACGCGCGCGATCCATCGCGTTCGCCTGGGGGCCGTCACCCACGTCGACGGCTCCGCCCGTGTGCAGGTCGTTACCCGGGACGGCAATCCGCGGATGTGGGCCCTGCTGAACGCCTTCAAGGCACGCACCGGCATGCCCGTGCTGCTCAACACCTCTTTCAACCTCCGCGGCCAGCCGATCGTCCGGACCCCGGAGATCGCCGTCGAGACCTTCCTGCGCGGCGGGCTCGACCATCTGGTCATCGGCAACCACGTCCTCGCCCCCGTCTCTGAAACCGGCCCCGTGTCATGACCGAGCTGACAGACCCGACCGGTCTCTTCTCGTCCTACGGCCTCGAGGTCGTGTCCGCGTTGCCCGCCGACCGCGAGTGCGTCGCGCCGTCCTTCCTGAGGGGCAGCTCACAGCGCGACGTGGGGGTCAGCGGCGAGCGCCTCGGCCAGATCGCCGAGATCTGCGGGACGTCTCTCGGAACGGTGTTCGTCGCCGCCGTGCAGGCGCTCCTGCTCGCAGAACCCGCCGACAGCGTCCTGACGGGCGTCGGTGTTACCGACGGCGGTGCCCCCGGTCTGCGGGCGGTGCTGACCGAGGTGAGCGACGATCTGACCCTCCAGGGGTTGTGCGTGGTCACGGCCGAGGCGCTCGCCGCCCATGCGCCCACGGATCAGCTGCCCCGCGTGGCCGTGCTTCCCGTCGGGGCGGGTGCGGAGTTCCTCCGGCCCGGCGACCAGGCCGCGCTCGGCGACGAGATCGCCTGCGTGGAGATCGCCTTCGTCTTCGAACAGGCGGGTGGCCGCTGGCAGGTCTCGTGCGAATACGACGAGGACCTGTATTCCCCCTCGGCCGTCGCGACCCACCTCGACCGGCTGACCTGGCTGCTGGACGCCATCGCTGGAGACCGGGCGCAGCAGGTCCAGGATCTGCGCGCCGGCCCGAGGTACGCGGAGCCGTTCGCCGGCCCGGCGCCGTTGGTTTTCGTGGAGCCGCGGTCGGAGACCGAGCGGGTGCTGGCGGGGATCTGGGCGGAGTTCCTGGGCGTGGATCGCGTGGGCGCCACCGATGACTTCTTCGCGCTGGGCGGCCATTCGATCCTGGCGGTTCAGGTGGTGGCGCGGGTGCGCGAGGTGTTCGGTGTCGAGCTGGGGTTGGACGACCTGTTCGAGGCTCCGACACTCGCCGATTCCGCGGCTCGCATCGACGCCGCCGAGCGGGGGGCGGGCCGGGTCGCGCTGGTGGCCCGGGAGCCTGACGCG
>NZ_JBAHWD010000083.1:0-6765 GCF_037044575.1 Nonomuraea sp. LPB2021202275-12-8 | reverse complement strand
CATCGGTCTTCTACATCTACCTGAATTCCTTCCCCTACCTGAAGCTTGGCTACGGTGCCGCCCTGTCGATGATTCTGGCCTTCACGATCCTCGTCCTCACCGTGATCCAGTTGCTGCTGAGCCGCCGGAGCCATCAGTGAAGGGACGCGGAAGGTACCTGGTGGCGGCATGTTGTACCGCTGTCTGCGCAGTCATGCTGATGCCGCTGGCGATGTCGGTTCTCGCCTCCGTGAAGCCGACCGAAGAGGCGGCCGCCTCCCCACCGACCTACATCCCCCACGGGCTCAGCTTCGACAGCTATGCACGGCTGTGGAGTTACCAGGAGGGCCTGCCGGTCTACCTCGCCAACAGTCTGGGCACGGCGTTGCTGGCCATCGTGCTCACGCTGCTGCTGACCGTTCCCGCCGCCTACGCGCTGGCGCGTTTCCCCATCCCGGGCAGGGAGGTGATCTTCGTGGCGCTGCTGCTCGCGCTGATCATTCCGTACCAGGCTCTGCTCACGCCGATGTTCCTCATGTTCGCGAAGATCGGCCTGACCAACTCGCTGCTCGGCCTCGCGATCCTGCACACCGCCATCCAGGTGCCGTTCAGCCTCTACGTGCTGCGCAACAGCTTCAGCGCCGTACCGAGAGAGTTGGAGGAGGCGGCCATCATGGACGGTTCCTCGTCCTGGGAGGCGTTGCGCTGGGTCTTCCTCCCCTCCGCCGTGCCCGCGATCGTCACCACCGCGCTCTTCGCCTTCATCACGTCGTGGAACGAATTCCTCGGCGCGCTGGTGATGATGAGCCGCAGCTCCGCGTTCACCCTGCCGCTGATCCTCGCCACGTCGAGGACGGAGACGAGCCTCGGCGGAACGGACTGGGGCATGCTGCAGGCCGGCGTCACCATATCGATCATCCCGTGTGTCCTTTTCTACTTCCTGCTTCAGCGGTACTACGTGTCGGGTCTGATGAGCGGAGCCATCAAGTGAACGCAGGCAGCGTATGGCCGACCCCGGCGGCGAAACGGCGGCTGTACCCGGTCGACGCCTCCAACGTGGAGATCCTCGGCGGGTTCTGGGCGCTGCGGCAGCGGCTCAACCGCGAGAAGACGATCCTGCACGGCTTCGGCCGGCTCCAGCAGCACGGGGCGCTGGGTAACCTCCGGCTGGCCGCCGGCGGGCCGGGGCGCTATCAGGCTGAGGCCGACAGCGGCGGCACGACCTTCCCGTTCCTCGACTCCGACGTCTACAAGTGGCTCGAAGCCGTCGGCTGGGAGCTGGCTCGTGGTGCGGATCCGGCTCTGACCGCCGCGGCGGAGGAGGCGATCGGGGTGGTGGCCGCGGCGCAACGGCCCGACGGTTATCTCAACAGCTTCGTCCAGGTGGTCGGGGGTGGCGTCCCCTATGGCGATCTGGCCTTCGGACACGAGTTCTACTGCGTGGCGCACCTGATCCAGGCCGCGGTCGCCTGGCACCGAGGGCTCGGCGACGACCGGCTGCTCACCGTCGCCACGCGCGCCGTGGCCCATGTCGACGCCGAATTCGGCGCGCAGGGCAGGGCTGGCATCGATGGGCATCCGGGGATGGAGATGGCGCTCGTGGAGCTTGCCCGGGTCACGGGTGAGGAGCGCCACCTCGCACTCGCCGCGCGGATGCTCGGGCTGATCGGTCATGGGCACTTCGGGGCTCAGTACTGGCAGGACCACGAGCCCGTACACGAGGCGGCGACCGTTGCCGGGCATGCCGTTCGCCAGCTCTATCTGGACTGCGGCGCGGTCGACGTCGCCGTGGAACTCGGCGATGAGGCATTGCTCACCGCCGTGCGGCGCCGCTGGAGCGAGCTGACCCGCAGCCGGACCTACCTCACCGGCGGGACGGGCAGCCGGCATCGCGACGAGGCATTCGGTGACCCTTACGAGCTGCCTCCCGACCGCGCCTACGCCGAGACCTGTGCGGCCATCGCGAGCGTGATGCTGGCCTGGCGCCTCCTGCTCGCCACCGGTGAGTGGGAGTACGCCGACGCGATCGAACGGGCCATGTACAACGGCGTGCTTTCCGGCATCTCGCTCTCCGGCGAGGAATTCTTCTACACCAACCCGCTGCAGCGGCGAACTCACCACACGGCGGAGCCGGGCGGGCACAGTGGGCGTGCCCCGTGGCACGCGTGCGCCTGCTGCCCACCCAACCTCATGCGCCTGTTCAGCTCCTGGCATCACTACCTGGCCACGAGTGACGAGGGCGGCATCCAGATCCACCAGTACGCGGACGCCGACATGACGGTGGGAGACGTCCGCCTCTCGATCCGGACGGAGTACCCGTGGCAGGGCCGCGTCACCGTCCACATTCTCCAGACGCCGGATCGGCCATGGACGCTCTCCCTGCGGGTGCCGGCATGGAGCCGCTCGGCCGACGGCCCCGTGGTCCGGCACGCACGGCGGTGGAACGCGGGCGACAGCGTCGTACTCGACCTCGAACCGGTGATCCGGGTCACCGTGCCCGACCGGCGCGCCGACGCGATCCGAGGTTGCGTCGCCGTCGAGCGCGGCCCCCTGGTCTACTGCCTCGAGACCGCCGACGCTCCGGCCACGACGAAGCTGGAGGACCTGGCGTGGGACGGCAGCCGCCAGCCCCTGGAGGTGCCGCGGTCCGACATCGAGCCTGCGATGATCGGCGTCAACGTCCCGGTCGTCGACCTGAGCTCGGCGCCCCCTGGCGAGAGCCTCACCGCCGGCGCGATCCCCTACTTCGCCTGGGCGAACCGGCAGGTGGGGGCGATGCGGGTGTGGATCCCGGCATGATCGGTCTCATCTCAGAGCCGGAGGCGCGGTCGAGTCCCGCACTATCAGTGCCGGCTGGAAGATCTCGAGAGCCGGCGGGCGCTGAGCGTCGGCGGGCTCTCGAGCCAGCCTGACCGCCTGCGTGACCGCGTAGCCGACGATCTCCGATATCGGCATCCGCACGGTGGTCAGCGCCGGCACGGTATGCGCCGCGATGGCGATGTCGTCGAAGCCGACGACCGACAGGCGATCCGGCACCGTCACGCCCAAGCTGTGCGCGGCGTGCAGCACGCCCACGGCCACCACATCGGTCGAGGCGGCGACCGCCGTGGGCGGGTCGGGCCGGTCCATCAGGCGCCGCAGCGCGGCATCGCCGCCGGCCAGGGTGCTCGGGCTGCGCTCGGCGTAGCCCGGCGGCACGGCGCCGAACCGATCGCGCATGAAATCGAGGTAGGCCTCCTCCCGCGCCCGATACTCATTGGGAAGCTCCGCGTTGACATAGGCGATCCTCTTGTGTCCCAGGGACACCAGATGTTCCAGCCCCGCCCGGATGCCGGCCCGGTCGTCGGCGTCGACGGTCGGGAACTCGCGCGGGCTCGTACCCGGCCAGAGTGCGACCACCGGCACGATCGAGTTGCGCAGGTCGGCCAGGAACTGCGGGTGCTGCTGCATGTCGCCGAGCAGCACCACCGCATCGGTGTGCCGGGTCTCCAGCACGGTGGTCAGCGAGAGCGCCTCGTCGCCCGCCCGGCCCGGCACGTGGCCCAGCACGACGTTGTAGCCGTGCGCCATCGACTCGACCACGAGCGCCTCGATCGCCCCGGCGAAGAAGAGATCGCTGAAGTCGCGCACCACGGCGCCGATGAGGTTCGTCGAAGCACCGCGCAGCCCGCGAGCCAGCGGGTTGGGCCGGTAGCCCAACTCCCGGGCAGTCCGCAGCACCCTCTGGCGAGTCTCCGGCGCGATGGGCACGGCGGTGGGCGCTCCGCTGAGGACACGGGACACGGTGCTCTGCGAGACGGCCGCCGCAGCGGCGATGTCACGCATGGTAGGGACGGGCCGCCTAGCTGACCGGTCTTCAGACATCCGGACAAGACTATCGCATCACGATGCAGGCATACGATTTCGCCCACCTGGCAGGCGGGCCACCAAATGACGCCGTCAGCGCGGCGACGTGCCCGGACTCACCGGCCGGGTCCTGATCGGCTCAGCTCGGTTCGCACCCGTGCGAGCATGGCGAGGGCGCGGGGGGAGTCGGTAAGGCGGTCGGCCACGGTCTGCAGGGCGGCGAGCAGTTCGCGCGCCGGGATTCCGCGCGCCGAGAACATGCCCGCCATCCAGCCGGCGAAGGACGAGAAGAGCTCGGGATCGTCGACGTACAGGGCCGCCCGCAGGAAGTCGACGATGTACGCGATGGTCTCGGCGGTGGGTCCGCATGGCTGATCGGTGTAGGCCGCCGTCTCGGGGGCGTGCCGGGCCAGCTCTTCTACGACGCTTCTCACCAGGTCCGCGGCGGACAGGCTCAGCTGGGTGTATTCGGGGTCCGCCAGGTGAGGCGGCCCGTTCTGCTCTGACGTGGGCCGGCGCGGCAGGGGCCCGGCGGCCAGGAGGTCGGCGGCGGCACGCGCGTCGGGTGCCCAGGCGTCGGCTCCGAGCAGGCGGGCGTAGCGGCCGTCCGGGCCGAAGGCGGCGCCGCCGACCAGCACCGGCATGCCTGCTGCCTGGCACGCGCTGATCGCCATGTGCGCGGCGGGAAGCCGGATCGCGAGCGAGCTCGACAGCGCCGCCGCGTCGGGGTTCGTCCGGTGCAGGTGTGCGACAAGGGGTGGCGTGGACACCTGCGCGCCCAGGTAGTCGACGCGCCAGCCGCGCACCCGTAGCACCTCGGCCAGCAACCGCGCGGGGAAGGCGTGCCACTCGCCATCGATGCACGCCACCGTGATCCGTCCCCTGGTCGGCGCCGGATAGATCCGCAGGGCCGGGTGGTGGGCCAGGGCGGCGACCACGCGCTCGTTGATGGCTGTCGCGGTGTGCTCCTGGGCGACCGTGATGCGGTTGGCCGCCCATTCGCGGCCGACGCGCGACTGCACGGCGGCGACGACGTCCAGCAGCAGCGTCTCCATGGGGACGCCGGAATCGAGCGCGGCCATCGCCGCGGCGGCGGCGGCGTGTTCGTCACCGGCCGTCGCCGCCGCCCACAACGCTTCGACGTGCCGCTCGATGTCGTCATTCACGCGAGCTGCCCTCCTGCTGGGCCGTGCGGGATGGTGCGGGAGGCGGTGATGGCGATGACCGCCATGTCGTCGTGCTCGCCGTCTCCGACCCACTGGGAGGCCAGCATCTGGACGCGTTCGGCCAGCGCCTCGCAGGGCATGCCGGCACACTGCCGGAGCTGCTCGCTCAGCTGCTCCTCGCCGAAGAAGTCGTCGCCGAGCGGGCCGCCCCTGGCCTCGATGATGCCGTCGCTGTAGAGCAGACACGTCTCACCGGGGTCCAGCACGACCGAGCCGGTGACGCTGGTGATGTCCTCCAGCATCCCGATCAGCGTGCCTGGGGCCCCGGCCTCCTCGACGCGGCCGTCGTTCCGTATGATCAGCGGCGGCGGGTGCCCGGCGCTGGTCAGCCGCAGCGCCACCTGCCCGCCCCTGGCCTCGAACGAGACCAGCACGAGAGTGACGAAGCGCGTCGGGTCGTCGTCGGTGATCAGCACTCCGTTCAGCAGCTCCAGCATGTGCTGGTGATCGTCGGCCAGCGGCAACAGGGCCCGCAGGGTGTTGCGGATCCTCCCGGTGAGGATGGCGGCCTCCAGCCCTTTGCCCGCCACGTCGCCCAGCACGACCAATGACTCACGTCCTGAACCGGCGACGGGATACACGTCGTAGAAGTCACCACCGACCCGCTCGCTGGGGCCCGCGGGCCGGTAGAGGGCCGCCAACTCCACGCCCTCCAGCCGCGGTATGGGGGGTGGCAGCAACTCGGCCATCAGGGTCTCGCTGATGAGCGCCTGCTCGGTGTACAGGCGGGCGGCCGAGATCGCCGCGCCGGCCCACACGGCGAACAGCCGCACGAACATCTGCTCGTTGTCCGACCATTCCGCCGGATGGGAGCGGCACAGCAGCACCAGCGCGCCTGCGGGCAGGCCGTGCCCGGGCAGGGCGACCAGCGCCATGGACCCCACCTCGCCGGGCCCTTCGCGGAGCACCCAGCCAGGGGCATGGGCCGGGTCGATCCAGTGGGCGGACGCCGGCGTAATGCCCTGCAGCGCCTCGGTGAGCCCTGGCAACGTACGCGTGTCGATGATCGTGTCCTCGCGAACCGCCTCGCCTTGCAGGCCGCAGTAGGCGATCGCGTGCCTCCGGCCGGCTACCGGCATGACGACCAGCGCGGCGTCGGCCAGGCGCTGGGTCGCCAGGCTCGCGGTCATCTCCAGACAACGGTCGAGGTTCAGGGACGACAGCAGCTCGTTGGAGGCCTCGACCATGAACGCGGTCCATCCCCGTTCGGCGCGCAGTGCGTCGATGTCCTGCCGATGCCCGGTGACGTCGACAAGCCACCAAATGACGCGATCGCTGTCGGCGTGGACGGGATGCGCCTGGAACACCCGCTGGCCGACCGGCCCGCGGGGCGGTTCGCACCCGATGCCGGCCTGGCCGGCGCCGAGCCCATCGGAGTACATGTGGTGGGCTCGCGACAGCCACTCGGGGGCGGCCCTCGACAGCCGCTCACCGGCGTCCGCACCGGCGAGCAACGACCGGGACGCGCTGTTCGCCCGCTCGATGACGCCTGCGGCGTTGACCGCCAACATTGGGTACGGCGCGTCCTCCCACACCATCTGGATCATGCCCCGTCCCAGGTAACTCCTCAGATGCGTCACGCTACAGGCAGAGGACCACGGCCCGCTTCATGCCATATCGCTTCTTTGCAGTACCTTTCATCCAGGCCGGAACCGACCGTCCGACTGGATGATCACTCTTGAGAGTGACGGCAGTGGGCTGCCGAATCCAGATA
>NZ_JBAHWD010000082.1:0-7847 GCF_037044575.1 Nonomuraea sp. LPB2021202275-12-8 | reverse complement strand
AGCAGGTGCCATGTCCTGCTCTCCACCGGGTATCGCGCTCGCCGTGCTGTTTCAGCGTGCAGAGCTCGTCAACGACTCCATGGGAAAGCAGGTGGCCGCCTCGTACTCGCGCTTACACAAGAGCGCCGAAGTCAGTCTCGTCGAAGTGGTCGGTGTGCCGGACATAGAAACGCGAGTAGGCCAGTTCTGTACGGACGAGGTGCGCAATACCGGTGATCTTTGGACCACCCGCTGGGCCGAAGCTCGTGGGACCGATGATCTGCTGCAGGGCCCAATACCTTCGGGTCAGGATCAGGCGATCGATGTCACGCAAGCAGGGAGACGGCCATCGCCGGTGCACCGTCATCTCTGCAGATCAGTGCAGTACCTCACGCGCAGATCATCCGGCACTCCGCTGAGATGACGAACGTTCATGGTCTGCTCCAGAACGTAGCCCAGGGCCTGGCGCACGTTCCAGCGATCTGTGCCCGGCAAGTCGGCGCGGCTTGAGAATGGCAGTCGCTCCGCGCGAAGCCGCACTGCCGCTCCGGGTCGTCGAGGTGCCTCACGCGCTGCCGATGTGGACCTGCACAGGCGACCGCCGTGCCTCCGTCCCCGCGGGCAAGCGCCGTCGTCCGGTGGGGCGGCGGCCCGTTGCCTACGGGGTGACGATCGCCAGGTTGGTCTGCCAGGGCACGGGGAGTCGTCTGAGGGAGAGCACCTGCTCGCCGGGCCTCCAGGTGGCGATCATGCTGGCGTAGTCGCTCTCCTGTGGGTAGGCGGTCGCGGTCGTGACGAAGGCGCCCGCGAGCACCAGCCGTCCGTCCGGTGTCCAGCGCATCCTGCGGGTCTTGACGTCGACGGGCAAGGGCATCGACGGCAGGTGCGCCCATTTCAGGTTCTTCGTGTCCAGCACCCAGACGTCGAGATGCTCGTGCGGCCCCGCGGTGGGGGTGAGGAACGGGACGGCGACGTACCTGCCGTCAGGGCTGACCTCGCCGTCCTTGACCTCGCCCACGCCGGTCGGCCTGCCGACCGACCGCTGCTTCTTGGTGCCGGGGATCACCAGGGCGAGGTTCTTGCCCGGTCGCTCCACCAGCATCTCCTGGGATGTCGCCGCGACAATCCGGGGACTGGTGGTCTTCCGCAGGCTGTCATGATCGAGGAGGATCGACTCGTCCCTGTGTCTGGCGTGCAGGCCGTACGGCGTGTCGTCGAACGGCAGCGCACCGCAGTAGCTCCAGCGGGGACGGCGCAAGATCTTCCCGTTCTCGGCCTGCTTGCGTATCGTGCACGGACCGCCGTCGACCGGCTGGTCGGTGATCCAGAAGCCAGAGTCGTCGAAGGCGGGGAACGCATACCAGCCGGTGGCCAGTTTCCGTGCCTTATGCCCTTTGAGCAGGTACAACCGTCCTTGGTTGACTGCCGGTCCGCTCACCTCGATCACGGTGTGTCTGCCGTGGACGAAGGTCGACAGGGTGGTACGCGGGTCCGGATCCGGCAGGCCCGAGACGGGCGTCGAGGTGCCGGTGTCGACGTCCAGCGTCGCCGGGGTCCGAGGGGCTGGATCGTTGCCGCTGACGAGCAGACGAATCCCGCTGCCGGGGCCGAGCGGCTGCCCGGACAAGGGGCCGTAGCGGCTCTGGACTTGGCTTGCGGTGACCTGAGGGGCCGCAGTGGGCCGCACGGCCGGAGGTGTGGAGGCGCAGCCCACCAAGCATGCCAGGACCAGCGCCGGGGAGTTTCTCATCGCCCCCGGTAGGCCCCGCATCATGGGCCGAAGCTACATGATGATCGCCGAAAGTGCCCCGGCAGAGCGATTTCCGCCCTCTGATCTGCCTGCTCGGCCACGTCGATCAGCTTGATCGCGCTGCCGTGTGGCCCTGTTGGACCGTGGCTCCGAGTCAGGCCCCACCGTGTGCACTGAGGCAACTGTGGTCAGCGGGTCGGGGGCCGGGGGCGGTTCCACCAGAGGGAGAGGGACAGGGCCGTGGTGATGAGGATGGCGCCGCCGGCGGCGAAGGCGGCGGCTGTGTCGACCCGCTGACGGATGACGGTGAAGCTGCCGGGGAGGGCGTCGAGGGCACGTTGGAGCTGGTCGGCGTTCTCAGCGCGGTGGTAGGAGCCGCCGGTGGTCTGGGCTATCCGTTTGAGTGCGGGCTCGTCGATGGTGCGGGGGTTGCGGCCCCTGTCGAAGCCGCCGCGTCCGCGGAAGCCGCCCCAGCCGCCGAAGCCGCCGTCGAACTGTGAGTTTTCGCAGACCATGGGCGCCGGGTTCGTGGTGCCGAAGCCGATGGGGAAGACGCGGACGCGGCGCAGGGCCGCCTCCTGGGCTGCGGTCTGGGGGTCGACGCCCTGGGTGTTGGCGCCGTCGGTGAGCACGACGATCGCGGCGCCGGCGTAGCCTTCCCCGCTTCCGCCGGGGTTCGCCCCGGTGGGGGCGACCGACGGGTCGACCTCCGCGATCGCGTCGATCGAGGTGAGCATGGCCTGCCCGATCGCGGTGCCGCGGGACACGGTGAGGCCGTCCAGCGCCTCGATCAGCGACTTGGTGTCGTCGGTGGGAGGGACGAGCAGACCCGCGGTGCCCGCGAAGGTGACCAGGCCGATGCGCGGCCCGCCCCGCTGCGACTCGATGAACTCCGCTGCGGCCTTCTTCGCGGCGGTGATGCGGTTGGGGTCGACGTCCGTGGAGCACATGGAGCCGGAGGTGTCGAGCGCGAGCAGGATCGTCGCCGACGTCTGCGGCACCGGCACCGACGCCTGGGGCCGCGCCGCGCCGACCGCGAGGAGCGCGAGTCCGGCGATGAACAGTGCCGCGGGGATCTTCCGCGTCCAGCGGGTACGGCCGGGCAGGGCGCTGCGTACGAGCGCGATCGAGGTGACGCGGACGGCGGCCCGCCGGCGGCGGCGTAGCGCCCACGCGCGGATGGCGAAGATCAGCGGGATGATCAGGACTGACAGCAGTGCCCACGGCCATGAGAACGACATTCAGATCACCCGTCCAGACCGGAGCACGGTGAGCGCCGCTCCCGCGGTGAGCAGTGCGAGGGCGAGCGCGATCAGCCCGCCGGCGAGGGGCAGCGGCTCGTCGGAGACGGTGAGCCGCAGATCGATCGTGTCGGCGATCCCGTCGAGCCGCGCGGTGTCGGAGGCGGGGTGGTAGGCGCCGCCGGTGGTCTGCGCGATCAGAGTGAGGGTGTCCTGTTCGAGCGAGGTCTGCAGGTGGTAGCCGTCGACCTTCACCGTCGCTCCGGCCGTGGTGCCGACCCCGACGGTGTGGATGTGGACGCCTCCCCGCTGGGCCACGGTGGCGGCCTGTTCGACGTCGCCGCCCTGGTTCTGGCCGTCGGAGAACATCACGATCGTCGCCGACGGCCAGTAGCCGATGTCGGGCGCGGTGCCGTCGCGGCCGATGGCCACCTGCTTGCCGGTGATCGCCGACAGCGAGGCCGTGATGGCCGTCCCCAGCGAGGTGCCGCCGGTGATCTTCAGCCGGTCGATGGCCTTGAGCGCGATGGAGTGGTCGGCGTCGGGCCGTGCGGTGGTGAGCGCGCCCCGCTCGAACGCGACGACTCCGATGTCGACGCTGTCGGGCTGCGCCGCCACGAACGCGCGGGCCGCCCGCTGCGCGGCCGCCAGCCGGGTGGGCGCGACGTCGTCGGCGCCCATGCTGTTGGAGACGTCGATGGCGAGGATGACGGTCCCCGCGGTCCGCGGGACCGGCACCATGGCCGCAGGTCCGGCGGTGGCGATCGCGAGTACGGCGACGCCGGCGATCGTCAGGCCGGTTCCGAGGTGCGCCCGGCGTACGCCCGGCACGGCGACGCCGGCTGCGGCGAGCGCGGCCGTCCGGCGACGCGCGGAGACGACGGCCGCCCAGGCGAGCGCCGCCGTGACGAGCAGTCCGACGGCCAGCAGCAGCGGGGAGGACAGGGTCATGCGTCCTCCTTCGCCGGACTCGTACTGATGACCTCGACAAGCTCGGTCATGGCGACCGGTCCCGGGTTCGGGCGACGACCTCGACGAGCGCCTCGGCCAGATCGCGGTCGGTGTCGATGCGGTGGACGGGCACCCCGGCCCGGCGCATGCCCGCGGCGAGCCGGGCGTCGCGGGCGTCGACGGCGGCGCGGAAGCGTACCCGCAACAGCGGGTCGGCGGAGTCGACGACGAGCTGCTCGCCGGTCTCGGCGTCCTCGACCACGATCAGCCCGGCTTCGGGCAGCACGTCGTCGGCGGTGTCCACGATCCGCAGGGCGACCACCTCGTGCCGCCGGGCCAGGCGCTGGAGCGAGCGTTCCCAGTCGCCGTCGCCGATGAAGTCCGACAGCACGACGATGAGTGCGCGGCGGCGCGCGAGCCGTCCGGCCGCGTCGAGCATCTCCGCCAGGTCGGTGGTGGTGCCGCCGCGCGTCTCGGCGGTGCGTTCCAGCTCGGCGCCGATCCGCAGCGCGTGCCGCCGCGAGGTGCCGGGCGGCACGACGCGCAGCATCCCGCTGTCGAACAGCAGGGCGCCGACGCGGTTGCCGCCCCGGCCGAACAGCCGAGCCAGGACGAGCGCGAGCTCGGCCAGCACGTCGTGCTTGCCGCGCCCCGGCCGGCCGGCGGCCATCGACGCCGACCGGTCGAGCACGAGCCACACCGTCAGTTCGCGGTCCTCGGTGAACACCCGCAGGTGCGGCTCGTCCAGCCGTGCGGTCACGTTCCAGTCGATGTGCCGGGCGTCGTCGCCGTCGCTGTAAGGGCGTAATCCGGTGAAGTCGATCCCGGAGCCGCGGTGCGCGGTGCGGTGGGCGCCCTGGAGCCGGCCGTCGAGCCTGCGAACGACCTTCCACTCCAGGCGGAGCAGGAGCCTCTCGGGGGCGGTGGCCATGGCTCAGCGGTTCTGCAGGACGACGTCGGGCGCCCGGACGGCCCCGAGCACCCTGGTGATGATCGTGTCGGCGTCGACGTCCTCCGCGAGGGCCTCGTAGGACAGCACGAGGCGGTGGCGCAGCACGTCGAGCGCGAGCTCGGACAGGTCGTGCGGCAGGACGTAGTCGCGACCGCGCAGGAACGCCAGCGCCCGGGCGCCCGTGACGAGCGCGATGGACGCCCGCGGGCTCGCCCCGTACGTGACGTACCGTTCCAGCTCGCCGAGCCCGGCCGTCGCGGGAGAACGCGTCACGCCGACCAGCCGTACCGCGTAGTCGACGATCGCCGGATCGACGTACACCTGCTGAGCGCGGGCCCGCATCGCGATCAGCTCCTCGGCCGTCACCATCGGCTGTGGCGGCTCGGGCGGACGCAGCGCCCGGTCGACGATCGCCTGCTCTTCGGCCTGCGTCGGATAGTCGACGACCACCTTCATCATGAAACGGTCGATCTGCGCTTCGGGCAGCGGGTAGGTGCCCTCCGACTCGATCGGGTTCTCCGTCGCCATGACCAGGAACGGCTCGGGCACCCGGAACGTCTCACGGCCGATCGTCACCTGATGCTCCTGCATCACTTCCAGCAGGGCACTCTGCACCTTGGCGGGGGCGCGGTTGATCTCGTCGGCCAGCAGCAGGTTCGCGAACACCGGGCCGAGTTCGGTGCGGAACTCCCCGGAGTGCTGGTGGTAGACCCGCGTGCCCACCAGGTCGGCGGGCACCAGGTCGGGGGTGAACTGGACGCGCTGGAAACTGCCGGCGATCGCGGCGGCCAGCGACCGCACCGCGAGCGTCTTGGCCAGGCCCGGCACGCCCTCCACCAGCAGGTGGCCGTCGGCGATCAGCGCGACGGCCATCCGCTCCAGCAGGACGTCCTGCCCGACGATCGTACGTTTGACCTCGAACAGCACATGTTCGAGCGGATGGGCCGACTCGGGGGACTTGGTCGAGGTCATGGTCTTCCTTCTCGTGAGGCTTCGATCAGATCTCGGGCCCGTCACCCGGCGGGCCGTCGCCCTCGCTGCCCAGGGCCGCGCCGATCGGCACCGCGAACGCGATGCCGGCGAACGCCTCGTCGCCTCCCGGGTCGGCGATCGAGACGACGATCCCGATGACCAGGCCGCGAGCGTCCAGGAGGGGACCGCCGGAGCTGCCCGGGTTGACGGAGGCGTCGAACTGGATGAGCCCGCTCAGGTCGCCGTCTGAGGTGGACCGGTTCAGGCCCGACACGACGCCGGTGGAGACGCTGTAGGTCAGGCCCAGCGGATTGCCGATCGCCACGACCGGCGCGCCCACGGCCGCCGCGCCACCGAGCGTCGCCGGGACGACGATCTCCGGCAGTTCCGCGGGCTTGAGCGTCGCGACGTCGCGCTTGGGATTCGACGACGCGACCACGGCCTTCGTCTTGGTGCCGTCGGCGAATGTCAGGCTGATGTCCTTCGTACCTTTGACGACGTGGTGCGCCGTCAGAATCGTCCCGTCCTCGGCCGCGATCACCCCGGTTCCGAGCGACTTCCCGGCCTGGACGACCACCACCGACGGCCCGACCCTCTTGAAGACCTCGGCCGTCGTGAGCGTCGCACTGGGCGTCGGCGTCGCGCTCGGTCTGGGCGCGGCTCCTTCGCCGTTCCCACCGCTGCTTCCCAGCCAGTACGCCAGCGCCGCCACGACGACAAGTGCGCCGCCCCCGACGACGAACCGCCGAGCCCTCCCGGCCACGGCTCCCTGAGCCTCGGCCGCACCGGCCTCCTGCGGCACGCGCTCCATTGCCCCATAGTCGTAAATCTCAGTCAAAAGTGCTACAAAGTCCGCCTGAGAACTCCATGAGAACCGGGTCCGCAGCCCGATGCGCCCAGCACGGAGACGAGGACGGCGGCGCCGACGGCTCTGTCTGAGCCGGTGGAGCTTACGGCGCACCCTGCGGCGACATCATCGTCGACGCGCACGATCCGGACGACGACGACGACGCGATCTGATACAGCCTGAAACCTGACATCACCACGAAGGCCCGCGCCGACTTCGCCCCCGCCCACATGCCGCAGCCCCTACGTGACGAAGGCCTCCGCCACGGCGTTCCGACACCGCCACGCCACCTTCCACCGCCCGGCCGATCATCGCGGTGAACTTCCGATAAAGCCGCAGGTCGCGGAGAGTGCTCCGCGCGCACGCGAGGATAGTCCGACCATTGGTATCTCCTTGGATACTCCGCACGGGGTCTCCAAGGCAGGGGATGGTTGCACTTTCCACGCCAGTCAGAAACAAGGGCGGTGGCTAGTGCTGTGGGAGCTGCTGTCGGCGGTGCGCGAAATATGCGAAGAGTAGTGCTCCCGCTACAGCACGGCCGCTCTCCCCAGTTTCCTGCCGGGCGCAGGATTGTGAACTCGAAAGTCTCGCCCTTCGCTCAGGGCGGCTGTCAGAGCTCTCCACTTATATGAACTCGCCCGCGAGACTGCCACAGCAGCACATGACGGCGCCGTGGCTCTGGAGGTTAACGAATGCTCACAGGGCTGTTGGCCAGTATTGCGATCAGTGTCATATTGCGAGTGAAGCACTCGAACTCGGGTCGCTGGAGGCTTCCGGTGGCGGCGAAGTGGCCGATGGGAACGTTCCTTGCCCGGTTGCCTGAGGCGATGCCTGCCGAGCTCATCGAGCTTGGCACCACCCTCATGGCACCGGATGGCACGCGACTTATTCGTCAGGGCGATCCCGGCGCGCTGGTCTATCTGATACTCCAAGGCCTAGTCAAGATCACGACATGGGCTGAGAACGGCGAACAAGCGCTTCTAGCCGTGCGGGTCAGCGGTGACGTCATCGGAGAAATGGCGATCCTGGGGGCGGGCAGGCGCAGTGCGGACGCCACGACCTGTGGCCAAACCTCGTTGACTGTGATCAAGGGGAATACCTTCATCGGTTATCTGCAGCGGCATCCGAACGCCGCGCTCGCGCTTTCCGGACTCC
>NZ_JBAHWD010000081.1:0-8005 GCF_037044575.1 Nonomuraea sp. LPB2021202275-12-8 | reverse complement strand
CTCGTCCCGCGGCGGCTGGTGGCTGGCGTCGCGCCACAACAGTGACCAGCGCGGGACGGCAGATGGATCGGTGCGGTGACCCTGCCGGGCGGTGAGCGGAAGACCGTCTCGTCGAAGGACAAGGCCAGGACGCGGGAGCGACTACGGACAGAACCGGAGCCGGCCGTTTCATGCTGACTCGACTATTTGCTCCGTGGTGAGGTTCACGCCTGTCATGGCCTTACCAACGAACGGTCCTGATCCGGGCTGCCGCCGGGATCGCCCAGCTGCGCAGGTGTCCGGCGAGCCGCAGCAGCGGCCCGGCCAGCAGATAGGCACCCACGGCGAGGCCGTAGGCGAGGTAGATCCACTGACCTGCGCTCAGGGGCTTGGCGCCTGCCACGAACGGATACCACAGCGCGCTGAACTCCGGCGTGTAGAAGCAGATCGGCGCCTCGTACTGGCCGCCCCCGTCGGGCCAGCACACCTTGGGCACGTCGACGTCTCCGAACACCGCGCCGTTGAGCCCAGCCCAAACCGACATCCCGAGCGCCAAGACTGTGACGAGGTCGGCCAGAGCCGAGTCACCCGGCCGACAGCACCGTACGGCCAGCGCGAACGCGGCGGGCACTGCGGCGAACAGCAAGTACCGCGGCCCCCAGAACGATGAGCCGCTCCATGACCAATACGTCGCGTACAGCAGCAGCAGACCGATCACGAACGCCAACCACAGATCGTAAAGCTGCCGTCCGGCGGCTAGGTCACGCAGCCGCTGTCGTACGGGCAGGAACAACCCGGGGGCGAAGAAGAGCAGGCCCTTACCGAAGGAGAAGACCAGCGACAGCATCCCGAAGAAGATCGGATAGCTGAAACCTGGTAGGCCGGAGTAGGGCATGATCGTGCGGCTCCCCCGGTTATCTGCCTCATAGCCGGTCGCGAATGGACTGCCACGCCGAAGCCACGCCTCCGCTATCACCAGCGCAACCGCCGAGCACACGGCCAGTGCCAGCGCAGTCGCCGGACGTCCCAGATCCACTTGGCGGTCATCAGCGCCATGGCGGGCAGGGCAGCGGGCGTGCTGGCGACCCCGATGGCCACCGCCATCCATCCCGGCCGAGTTCTGCCTGCGACCAGCCCAACAGTCCCGGTGAGAACGAGGATCGCGGTGAAGGTCTCGCCGTTGTATCCCAGCTGATGGTGGGCGAACATCGACGCGAAGACCAGCAGCAGGATGAACCGCCGTAGAAGCCGCCGGGGCAGCCGGTTTCGCAGAGCGAACCAGACGAAAGCCACTCCCCCGATGAGCAGAAGAGCGTTGTAGCGCAGTGTCCACCACTCCGGCGATCCTACGATCTTCCCGAGCAGCCAGAGCGGCGCCGAGAGCAGCGGCCCGACCATCGAGTATTTGCCGTCCGGCACTGTGCCTTGCGTGAGCAGAGCCGTCAGTTGGAAGTAGCGGACCGAGCCGTCACCCCAATCCAGACGGGGCAGGAGGAAGAGCATGCCGGCGAACCCTGCGACGATCAAGCCCGTCTCGACCCAGGCGGCCACGCGATTGTCGTCCTCGGGAGGCATATGGACCGTTGGTCGCTCAACGACTCTGATGCTCACCCTTCAAGACCATGACGGGTTGCCATCCAAGAGACGGCCAAAGACACGGCCCGGCATCATCACGGAGCATGCCCTGCAAATACGGTAGGCCATGAGCTGGCCGACCTCTGGATCCAGAGGTCGGCCAGCTCATGATTCGCAAGCGTGGCCAGCGGGATGAAACTGTCAGCCGGTCACTCGAAGGTTCCTCTTGACCAGCTTAGGAGCAGGTGCCAGAGCGAGCCTTGTGGCGCTGGCGGCCAGGCGATATTGGCCCTCCCCAAAGCAGTGCTTCTCGTAGCAGGGCTCATGGGCGTCATCCCTGTCACAGGACTCTTCGTAGCAGGGCGCCTCGTCGCAGGACTCGTGGTGCCCATGGCCATAAGAGGACTCTTCGTAGCACAGCCCCTTGTGGCAGACCTTGCGGTGCTCATGGTCGTAAGAGAACGCTGGGTAGCAGGGCGCCTTGTCGCAGGACTCGTGGTGCCCATCGTCGTAAAAGAACTCTGAGTAGCAGGGCGCCTTGTCGCAGGACTCGTGGTGCCCATGGTCGTAAGAGAACTCTGGGTAGCAGTGCGTCTTGTAGCAGGGCTCGTGGTGCCCATGGTCATAGCAGGGCGCGGGCTTGGTCGGCTTCTTAGTCGGCTTCGGCTTCTTAGTTGGGGTGACCGTCGGGGTCACCGTCGGGGTCACCGTCGGAGTGACCGTCGGAGTGACCGTCGGAGTGACCGTCGGGGTCACCGTCGGGGTCACCGTCGGGGTCACCGTCGGAGTGACCGTCGGAGTGACCGTCGGAGTGACCGTCGGGGTCACCGTCGGAGTGACCGTCGGAGTGACCGTCGGGGTCACCGTCGGAGTGACCGTCGGAGTGACCGTCGGGGTCACCGTCGGGGTCACCGTCGGAGTGACCGTCGGGGTCACCGTCGGGGTCACCGTCGGAGTGACCGTCGGGGTCACCGTCGGGGTCACCGTCGGAGTGACCGTCGGGGTCACCGTCGGAGTGACCGTCGGGGTCACCGTCGGAGTGGGAGTCGTTGTTGTGCAGTCGTCGATCCCGACGAGGTTGGTATCAAGGCTGACCTGAGCGTTGCGAGCCAGCAGTCGGCCGTTGACGGTGGCGCCCGTGGTCGCCGAGATCGAGGACAGGGCAAGAATGTTGCCGACGAAAGTGGAGGCCGTTCCCAGTGTCGCCGAGCTGCCCACTTGCCAGAAGACGTTGCACGCTTGAGCACCGTTGATCAGCTCGATGCTGCTAGCTGTCTCAGTGATGAGTGTGGAGGCGATCTGGAAGATGAAGACGGCATTCGGATCATTCTCGCCGTCGAGAGTGAGCGTGCCGGTCAGGCCGATCGAAGAACTGGAGGCATAAATGCCGTGTTCGAGTGTCAGGCCGCCGAGGTCGCCTGAAATGCTGGTGGCCGGGGTTCGGCCGGCAGCATCGTTGTATGCGATGGTCAAGTCGGCTTGTGCCTGAAGCGCTACAGCATCGGCAGGATGCTGCACCCCATTCACTATGCCAGGCGGGAACCCGGTGATCGCGGTACCTGGGCTTACCCCCAAATCATCCTCAATCACGGTGGGACCGGTGTTGGTGACCGCGCTCCCAGCCAGAACCGAGAAGCTGGCGGCCGTCCCCAGGTCGACGGGGGTTACCTGGGCGACGCTCTCGCGTGGATGTATGAGGGAGAGCGCACCTACGATGGCGACAAGTATCAGAGCCGCCACTAGTCGGGAAAGTCCGGGCAGTCTGAGCAAGGTCTGTCTAAAGGTTCCGTTCATTTAGCGAGTCGTTCTCCTAGCAGAAGGGCATCGGATACGCCCGGTTTTCGTGTCCACAGAAGGCGAGGCATTCAACTGCGCGAGATATCACCCCGGCCGGACTTGCCGCCGTGGAGCAGTTGACGCCCCGCGAAGCCCGGGAGAGCCCACCTCCCGCGACTTGGCACGCTACTTGCAGACATCACCAATAGTGAGCAGCAACGCTTAAGTGGCACATAAAACTCGATCAATTCGCGTGCAAGTGCACTTCGCACACAAACGAGAATCTTGGAGCACTTAGTCCATTTTTGCCGGTTATGCCGCGCAAGCACCGGTGACTGGCGAACGGAAGCCGCAGAGCACCTGGGCGCACATTAACCCCAAAAGCCCCACAACGCTCAGGCCAACCGCTGCAGGGTCAACATCTGCCGGCATCACATTCGCAAAGCCCGGAGCTATCGGGCCACATATGGCGTCCAGCGCACACTGGACAGGAGGGGACCTTCAATCGAACAGGGACGTAGAAGGTCATCAGCAGGCAACACGTCATGGAGTTGTAGATTTAAGCATTGCCAACGGCGAGCCTGACAAAGCTTTTGCATTTATCGAACTAGAGGCAAGACGATTGGCAGCGTTCGGCGATGCTATACCTGGAACTCTCTCGCAAGTCTGGAGCTGTGGGGTCCAGCATTGCATCGACAGTGCGTGTTGAAGCGACGCCGCCTCTCCTCTCGGGATCGAACCGCGCATATTTGGAGACTTTCTTGCCTGATCGCTTTCAGCCCGCCACGCCCGACCGTGGGGCGGGCTGGTCGACGAAGATGATTGTTTACAGCGTGCTAACGGTCATGCCTCTGGCCGTCTCTTGCGGCGCAGACATGGACGCGTCACCAAATCCCGCAGCACCGGCTGCGGCCACGCAGCCGGTCAGGCCGATCAAGCCGATGCCCGTGTCAGCAGAGCAAACAGCACGATTGCCGCGTGCGACAACTTTCACCAGACTGCGTGGCGCGCCAAAAGACACCGACTCGCTCGATCCGGGAGATGGGGCTGTCACACACCCTACGGAACCACAGATAGTTTATGCCCACCCAGGTGGGCCCCCTGTGGCGGTATTGCCGACCACTGAGATGGGGAGCGCGACGTGGGTTCCGATAGTGCAGACACAGCCAGGATGGGTTCGTGTCTTGCTGCCGAGTCGGCCGAACAAGTCGACAGGTTGGATCTACAGCGACGGCGGAGGGCTGCAGAATGCATATAGCCCTTACCGAGTAGAAATCGAGCTGTCCGCGCGCAGACTTACCCTGTTCAAAGCCGGCCACCGGCTGCGTTCATGGACAGTGGCCGTGGGCGCTGCGGACACACCCACACCGACAGGGCGGACATTCCTGCTGGCCGCCCTGTCTCCTCCCAAGCCGACCTACACCCCACTGATTCTGCCGCTGGGCATGCATTCGACTTCGCTAGACAGCTTCGATGGCGGGCCCAGCACGATCGCCTTGCACGGCTGGCCAGATAAAAGCGTGTTCGGCCGCGATATCAGTCACGGTTGCGTACGGATTCCCTCCACCGCCCTGCGCGTACTGTCCCGCATCCCGTTGGGCAGTTCCGTCCTGATCACCGCTTGACCTTGGCACATGGGCATGGGGTGGACGTCATAGGTTGACAGCGGATGCGTCAATCGATGGAGCGTCCGCCTCATTCGACTCGCCCCTCGCTGCAGCACGAAAAGTCTGCCGATCGGGCAACGTCGGATATGACGCTCAGAAGAATGGCAACCGGCCCTGCCTGCCCTCCTTCGCTGAAGCGACAGGATGGGCAAGCAGGGCCGATCGGTGTTGTGGTTGACTGCCAGCGAAGTGCTAACAGATGTTCTGAACACCCCCCGGACCGACAGATCCCATGTTTTCGGGCGCAAGCAACGGCAGGTTGATTGTCAGGAGTTGGTAGGCGAGAGCATTAGTGGGCGGCTCACAGGGGCCGAGGGCGATGGCGCGACTGGCGGAGGCAGGGCTCCCGGCCAGCAATGGCAGGGCCAGGACAGCGGTGGCAGCAGCCACTGAGAGCATGCGGGAAGTGAAGCGCATGAGCTATTGGTTCCTTCCTACGATGGGGTCGCGGTAACACTACTAACAGTAATCGGGCTGGGCTGCGCTCAACATGCCCAAGTAGAGCTACATACCGTTCAATCACTTAGTGTGGAAATGCTTATCGATTTCCCACGCATCGCATCTCACCTCGTCCGTCGCCCACCAGCGTCCCTAATACGCCAGAGAAGACGGGCAGCCGCTGGAAGTGTCGCGGACAGAATGGACGAGGACAGCTTCCCTGCGGAGAACAGCGATGCCGCGTGCGCGCTGACCGCCGGTCACCTGACCTGTGCCGCTTCAGAACTCACGTATACGGTCCAAGAGGCCGTCAATAGGGTTTGGATCGGTCGAGAGACTAATACGGGTAGCAAGCAGGCACATACATCGACGATCAACTTGTTTTTCAACAATCCGTGATCGACAAGGATTTCCATGCCCGCGATCCCATCCCGGTGTGGAGCCAACCTCAGGAGCGTTCGCTTGCACATATGACGTATCGCTATGAGGACACAGGACGCGATTGCGGCGACAATGTGTTCAGCGGCAGGTTCCTGACAATTGATCAATTCCTGGAGCAGCGACCGTACGGCCCCACGGAGTGGGTGAAGGCGCTCGCGGACGCAAAACGCCGAGGTGTACTGGGCACCCACACGTGGCACCGCTGGCTGATTCGGATTCTGTGCGAGGTTCTTGGCCTTGAGTTCGGCCGGACCGGCGCACGCAGGTCTGGTGAACAACCGTACGCCGGCCTCCGATCACCGCGGAGCCCTGCCGCGCTGGACGTCACAGGTGGTGGACGCTGCGGTCCGGCATGTCTTGGACGGCGGCTATGTCGGCTGGGCCGGCGGCTGGGCCCTCGTATTCGTACGTCGAGGAAACGCGGGATCCGTTTCCGGTGGCTTCGGCACTCTGTCGGCCTGAGCCATACCGTGGGCATGACCCTCGGTCGTCCATATGAGCTCAGCCGTCCCGCTGTCGGTTCGTCGTACGACATACGCCTGTATATCGCCTATGTTCGCAAAGACCGCCATGGTCCCAGAGCACGCCATGGCCACCAGGTTGGCGCCCATGCCCGCCAGCTCGGGTTGAGCCTCGAATGGACTCGTCTGCCGAGTAGATCCCACGCTCGAAAATGGTTGTCAGATTTGACGGGTCGATTTCACGATCGTACTTCCGCAAGGCCTCGGTCACTAGATGGCTAGCAATGTCGCCGGCAGTCCGACCCTTGCGGCCGTCGGCGATCGCGAACAGGGAAGGACCCGCGTAGATATCGTCCTCGATGCGTTGGCGCGCGGGTCCAAGATAGGTGCGGGAGGCCGCATTCCAGGCGAGTCTCACCATTTCACGTACCTTCCATGTCAGAGCAGGGATCTTTAGGCTGGATAGTACTATTCCGGGTTACTCAGGTGGCTGTGCGGCGTGATGGAAGGCACCGGCTGGTCTCCGGCTGGTCGGCTTGCGGAAGCCGTACGCGCGGGGGAGAATTCGATCTTGCACCATCGTGCTCGATGGCAAGGTGTCCATCCCCGTACTCACCGAGTGCGGGTCCGGGCGCACACCTGCGTCTGCCAGAGCCCGATTCGAGTTGTGCACGGAAATGTTGCCCATGTGCGCGACGGGCACCTGCCCGGCCTGAGTGATGCGCCCGACCTGATGGCGGTCGACGGCGTAGGCCTCGCCATAGCGACGAGTCTCGACCAGCAGTCGCTCGTCCATGGCGTGGGTCAGCGAGTCCTTGTCCATGAACGCCTGAGCCGAAAGCGGGCTCGTCATCCTGCAGAGGTCTATTCTGACGATTAGGCGTTCCAGAGCCCGCCGCCAGGGCCACGAGGGCGGCCACCTACATCAGGGCTTTGACCTGCGGTTCAAGGGTGAAAGGTTCAGGTGTGTCGGTAGCGTGGAAGCGCAACATTTTGGAGGTCAACGATGTCCACCCCGCATCATGACAGCGAGGCACTGATCCCTCGCCCGCCGCTGACCACCGCCGCCCTCAGGGCAGCAGTTGCCCAGATCGCTCCGGCTTACCTCAGCCGGTTCGTCGACCACCTTGACCAGGCGACAGAGCAGGCGGCGCGGCAAAGCACCGTGGCACCTCTGCAGAACTTCTTGCAGCAATGGGGTGAGTTCGTGGCGATTCAGCGCTACCCCGCCCGAGCGGCCCGCCTGCGTACATTGGAGGCAAAGGTCGCCGCCGCGACCGACAGAGTGAAGTTGGACTCGGCCTTGGCCGAAATCAACGAGATCACGACATCCGCGCGCCGAGAGGCCGTCGGTGAGTGACGCCTGGACCTGGGAGTACAACCCCGACGCCGAGCATGTCATCGCTGGGCTTCCTCCCACCGTCATCCTTGAGGTTGAACGGCTTGCCGACCAGCTCGCAGTCCTCGGGAGGGATGCGGTTCACGCCGGTAGAGGCCCGTTGCATGGGGCAGGTCTTCGGACGCTTGATCTGTTCGGCGGCCGCGGGTTCCTCACCTTCATCATCGCGGAGCATTTGCGCCTTGTGCTGATCGTCCGCGTTACCTGGAGTGATTGACGCGACCTCGCGCCGGTCACAAGGCAGCTGATGCCGAGAGCGGCATCAGGTT
>NZ_JBAHWD010000080.1:0-8216 GCF_037044575.1 Nonomuraea sp. LPB2021202275-12-8 | reverse complement strand
GTCAAAGGCCGCTTCCAGAGCGTTGGAAGCGGCCTTTTGCGTTGCTGGGTGACTAACTGAGTGACTACGTGTCCCTGAAGATCTGATCCATGGCCGCCGCGCCGTCGAGGATGACGGGGCGGAGCTGTTTCCGGTAGACGGTCTCCGTCACGCTGGCACGCGCCGAAGCGCACGTCGGCTGAGACCGTCCAGCGCCCTCTACCGCTTGATCACGGCGGAACGGGCGCTAGCCACCCGGCGCGCGATTCAGAGCCGAGGCGCTGGGCGGCGATGTGTGGCCGGTACCTCGAACCCGTACTTTTCGCCGAGGGCACGAACGTCCTCAAGATCTTTGTCCTTGGGCGGGTACGCCGTCTTGAACCTGAACATCCATTCAGCGGCGATGCACCGCACCTCGTGCCCGGCGATGACACCTGTGCCCGTCAGGGAGTCCTTGGGATACTCGATCCCGTACGTGTTGTTGCCCCGCTCGTCGAACTCGAACACGTGAACATCGACCATGCCGCCGCTGCTGGCCGCGACGACGTAGTTATAGTCGGTCGCGTCCTGTCGTGGCTGCGGCACGTAACCCCACCGTGCGAACAACTCCTTGAGGCGCTGTGCGTGCTCACGGGCAACAGCGATGTCAAGGTCGGCGTGTTCGCGGGTCTGATTTCGTCGGTCAGTAGAGACATCGTTTGTTGGTGAGTTTGGACAGCGGTTGGCGATCAACAGGCGCAGAAATGTTGGTGAGAAATGGCAGCACCCACCTCCGCCCGTTCTCTAGCGGAGACGGGCCAGCAAGTGGGCGTCCAGGAAGCCCCGCTCGGAGGCCGGGTCGTGGAGCAGCCGCGCGAATGTGGCGAACCCAGCCCCGGCCAGCAACTCGGCGAAGCGGTCCGCCGGCCAGCTATAGGCGGGTGTCACCTTGTGGTCGAAGCGGACCGGCTCGGGCGCGTCGGTTCCGAAGAACGAGACCAGGAGAAGGCCCCCCGGCGCCAGGACACGCGCCTGCTCGGCGAGCAGCGCGGGTAGTTCCCCAGGAGGGGTGTGAATCATCGAGTAGTGGGCCAGCACGCCGCCGAGCGCGCCGTCCTCAACGGGGAGTTCCTCCATCCGGGCCTCATCGAACTTCAGGGCCGGATGGGCCCGCCGAGCGTGGTCGACCATGGCCGGAGAGAGGTCGAGCCCGAAGGCATCCAGTTCCAGGTCGTGCAGCATGGCCGTCAGATGTCCGGGCCCGCAGCCGACATCCGCCACCCGCGAATTCCCCGTCCCACGCACCAACTCGGCGAAGGTGCCGATCATGTTCCGTGCGAACGGCTGCGTCTCCAGTCGGTTAGCGAACATCGACGCATATAACTCGACGACCCCGTCGTAGGCCGTCCTGGTCTCGTCCTGGTGCTTCGCCACGGGAAGGACGTTAACACCCCCCCCTTCTCAGCTGTTCTCCGGCCCCGTGCCGAATCCTGCGCCGTCGTATCGGACTCGCTCGGCTACCAGGACAAGGCCATCACCCGGTGGCGCGACAAGCCGCTGGCGACCACAGTCCGTCACCAGCTGGCTGGACTCCCCGGGGAACTGGCGACAGTTGATTAGGCGATCACACCAGTATCAGACCCCTGATCGTCAGCCTGCGGTGCGCTGCTCGACCCGAGCTCGGGTCTGGGCCAGGCGGTAGGACTCGGTGCCGGTCTCGATGATGTTCCCGCCGAAGGTGAGCCGGTCGACGATAGCCGCGCATAGCCGGGGGTCGGTGAAGGTCTTGGTCCAGCCGCCGAAGCTCTCGTTGGAGGCGATGGCGACGCTGGCTTTCTCTTCGCGCTCGGTTAGCACCTGGAAGAGGAGTTCGGCGCCGCGGCGGTCGAGTTCCATGTAGCCCAGCTCATCGATGCAGAGCAGGTCGACTCGGCCGTAGCGGGCGATGGTCTTGGACAGTTGCTTGTCGTCGGCGGCTTCGACCAGTTCGTTGACCAGCTTGGTGGCCAGGGTGTAGCGGACGCGGAAGCCCTTCATCGCAGCCTCGGTGCCCAGCGCGATGAGCAGGTGGGACTTGCCGGTGCCCGAGTCGCCGATGAGGCAGAGCGGCTGTCCTTTCTTCACCCATTCGCAGGCGGCGAGGGTGTGGATGACGGCGGGGTCAATGTGGGGGTTCGCGTCGAAGTCGTACTCGCGTAGTGACTTGTCACGAGGGAAAGCGGCGGCCTTGATCCGGCGTTCGGAGCGGCGGCGCGCGCGGTCGTCGCATTCGGCCATCAGCAGTTCGGCCAAGAAGCCCAAATAGGTCATCTGCTCGCGGGTCGCGGTGTCGGCCAACTCGCCGAATTGACGGCGGATGGTCGGCAGCCGAAGCATCCGACAGGCCGAGTCCACGGCGGCCTGGGCGGCTTGCTCGGTCAATCCGCGGTGGCGGGGAAAGGTCATGAGGTGTCTCCCTGGGCGGACGGCTGCGCGGCGGGTCGGCGATGTCGCAGCAACTGGTCGTAGGCGGCCACCGAGGGCAGCGGCCGGTTATCGGGCGGCAGGTGTGCCAGGCGCCGCTCGGTCAGGAAGGTCACCGTCGCGCCGGTCGGTACTGAGCCGGATGCGGTGACGGGTTCGGTGCTGGTGTTGGTGGAGGAGTCAGAGTCGGCGGCTTTGCGAGCCTCCAAGGCGACGGCATCAGCGGTCAGCGCACCAGCCCGGATTGCGGTGGCTATCCCCGTGACGATGTGCTCGTGGGCCATGTGACGGGTCAGCAGGAGCACCTCGATCAAAGCGCGGGTGCCGGCCGCGTCGCCGTGGGCTTTGCAGGCAGCCGCCCACCATTCATCGTGGACGGGGGTGAACTTGCCCGCGGCGCGCGCCTGCTCCAAGACGGTGGCTCCCGGCAGGGCGCCAGGCTTGCGGATGAGGACCTCCAGGTAGTGGTCCAACTCCAGCCGGCTCGCGGCTTTCGCCAGGAGCCGTTCGTGCCGTGCGACCTCTTCCCGTCCGTCGTAGATGGCCAGCTCTGAGGCGTGCAGCATGACCCGCACCCTGCGGCCGATCAGGCGGGCGGGCACCGAATACCGGTTGGTGCGCACGGTGATCTGGCTGTAGCGGTCCACCCGCGGCGTCAGCAGCAGCCCCGTCTCGAACGGCTCGGTGGGCAACATCTTGAGCAACGGGGCCTCGATGGCGAAGTACTCCCCGATGGTCCGGGCGCGGTTCCCAATCCGCCGTGTCTCGTCGGCCAGGTCCCAAGCGTCGATCAACACATTGAGCTCGGCCAGTGAGGCGACATCGGGGATCGGCACCATGTGGTTGCGGCGAAACCAGCCGATGTCGCCTTCCACTCCGCCCTTCTCGTGGGCGCCCTGCTTACCAGGCTGGCAGTAGAACGGCTCGATCCCGTAGTGGGAGCGGAAAGCCGTCCAGCGTGCGGTCTCCACCCGGGCACGGGAGAACCCCAGAACCTGAGCGACGGCGGCCTTGAGGTTGTCGTAGCGGACCTTGCCGAATGGCACCCCTCCCAGCACGCTGAAGGCGTGGACGTGTCCCTCGAAGAACGCTTCCTGGCCGCCGGAGGCGAACACGCGGTGCACGGCCTTGCCCGAATACGACAGCCGCAACGAGAACAGCACGCACTTGACCATCTCGTCGGCCAATCGGATGGTCACCTCCCCGAAGTCGACCTCGGCCTCGGCGCCGGGCCGGTGCGACTGGGGCACGAACGCCTTGCTCGGGCCCCGGCCCGACTCGGTCCAGATCTCGGAACGGCGTTGCGCGACGTAGGCGCGAACCATCTGATACGACACTCCCACCGCGTGATGCTCGCTCACCAGCCGGTCGAAGATGCGCTTGGTGGTGTGACGCTGCTTGCGTGGCGCGTCCAGGTCCGCGCGCAGCATCTGATCGATCACGTTCTTGTAGGGGTCGATCTTGGACGTTCGCTGCGGCAGCTTCTTGCGTGGTTCAGGCCATGCCGAGGCCAACGCCTTCTGCACCGTGCGGAACCCGACGCCGTGCTTCGTTTGCAGTGCCCGGTTGGACATGCCAGTGCGAGCATCGCGGCGGATCGCCGCGTACAGCTCAACCTTCGACATGCGAGGCACGTGGGCTCCCTCACGGTGCGTAGCACCCTGATAGTCCCACCGCAACCACTTGGGTGCTGTCAAAACTCAGCAACACAGTCCGGCGGACTACACGACCGCTGTCACGGCCGGCCAACAAACGCTGTCGCAACTCAGGTATAGAGCCACGGGTCTGCTTGCCGAGAAGCGCGTCAACACACCACCCGCCATCAATCCAGACGGGGACACTCTCGGCGTGGAGGTCGCTGTAGATCGCGAGGACCTCGTCGGCGTTCACCTGTGCAGCGTAATGGGCCTCGCCGACCCGGGCTTGGCCCCTGGGAGGCTTCGAGGGCCGCGCCAGACCCCGCACTGTTACCCGCCATCGCATCGGCCGTTCTTGAGACGGCTGGACTGAATTGACGGGATCCCGCGTTTCCGGGGTCGAGGCCGCTGGATGAGCCGGATTTGGCTTGTGCGGTGGTCACGGCGGGCTTGACCTTGTCGCGAGGGCAGGGGTTTTACTGTTCGACATGTTGCTGATCGGCGAAATCGCCAAGCTCGCGGGCGTGACTCCGCGGACCGTTCGTCACTATCACCGGATCGGGTTGCTCGCCGAGCCGGAGCGTACCGCCAGCGGTTATCGAAGCTACGGCATGAGCGCGTTGAGCCGCCTGCTGCAGATCCGCAAATTCACCGCGCTCGGCATGGGACTCGGCGAGGTCGCCGATGCCCTGGCGGAGAAGGGCGCGGAGGACCTGAGGGAGATACTGGTTGAGCTGGACGCGGAGCTGGCCGACGGGGAGTCGGAGATTCAGCGCCGCCGTGCCGTGATAGCGCGCCTCCTCGCATACGGGGACGATCCGACGCTGTCTCCCGAGCTCGCCGTGGCCGTCCGCGGTCTCGACCTGCCCGAGGGCGAGATCGGGATCCTCCGGGCGGCGGAGGTGGCGCTGCCTGAACTCGTGGACCGCTATCTCGCCGGTGTAGGGCAGAGCTCGCCGTGGCAGGGGTGGAACCTGAAGCTGGCCGCGTTGGCGGACGCCGACGCGAACGACCCTCGCGTCGACGAGATCGCGGGTGAGCTGTACGCGATGCTGCCCGGTTTGCTGCCTACGGACCTCCCTACCGAGCTCACCGCGGACCAGACGGCCACTGTCGCCGCCACGGCACGGTTCGGGCAGATGATGTTGACCGATATGAGCCCTGGCCAGCGGCGGGCCATGGAACTCCTCGTCGAGTACGGACGGCGAGAGCCGGAGAAATGGGGACAGTGACCAGCCGATCCCACCACCTGCGCGGAGGCGAATGACCATCGGGCCGACCTGCTCAGCGCGAAGTGCCGGCCCGGATCGCCACCGGTACGTCCAACTTCGAGGTCACAGCACAGATGTGCTTGTCCGAGGGCACCATGCGCACTCATGTGAGCCGCATCCTCGTCAAGCTCGGCTTGCGCGAGCGCGCGCGGATTGTCGTCGTCGCCGACGAAACGGTCTTATCAGCCGAAATGTGTACCGACTGCTCTGGAGATACTGGTGTGCCCCGAGTTTGATGGAGTCACTTTCCTGGATTGTCATGCCACGGTGGGTGTTCTCGAACTGTATCGGGGTGAGCATGCCCAGGCTGCTGTGTCGTCGTTGCCGGTTGTGCCAGATCTCCAGGTACTCGAAGATCGCGTTCGCGAGCTCGATGCGGGTGTTCCAGCGCTGACGGTCCAGGAGTTCGACCTGCATCCGGGACCAGAACGACTCCATCATGGCGTTGTCGAAGCAGTCGCCGGCGCTGCCCATCGACGGCAGCAGGCCGGAGTCCTTGGCCCGCTGGGTGAAGGCCCAGGACCCGAATTGCACACCCTGGTCGGAGTAAATGATCGTTCCCACCGGTGGCGTGCGGCTGTCGATAGCCATGCCCAAGGCGCTGGTCACCAGGGTGGCGGTCTGGGTGGAGTCGATCGACCAGCCGACCACGCGGCGAGAGTAGGCGTCCAGCACCACGCAGCAGAACACCTTGCCCTCGCGTGTCGGGTGTTCGGTGATGTCGGTGATCCACAACTGATTGGGCTCGGCCCTGGTGAAGGCGCGGTCGACCAGATCGGTGGCGAATTGGTCGGGCTTGGCGCGCCGCCACTTGGGCCGGCCGCTGAGGCCTTCCAGCCCGGCCCGGCGCATGAGCAGATCCACCGCTCCATGGCTGACCGTGACCTGGTGGCCCAAGGTCAGTTCAGCATGCACGCGGCGGGCGCCGTAGGAGCCACGCGAGTCCTGGTGGATCTGCCGGATCAGGTCAGTCAGTCAAGCGTGCCGGATGGCCCGCGGTGAGGGCGGCCGGTCGCACCAGGCGTAGTAGCCAGACACCGACACGTTCAGGACGCGGCAGGCGACCTCGACCGGGAAGCCTTCGCCGGCCATCACCGCGATGGCTGCGAACCGTCTTTTGGGGGCGCCGCCTCGCGGATCAACTCGATCGCCCGGCGGGTGGCCTGCAACTCGGTCTCCAGCTCGGCGATGCGCCGTCTGGCGGCCGCTAACTCGGCCTTCTCGCCAGTGGTCAGGCCCGGCTCCAGGCCGCGATCGATGCGGTCTTGGCGGCGCCACGTGTAGATCGTCTGCGTGCTGATGTCCAGGTCATGCGCCAACTCGGTGGCCGTGCGGCCTGCTTCGAGCAGGTCCAGTACCTTGCGCCGGAACTCCGGCGGATAGCCCCGTCGTCCCATGCCACTTTCCTCTCATCAAGCGGCACAAGAGTCCAGAAATCCACCTCTACTCAACCCGGGGCACACCAGGGCCGCCTTCGCTCCATCACGGCCCTGGGCGCCGGGCGCGCGGCCGGGGCAGCCCCGCGGCTGGCCCGCTACCCCTACGGATGGGACGACGGCAGACGGGCAGGCCAAGGGTGATGCTGGCGGGAACATGCGCATCCTTCGTAAGCCGTCGCCAACGTATCCACGACATACCAGAAACATACCGCCGCACTCTATGGTTACATCCACAACCTTGGCAAGAAATCCAGGATGCTATCCAGTGATTGTCGGGTGTTCACCCGACATTTATTCGGCCATCGTTGAACTAGTCTCTGGTATCAACTTCAAGGGAAGGTGTTGCGTGAAGCGATTCTTTGCGATGGCCATGCTGGCAGCAGCGACGTGTTTGACGCTGACGGTCACCGCGGCCCCGGCCAGCGCAGATACTGTCGTTAGCTATCACTCCTCTAGTGGGAAGTGCAACAAGGCCGCCAGGATTCTTAATGCGATCCCTTTTAATAAAGCGAAGTACTATTGCTCGATCAATTCGCGCCTCAGCGTCTATAAAGTGATGCGTGTGACGAAATAGTGCGGTTGCCTGGCCAGACAACACATGTGCTCAATCAATCCTCTCGGATGCTTCACACCGAAGCGATCAGAAGTCGCTGCTGGTAAGCGGCCAAGTGGCAAAGTGAGTGACATCAAGGGTGCCTAGAGTGACCCGGCAGTGCACTACGATGCACGTGAACAGACGTTTGACCTGGCAATACGCAAGGTGGAGCGATCAACTCGAATGCTTCGCATCGAAGGGGTCAGGGGTTCGAATCCCCTCATCTCCACCAGGAAGATGCAGGTGAAAAGGGTCTTCGGAGTAATCCGGGGGCCCTTTTCTCATGTCTGAAAGTCGATGGGGACCCAATCGGGGAGCCATCTCACTCGGACTCTCTACCCGTGTCGGCTGTCGCCGAAGATGGTGTTCATCGTGTGGGCACCTTTGGTGATCACTGGCCGGAGTTGGTGCCGGTAGACCGCTTCGGTGACGCTGGTGCCAGCGTGCCCGACGAGATCGGCGATGGTCTCGATGGGTACGCCTTGGTCACTCATGATGGAGACGAACGAGTGACGTAGTTCGCGGGGACTCCATGTGGTTCCGATCCCCGCACCTTTGGTGATCTTTCGGAACGCCCGCCGCACGTTCGAGGCGTCCAGTGGAGTGCCGACACTTGTGCAGAACACCAGGTTGTGGACCTGCCATGCCTCGCCGGCCTTGAGCTTGTCGGCGGCTTGGTTGACGTGGTGCTGGCGGAGGGTCTGAGCTGCCAGCTTGGGCAGTTCCAGCGTGCGCCGGGACTTGCGGGTCTTGGTGTCTCCTCCTTCGCGTTCGGCCCGCCATACGTAGATGGCGAACTTCGTGTGCTTGAACCCCACCTCGGTCACCAGGTGCCAGGACTTGAGCTTGGGAA
>NZ_JBAHWD010000008.1:0-309374 GCF_037044575.1 Nonomuraea sp. LPB2021202275-12-8 | reverse complement strand
CAACTCGTTTGAATGGTCGAGACCATCCGTCTGGAAGTAAGGAAGTGAGATTCGCCGGGCGCCTCCTGGACTCTGTGAGTCCCTGGCCGCCCATGCCTGAGCAACTCTAGCAGTCTCCAAGACCAACTTGGCCCTGCTGAGGTAATCATGAGGTCCTTCCCTTCCCACCTATCCCCCAAACATCCCCACTGACATGGCAACGTCCAGCACCTCAAAGTGAGCAACGCGGGGCAGGCCGGACAAGTCGCCACCGGGGCCCGCGGACCTGGGATCTCTGTGAGATCCCACCGATGCGCCCCGGACGCCCGCAGGCCTCAAAGGGAGTTACTGAAGCGCGGTTGCCGTCCCCCATCCCGACTCGACAGGAGGGCCCCACGCCGAGACTCCCACGACAGGGACGCTCAGATCAGGGAGCTGTCCCGGGCGGGTGCCGGCCGGAGTGGGACGCATGGAGCGGGAATCACCGAGCGGCGAAGCAGGGCACCCGCAGTAGGGCACCCGCAGCAGGGATCGCCGGACACGGGTGCGCGGAGCAGGAGCAGCTCAGGACGACGACGCTTCGAGCGAGCACTCAGAACGAGTGAGCAAGGCCCGCCTTGTCGGTGACGGTAGCCCGATCAGAGCAGGCGGCACCGGGAGCGAGTGCGCCAGGCCCAGAGGTCCCTCGGAGCGGCGACGACGCCGGGCAGAGCGCATCCAACAGTCCCGACGGCCGCCGCTCGCCCCTCGCGCAACGAGGCAAGCCGTCGGCAAGTCATCCGCAATCGCGTCCAGATACGAATTACCCATGAGCCGACTGCGCTCTCGGAGGTGTCCGCCATGACCCGCTCGGAATTCGACGACATCCGTGCCTTCCTCGCCGACGATGCCACGGATGCGGGCGAGCTGTTGGGAGTCGCCCGGACGCTGGTCGACGACCTCGAGCACGCCCGGATGCGCGAGGCCGTCATGCGGACCCACTACCTGCGCCTGCTCACCGCCGCCCGCGCGACGGTCGCGGCGGAGTCGGCGGGGGCGCCCGACCCCATGGCCTTCCTCAAGCATGAGCTCGCCGAGCACGGCCAGCTCCCTGAGGGCGGCGAGACCGTGCAGCGCATCCTGTCCGATGCCCGCGCCGCAGCCGCCCTGCTGGCCTGCCTGGAGCAGCACAAGCAGGTCCGCCCGCGAGGCATGCGCCTGCGCCGCTGCGTCGGCACCGCTCGCTCTCTCCCCCGCTAGCGCCGGATCCGGTTGCCGCCCACGGCCGGTGACCGGATGACGACCTGGCTCATACCTGCACTTGGCCGACAGGCTGCAAGACTGCGCATATGTGGCAGCGCGGGATGAATTGGGCGGCGATCGTCCTGGTCGGGATATTCGGCCTGATGTGGCTGGGTGTCGTCGTCTACGCGGACGTGGCCTCTGCCCCCTGGATGCGCGTCGCCCAGGCGGTCTTCGCGCTGTTCCTGCTCGGCTGGGCGGCCTGGAAGACCGCCCTCATGATCGGCAAGGCGTGAGATGAGCGAGCAACCGTACGAGATAAGTCAGGACCTGGGCGACGACATGCAGGCATCCTCCGCCGCCATGTATCTGGACCGGCTCCCGCAGCGGCACCGGATCGACGAGATCGACGACGAGGCCGCCCGCGGGATCTCGAGTTGGGTCCGCGAGGAGGACGCCCGCGAATCCGACACCTTCGTGGACCCTCTCTACGAGCCGAGGTCCTACTTCGAGTACGAAGTCTGACCTACGGGAGATACGGCGGAGCCACTCCCCAGCCCCAGTGGGGCACTGGAGCCCGCGGCGGCGGCGTGGCACCGGGCTGCGAATTCTCCCGGGCGATCCGGGTCCCCCACTCGATGTAACCGGCGAACGCGGCCCTGAATTCGGGGTCCCCGGCGAGCCCGACCTCGTCGGCCGCGTCCATGAGCAGGCTCACCCACCGCCGGCGCTGCGGCTCGGTGATGGCCTTGCCCAAGTGGTGGGAGAGCATGTGCGGGTATCCGCCACGCTCGTCGGTGTAGCGTGACGGCCCGCCGAACACCTCCCCCAGCCACATGGCCACATATTTCGGATGATCTGCATCCATGTGCGCGAACAGCGGCCCGATGAGATCGTCCTTCGTGACGTGTTGGTAGAAGACCTCGGTCAGCCGTTCCAGCGCTTCCGCGCCACCCGCCCACTCGTAGAGCGTCGGCACCTTGTCAGCAGTCATGTAATGATGTAATCACCAAGCACGGCCAGCGGCAAGGGCCAGAAGCGATCACGTACGGTCAGAAGTCCTCGCAGGTGACGTACCAGTCCCCGGAGAGATGGTCGGCCGTGGAGAAACCCTCCACTTTGTCTCCCGTGACGTAGGACAGGCCGCAGAACTCGAGCCACCCGCCGGCGCCCACCACGCCCAGGTCCGTGCTGCCGACATGGCGGACGGCACGCCCCACGGGGAAGACCCCCACCCACTCGACGCCCAGCCCGCTCTCGACATCCCCCATCGAGACATCCTCCGGATGCAGCGGCAGAGAACGTACATAGTCAGACAGTGCGGACTCGGAGATCGCGAAGGCCATCCGGATCGGCAGGTCCGCCGCGACGACCCCGTACGTCAGGACGGCCAGCAGAGGCGCGACCGCGATCCCCGCCCGCCTGCGGTAACGCGGAAGCAGGAGGAGCACCACCCAACCGGCCGCGACCAGGATCCAGAAGAACAGCGCATATGACCACACATAAAGGGACCCGCCGGGGAACACCGCGCCGATCAGGCTGGCCGTGGCCGCGAGAGCCGGCGGCGCCACGAACCAGAACCACCGGAACCCCTTGCGCGCGGGCGCCACAGGCTTTCCTGCGGGGGCGGGCACATGCACACGAGGACGATAGCAAGGCTGTCCCCGGCAGCCAGGGCCATCGGCTTGGACTTTGCCTTTTGCCCTGATTCTTCACCAGGACCGCGAAGCCGGGGCCCGCAACACCCGGCACAGACGTCCGCGCGGAGGGTGTCGTAGCGAGAAGCTCGGCCCCGGACGCCATATCCGCGGTGAAACTTTCAGCCTCGGAGAATGCCCCGGCCTGTGCCTTTTGCGGAAAGGGCCGGTCGGACGATCACGGGCGCTAGAGGGTGGGCGCAAGGCTCCCTAACATCCGTGGGAGCGCTCCCACATCTTCGGACGGAGTTTCCATGTCTCGCAGCAGGCCCTTGGTGGCCACCATCCTCGCCGCGGTCGCCACGGCGGCGGCGGGGGCGGCCGTCTTCGCCTCGTCGGCCGTCCAGGCCGCCGAATCAGCGTTCTACGTGGACCCGCAGACCAACGCGGCCGTCTGGGTGGCCGCCAATCCGGGCGACAGCCGAGCGCCCGTGATCAGGGACCGGATCGCCGCCGTCCCGCAGGGCCGGTGGTTCGCCACCTACAACCCCTCGACGGTGCGCGGCCAGGTCGACGCGTATGTGGGGGCCGCCGCGGCGGCGGGCAAGATTCCCATCATGGTCGTGTACGCCATGCCGAACCGTGACTGCGGCGGCGCGAGCGCCGGCGGGGCACCCGACCACGCGGCGTACCGCGCCTGGATCGACCAGATCGCCACGGGGCTGGGTGGCCGCCCGGCCACGATCGTCCTGGAGCCGGACGCGCTCGCCATCATGTCCAACTGCATGAACTCCGCCCAGCAGGCCGAGGTGCGCGCCTCGATGGCCTACGCGGGCAAGCGGTTCAAGACCACGTCGTCACAGGTGAAGGTCTACTTCGACATCGGGCACGACGCCTGGCTGTCCGCCTCGGAGGCCGCCTCCAGGCTGAACGGCTCGGATGTGGCCGCCAGCGCCGACGGCATCGCCGTCAACACCTCGAACTACCGCGCCACGCCGGGCCTGGTGTCGTACGCCAAGAGCGTCATCTCCGCGACCGGCGTCTCCGGGCTGGGCGCGGTCGTCGACACCAGCCGCAACGGCAACGGCCCCGCCGGAAGCGAGTGGTGCGACCCCGCGGGCCGTGCCACCGGCATCTGGAGCACGACCGAGACCGGTGACCCGGCCATCGACGCGTTCCTCTGGGTGAAGCCTCCGGGCGAGGCGGACGGCTGCATCGCCGGCGCAGGCCAGTTCGTGCCGCAGCGGGCCTACGACCTGGCCATCGCGGCGCCCACCCCCACCCAGACGCCCACCGTCACTCCGACTGTCACGCCCACCGTGACGCCGACCGTCACCCCGACCGTGACCCCGACGGGTGGTGCGGGCTGCACCGCGACGTACAACCTGATCAACCGGTGGCAGGGCGGCTTCCAGGCCGAGGTCACCGTGAAGAACACCGGCCCGTCCGCCACCAGAGGCTGGAGGGTGGGCTGGACGTTCGCGGGCGGTCAGTCGATCTCACAGCTCTGGAACGGCAGCCTCGCGACCGGCGGCGGCGTCACCGTCACGAACCTCGGCTGGAACGGCGCCCTCGCCCCGAACGCGACCGCCACGTTCGGCTTCCTCGCCAACGGCGACGCCGGCACCCCGCCGCCGATCACCTGCACGGTGTCCTGACAGGCGACGCCCGCTACCGCCGGTTCATCGCGTGCGTGACCAGCGTGGTGAGCACATCCTTGACCGAGGCGCGGTTGCGGGCGTCGCACATGACGATCGGCGTGGACTCGTCCAGTCCCAGCGCCCGCTGCACCTTCGCCGGATCGTGGCGGCGGGCGCCCTCGAAACAGTTGACCGCGACCACGAAGGGAAGCTTGAGCTGCTCGAAGTAGTCCACGGCGGGGAAGCAGTCCTGCAGCCGGCGGGTGTCTGCGAGGACGACGGCGCCCAGCGCGCCGAGCGCGAGCTCGTCCCACATGAACCAGAACCGGTCCTGACCAGGGGTGCCGAAAAGGTAGAGCCACAGGTCGTCGCGGATGGTGATGCGCCCGAAGTCCAGCGCCACCGTCGTGGCGACCTTGGTCTCCACGCCCGAGATGTCGTCCACGCCGACGCCCCGGTCGCTGAGCAGCTCCTCGGTGTGCAGGGGCCGGATCTCGCTGATGGTGCCCACCATGGTGGTCTTGCCCACGCCGAACCCTCCGGCCACCAGGATCTTCAGGGCGGTGGCGGTGAGCGTACCTCCGGAGGGCCGGGGGCGGTCAAAGCCTGCGAATTCCATGCAGTACATCCCTGTAGGTACGTTCATCGATCGTCTGGTTGGCGGGCTGCGGCGGCGCGATGTTGACCAGGCCCTCGCGCCGCAGGTCGCCGAGCAGCACACGGGTGATGTTCAGCGGAAGCCCGAGCTGCGCCGCCACGTCGGCCACGGGGGTCGGCTTGCGGCAGATGGACAACATGGTGTGGTGCTCAGGGTTCAGGCCGGACGGCTCGAAGGGCATCCTGAGCGTCGTGACGATCGCCACCAGGTCGAACGACTCGCCGGGGGGCCGCGCCCGGCCGCCCGTGAGCCCGTAGAGCCTGACCAGTGGTCCTGGGTCGTCGTCTGTCACGGCGCCATACCGTTCCACACGGGCGCGGGCGCCGCTCCTCGCGGCTGGGTGGACAGGTGCTCGCCCACGCGCTTGACCAGGAGCGCCATCTCGTACGTGATCAGCCCGAGCTCGGCGTCACCCGCGGCCAGCACGGCCAGCCTGGCCCCCCGTCCCGCGGCCGTGACGAAGAGGAACCCGCCCTCCAGCTCGATGATCGTCTGGCGTACGCCGCCGAGCCCGAAGTGCCGCCCGGCGCCCATGGCCAGGCTGTGGCTGCCCGCCGCGATGGCCGCGAGGTGCTCGTTGTCCTCCCTGGTCATCCCCTGGGAGCCGCCCATCGTCAGGCCGTCGGCGGACAGCAGGATCGCGTGCTGCACGCCCGCGACCCGGTGGGTCAGGTCGTCGAGCAGCCAGCTCAGTTCAGCTCTCGCGTCTGCCATGGGAATCCCTTTCGTTGCGCACGTCACGGTCCCCTTCCGCCTCCATGCGTCCCTGCCGCCAGCCCTCCTGCATGGAGGTCATCAGGTCCAGGAGCTCCCGCGGGGAGCGGGTGGAGGTTTCGGGCTCTTGCCTCGGACGCGTCTTGCGTAGTTGTGGTGCGAGGTTGGCCTGCCGCACCCGGACCGGCAGGCCGTCCAGATCCTCGTCGATCTCGAAGGCCGGTGTGGGGGCGGGCGCGGGCACGGCGGGCGGGGGCTGGGTGGGCGGTGGCTGGGCGGGCGGCGTCAGCGTCCGTACGGCGGACGCGGTGCGGACCGCCCGGGCGGGGGCGGGACCGGGCGGGTACGACCGGGAGGCGTCGAACAGGGAGACGCCGTTCTGCGGGAGTGCCGGGGCCGCCGCGGTGAGCAGGCTCGTGGGCAGCATCAGGATCGCCGTCGTCCCGTCGTACGGCGACGGGCGGAGCGTGACCTTGATCCCGTGCCGGGCGGCGAGCCGGGACACCACGAAGATGCCCATCCGGTCACTGCTGGCCAGGTCGAATTCGGGCGGGGTGGCGAGCTGGGCGTTGAGCTCGGCCAGCGTCGCGGGGTTGATGCCCAGGCCGCGGTCCTCGACCTCGACGGCGAACCCGTTGGCCGCCGACATGCCGCGCACGTGAACGGTGGTGTTCGGCGGCGAGAAGACGGTGGCGTTCTCCACCAGCTCGGCGATGAGGTGGATCACGTCGGTGACCGCGCTGCCGGTGAGCAGCGGCGCCCCTTGCATCGGCTGGATGGCGACCCGCGTGTAGTCCTCGACCTCCAGGACCGAGCTGCGTACCACGTCGTAGATCGGCACCGGGTCGCGCCAGCGCCGGCCGGGGGCGGCGTCGGACAGGATGATCAGGTTCTCCGCGTGCCGGCGCATGCGGGTGGTGAAGTGGTCGAGCTTGAACAGCCCTTCCAGCGTGTCCGGATCCTCGGCCTTGCGCTCCATCGAGTCCAGCAGGGTGAGCTGGCGGTGCAGCAGGGCCTGGTTGCGGCGGGCCAGGTTCAGGAAGACGTGGCCGACGCCCTTGCGCAGGGTGGCCTGCCCGACGGCGGCCTCCACCGCGGTCCTTTGCACGGCCGAGAACGCCCGCACGACGCCTTCCACCTCGGCCGTCCGGGCGCTCTCCAGCTCGGGCGTCTCGGCGGGATCGACGTCCTCTCCCTTGCGCAGCCGTTCGACCAGCTTCGGCAGGCCGACCTCGGCCAGCTCGACGGCCGAGCCCTGCAGCTTCTTCAGCTCGTTGATCAGGGACCGGCCGAAGCGGTAGGAGAGCACGATCGACAGGACCACGGCCAGCAGGCCGAGCCCCACCACGAGCACGATGCGCAGCAGACCGGCGGCGACGAGGCCCTCGCCCTTCAGCGTGGCGCGCTGCAGGTCCTTGGCGGCATTGCCGCTCAGCCCGGCGAACGCCTCACTCGCGTCTCGCTGCCAGCTCGCGGCGGACACCGGCGGCCTGCCGCTCACGTCCCACTTGTAGACGGCGTCCTCGGCCCGCTCGAAGCGCTGGTAGGCGGCGCTCGCGACCAGCTGCTGGTGCCATCCCCGCAGGTCGGGGCCGATGTCGCGGTCGGCGTCGGCGAGCTGGACCCGGCGGGCGGTCATCGCCGCGACGAACGCCGCGTGCTCGGCCTGGGTCATCTCCCCGCGCGCCAGCGCCGGCGCGAGCACGGCGTTCTCTCTGGCCGAGTATTCGGCGGCGGAGCTGTAGGCGGACAGTCCGCGCAGCACCCGGTACGAGGACACCTCGATGACCCTCTCCGAACCGCCGAACTGGCGGTTCGCGACGGTGATCACCGCGTTGAACTTCTCGGTCGTCGCGAGCGGGGCCGCCTGCTCCAGGTCGGCGCCGGCCCGCACCGAGGGCAGCCCGTCGAGCACGTTGAGCAGGCCCTGCACCGTCTCGGGAGGTGTGCCGGTCACCGCCTCCTCGCTCACGGCCGCCGCCACCTCCCGGATCCGGGCCGCGGCCTGATCGGTCCGCTGCCGCTGCGCCGAGAGCTTCGTGTCACCCGCCGTACGGCCCGCGAGCTCGGCGGTCAGCTGGCGCTCGAGCTGGATCTCGACGACCAGCTCGCGGGTGGGCTGGCCGACCACGTCCCACTCGCCGCGGCTCTGCGCGAATCCCGAGGTCTCCGCCACCATGCTGTAGGCGATGAACGCCCATAAGACGATGAGCGAGACCAGTGGCACCACAAGGATCTTGAGGATCTTCGAGCGGATCGGCGGGGCGGAGCTCATTCGCTGGGTCCAATCCGCGCTGTCCTGCGCATAGTCGATCTGCCGGATATGAGCGGCAAGTGCCGAGTGTGCACGCCGCGACGGATGCGCGTTGTGATTTGCCCCACTATGCACGTAGGGCTCCTGTGCTACAACCCACTGTCATAAAAGTTGGGATTTTGATATCCGGAACACCCCCCCTCGTCCGGGAAGTCCGCCTACGTAGGCGATGCGGACGTGCCAGGGCCCTTCCGTTGCGGGACTGCCCGATGTTTCATCGGAGCACGTCGACCCGATCTGGAGACACCATGGCATTCCAGCTGATCGCCCTCTACAACCATCCCGAGAGCGTCTCGGCCTTCGACAAGCACTACGACGAGACGCATACGCCGATCGCCGCCAGGATGCCCGGGCTGCGCGCCTACACCGTCACCCGCCCCGCCGCCTCCGGACAGCGGCCCGCCTATCACCTCGCCGCCGTCCTGACCTTCGACGACGAAGAGGCGTTCAACGCGGCCATGGGCAGCGAGGCAGGCCAGGCGGCGCTCGCCGACCTGGCCAACTTCGCCGGCGCCGGTGTCACGATCCTCACGGGCCCCACGGAGACCGTGGCCTGAGCCCCTTACGGCCGGTGTGGGCGGGGGATCGGGCCCCCGTTCGGCCGGCCGCGAATTCCGGGCCTCGCCTGCTGCCAGATGCCGGATTTTTGCTGCTTGCTGCCCTTGTGTCGAATTGAACAGGGGAATCGCCGCTAGTCAGAACCACGGCGATGGAGGGAGCCGGCGATGTCCGACCCTGGAAACCGTACGTTGACCGATCGAGGACCCGACGCCGTCCCGGTGAGACTTTCGGTGAACGGCGTAAGCCACGTGGTGGTGATCGAGCCGCGGGTCAGCCTGCTCGACGCCCTGCGCGAGCGGCTGGACCTGATGGGCACCAAGAAGGGCTGCGACCAGGGAGCCTGCGGAGCATGCACGGTGCACGTCGACGGGCGCAGGGTGGTGTCGTGCCTGACTCTGGCGATCACCTGCGAGGGCCGCGAGGTGACGACCATCGAGGGGCTGGTGGCCAACGGCGCCCTGCATCCGATGCAGCAGGCGTTCGTGGCGAATGACGCGTTCCAGTGCGGCTACTGCACGCCAGGGCAGGTCATGTCAGCCGTGGCTCTGCTGGAGGAGGGCCACGCCGGGGACGACGCGGAGATCGGCGAGTGGATGAGCGGCAACCTGTGCCGCTGCGCCGCCTACCCCAACATCCGGCGGGCCATCAGGCAGGTGCGCGATGCGACCGTTTAGCTACTCCAGGGCCGAGGACGTGGGCGGCGCGATCGCCACCGTCACCGCCGACAGGGCCACCGACTACCTGGCGGGCGGCACCACCAAGGTGGACATGCTGCGCATCGGCACCGAATGGTCGCAGCGGCTGGTGGACATCGCCGACCTGCCGCTCACGCAGATCGACGACCTGCCCGGCGGCGGGCTGCGCCTGGGGGCGGTGGCGCGGATGAGCGACGTCGCCATGGCTGCCGCCGTCCGCGAGCGGTTCCCGATGATCTCCCAGGCATTGCTGCTGGGAGCCTCGGCGCAACTTCGCAACATGGCGACGATGGGCGGCAACCTCATGCAGCGGGTTCGCTGCGGCTACTTCCGCGACACGCGGTCGCCGTGCAACAAGCGGGATCCCGGCAGCGGTTGCGCCGCGATCCCGGGGATCAACCGGGGTCATGCGGTGCTGGGGACGAGCGAGCACTGCGTCGCCACCCACCCGTCCGATCTGGCGGTCGCGCTCGTCGCGCTGGACGCGGTCGTCCACGTACAGGGCCGGGGCGGTGCCCGCGCGATCCCGATCGACGACTTCTTCCTGCTTCCCGGCGACACCCCCCAGCTGGAGCATCCCCTTGAGCACGGCGAGCTGATCACCGCCATCGAGGTGCCCGCCGCCCCCGTCGCTCGCCGCTCGACCTACCTCAAGGTCCGCGACCGCGAGTCGTACGAGTTCGCGCTGGCCTCGGCGGCGGTGGCGCTGCGGGTCGAGGACGGAGTCGTCGCCGACGTACGGATCGCGCTCGGCGGAGTCGCGACCAAGCCGTGGCGGGCACGCCGGGCGGAGCGGATGCTGCTCGGGGCACAGGCGGACCGGGAGAGCTTCGAGCGGGCCGCCCGTGAGGAGCTGGCGGCCGCCGTCGCCCAGTCCATGAACGGCTACAAGATCGAGCTGGCCCAGCGGACCATGGTCCGCGCGCTGGAGGAGACACGATGAGCACGTCGATCGGGCAGCCCGTCGAGCGCGTCGACGGCAGCCGCAAGGTCACCGGCGCTGCGCGCTACGCCGCCGAGATCCCCCTGCCGGGACTCGTGTACGCGGTGCTGATCGGCTCCCGGATACCCAGCGGCCGGATCACGTACATCGACACGAGCCAGGCCGAGCGGGCCGTCGGGGTGCTCGCCGTGCTGACCCACCTCAACCTGGGCCCGGTGGCGGAGCAGCAGCCGCCGCTGATGCCGTCCCTCGGCGGCGGACCCGCGCCGGGGCAGACGTTCTTCCCGATGCGGGACGATGTGATCCACTACCCCGGCCAGCACATCGCCGTCGTCGTCGCCGACACGCTCGAACGCGCCCAGCACGCGGCGAGCCTGGTGGACGTCACCTACGCGGAGACACCGTCGATCACCACCATCGACCAGGGCAGAACCCAGGTGTACGACGCCGAACGGATCTTCGGCGGCATGATGCCCGGCCGGGTCACCCGCGGCGACGTCGAGGCCGGTCTGGGCCAGGCGGACGTGCTGGTGACGGCGACCTATCGCTGTGCCCCGAACCACCAGAACCCGATCGAGACGTCGGCGACCACGGCCATGTGGGACGGCGACCTGCTCACGCTGTGGGACGGGACCCAGGGCCCGAACGCGACCCAGCTCACCGTGGCCGCGCAGCTCGGCGTCCCGCTGGATCAGGTGCGGGTCATCGCGCAGTTCGTCGGCGGCAGCTTCGGCTCCAAGGCCATGATCTGGGACCACCCGGCTCTCGCCGCGCTCGCGGCCCGCCACGTCGGGCGGCCGGTGCGGCTCATGCTGGATCGGGAGCAGATGTTCTACTCCGTCGGGCACCGGGAGGAGCAGGAGCAGTACCTCGCGCTCGGAGCGCGCTCCGACGGGCGGCTCACCGCGATCCGCCACCACAAACTCTCGCCCACCTCCCACTTCGACGACTGGGCCGGCATCTCCCTCGCCTGCTCGGCCACGCTTTACGCCTGCGCCAACTACGAGAGCGTCTACCGGCTGATCAGGGCCAACACGATCACGCCGTCGTTCATGCGCGCTCCGGGCGAGGTGGAGGGAATGTTCGCGCTCGAGACGGCGATGGACGAGCTGGCCTACGAACTCGGCATGGACCCGATCGAGCTACGCCTGGTCAACCACGCCGACGTCGATCCGGAGAGCGGGAATCCGTGGTCGAGCAAGGGCCTCAAGGAGTGCTACGCGCGCGGCGCCGAGCTGTTCGGCTGGGCCGGACGCGACCCGCGGCCGAAGGCGCGGCGGGAGGGCAACCTGCTCATCGGATCCGGCATGGCCAGCGCGTTCTACCCGGTCGCACCGGTGTTCACGCCGCAGCGTGCCCGGGCCCGGCTGTACGCCGACGGCCGGGCGGTCGTGCAGGCGTCCTTCTCCGAGTTCGGCACCGGTGTGACGACGGCGATGACGCAGGTGGCGGCCGACGGGCTGGGTATCGTGGCCGGCGCCGTCAGGCTGGAGTGCGGTGACACCGCGCTGCCCAACACCGTCGCCGCGGTCGGCTCCGCAGGCACCGCCGCGTTCAGCGCCGGCGTCCACGCCGCCGTCACCGCCCTGCGCGGCGAGCTCGTGGAGCGCGCCATCGCCGACGTCAAGTCGCCGCTGCACGGGGTGGACCCCGCGGACGTGGACGTACTGGACGGGTGCATGATGGTACGCGGCCGGCCGGAGATCGGGGAGACGTACGGCGAGCTCATGCGGCGCAACCACCTCACGGACGTCGAGATGGTCGGCAGTTGGAGCCCGCCTCCGCCGGGTGGCGGGTACGCCAGTGCCACCTTCGGCGCCCAGTTCGCGGAGGTCGCCGTCGACCAGGACCTGGGGAGCATCCGGGTGCGCCGGATGACCGGCGTCTTCGCCCCTGGGCGGATCCTGAACCGTCGGGCCGCGCACAGCCAGCTCATGGGCGGCATGCTCTGGGGCATCGGCCACGCCCTGCTCGAAGCCACCCACATGGACGCCGTCCAGGGCCGCTGGGCCAATGCGAGCCTCGGCGACTATCTGGTGCCGGTGAACGCCGACGCGCCTGACGTCCAGATCGACACCGTCGAGGTCGAGGACACGGTGGTCAACCCGCTCGGCGTGAAGGGCGTCGGGGAGATCGGCCTGGTCGGGGCCGGCGCCGCGATCGCGAACGCTGTCTTCCACGCCACCGGCCGGCGCTTTCACCAGATCCCGATCACCATCGACGATCTAGTCTGAGCGGCGGGTGCGGGCTATGAGGAGGGCGATGTCGTCCTCGGAGGGGGTCTCGCCCACCATGGCGTCGATCACCTTGGTGCAGAGATCCTCCAGCGGGCCCGCGGCCCGAACCAGGGCGGCGCCGAGGCGATTCATGCCCTCGTCGATGTCGGCCTCGCGGGTCTCGATCAGGCCGTCCGTGTAGAGGGCGATCATCGTTCCCTCGGCGAGTTCGAGTTCGAGCGACTCGAAGAAGCCCAGCCCCAGGCCGATCGGGGTCCCGCTGGGAAGGTCGGGGAAGCGCACGTCGCCGGCCGGGTCCACGATGGCCGGCGGCGGGTGCCCGGCCCCGGCCATGGTGCACAGCCCGGTGGCCGGGTCGTAGACGGCGTACACGCAGGTGGCCACCATGACCTCGAGCGGGAAGCCGTCGATGCTGGTGCTCTCCGTAAGGCGTACGACCAGGTCGTCGAGACGAGTGAGCAGTTCGTCGGGCGGCAGGTCCATGTGCGCGAGAGTGAACACGGCGGTGCGCAGGCGTCCCATCGCCGCCGCGGCGTTGATGCCGTGCCCGATCACGTCGCCGACGACCAGCGCGACCCGGCCGCCCGGCAGCGGGATCGCGTCGAACCAGTCACCTCCGACGCTGTCGTGAACGTCCGAGGGGACGTAGCGCGTGGCCAGCTCGACGGCACCGCCGCCGGTCACGTTGCTCGGCAGAAGATTGCGTTGCAGGGCGAGAGCGGCGAAGCGCTCCCGGGTGTACTGGCGCGCGTTGTCGAGGCTCAGTGCGGCGCGGGCGACGAGCTCCTCGGCGAGGACCAGGTCGTCGCCGGTGAACGGTGCGGGGTTCTCGGTACGGACGAACACGGCGACGCCCAGGATGTCACCGCGGGCCTGGAGCGGAACGATGATCAGGGAGTGCATGCCGGTGTCGCGGATGACCGTCGCCCGGTCCGGGTCCTGGTCGAGCCAGCTGCCGGACGAGACGTCCAGCGCGGGCTCGTAGTGGGACCGCCCCGAGGACAACACCTCGGTGAAGGGAGACGCCGGGGGAACGAAGACCGCCTCCCCGTACGGCCAGAGCGACTCGGGAGTCCCAGGGTGAATCGACGCCAGGCCCGCACGGCGGAAGACGGGGATGCTCACTTCCGTGGAGGGCAGCCGTTGCAGCGGCTCCTCGTTCGGGAGGACCGATTCGGCGAGGTCGATCGTGACGTAGTCGGCCAGGCGCGGGACGGCCAGATCAGCCAGCTCCTGCGCGGTCTTCTGGACGTCGAGCGTGCTGCCGATCCGGGTGCTTGCCTCCCCGAGCATGGCCAGGCGGTCGCGCGCCCGGCTGCGGCTGATGTCCAGGGTCAGCGAGCACACGCCCAGCGGCAACCCGGCCACCCCGTCGAGCCGGAAGAAGGACGTCGAGTAGGTGCGCTCCTCGCGCCGGTCCGCCGATATCCAGCGGCATTCACGATCGACCACGGGGCAGCCATCCGAGAGCACCCGCCGCATCGCCCCTTCCCAGGCTTCGGTGTCGGACCCCGGCAAGGGCTCTCCCAGCCGGTGGCCGAGCCGGTAGTGGGGGAAGGCCTCCTGGTTGAGCTCGGCCGTCTCGTTCATCCAGACGCACCGTAGATCGCGGTCCCAGATGCCCAGGGCCACCGGGAGGCGGCTGAAAAGGGGAACCAGTGCCGCTTCGGGCACCGATCTCCCGGGCGCCTCCACGCCCGACCGCGTCACAGACAGGAACCAGGCGGCCCTTCCGCCGGAGGTGACCAGCCGGGAGCCTTCGATCTGCGCCATGAGCCTGCCGCCGTCGCGATGGCGGAGCTCGACGAGGCCGGACCAGTGCGTCCGGTCACCGAACCTCTCGGCCCAGGCCGCAATCCGTTCGGCGGCGTCGTCAGGCATCAGCAGGAGCTCGCCGGAACGATCCAGCACGTCGTCGGGACGGTATCCGAGAAGCTCCTCCGCACTTTCCGTCCAGCCGATCACGGTGCCCTCGGTGTCGACCACGGCCACCGCCGGAAGTGCCGCGCCGACACTCGACGTACGAGGTACGGGCATCTCAACATCCACTTCGTCGCGGTCTTGAGCGACACCATTGTACCGTTGACCTGCTGTGACACCCGGAGCCGAAGCTCGCCCGGCGGTGCGTGAAGGCCGGTGCGGCATGACTCGGCCGAGGAATGCGAAATGCCCTCCAGGAGAATCCCTGGAGGGCATTTCAAATGGTAGCGGGGGCAGGATTTGAACCTGCGACCTCTGGGTTATGAGCCCAGCGAGCTACCGAACTGCTCCACCCCGCGTCGGTGTGTGTCTAAAGACTATCCCTGACACGGGGCTTACGCAAACTGACTGACTACGTCCCACCCGTGGGTGACGCACTCGGTGAGGCCGTCGGAGACGCCGTGGGACTCGCCGTGGGCGATGCCGTCGGGCTGGCCGTCGGTGACGGCTGGACGCCCAGGTCCTTCAGCTTCTCCAGAGCCGTTTCAAGCCGCTGCTGCGCCTTGCCGTACTCGACCCAGTTCGGCGGGTCGGCCCGCAGGGCCTTCTCGGCATCCGAGTAGGCCGTCTGGGCTTCGGAGATGGCCGTGGACAGGGCCGTGGTGGTCTGGTTGGTCTCGGTGGGCTTGTTCTCCTGGTTGGTCTCTTCGGTCGGCGTCTGTTGCTCGCCTCCGAAGACCTGGGCCAGCGCACCTTCGAGGGTGCGGTCCACGCCGATCTTGCTGCCGAACGACACCAGCACGCGCTGCAGGATCGGGTAGGGCTCCTGGCCTCCGCCGGCCGCCACCTGGATGTAGACGGGTTCGATGTAGACCAGTCCGCCCGCGTACGGCAGCGTCAGCAGGTTGCCGTAGCGGACCGACGAGGCGCCGACGCCCAGCAGGTTGAGCTCACCCGCGAAGCGGCTCTGGAAGGCGTTCTGCGCCTGGCCCGGGCCGGGGATCGGGGTGTTGGACGGCATGCGCAGGATGCGGAGCTTGCCGTAGTTGGGGCCGGCCGTGGAGTCGACCGCCATGAAGGCCGCCAGGTTGGGGCCCTGCCTGGGGACGAAGGTCGTCGTCAGGGAGAACGTCGGCTGGCCGCCCGGCATCGTGGTGGTCAGGTAGTAGGGCGGCTGCTTGATGTTGCGGTCGCCCTGTGACGGGTCGTTGGGGACGTTCCAGAAGTCCTGGCCGCTGTAGAAGGCCGCGGCGTCGGTGATGTGGTAGCGCGACAGGGTGTAGCGCTGCACCTTGAACAGGTCTTCCGGGTAGCGGACGTGGGAGCGCAGGCTGTCGGTCATCTCGGCGGCCGGGCGGATGATGCCCGGGAAGGCCTTGCTCCAGGTCTTGAGCACCGGGTCGCTGTCGTCCCAGCTGTAGAGGGTCACGGTGCCGTCGTAGGCGTCGACCGTGGCCTTGACCGAGTTGCGCATGTAGTTGATCTTGTCGATCGGCTGCTGCGCGATGACCCGGGAGCGGTCGGTGGCCGTGTCGCGGGTCATCTCGCCGAGGCTCTCGCTCTGCGAGTAGGGGTAGGCGTTCGACGTGGTGTAGCCGTCGACGATCCAGGTGACCCGCCCGTCGACGATCGCCGGGTAGGGGTTGGAGTCGAGCGTCAGGAACGGCGCGACCTTCTGGATCCGCTCGCGCGGGTTGCGCTCGTACAGGATCTTCGAGTTGTCGTTGATGTCGCCCGACAGCAGGATGTTCGCCTCGCCGTACTTGGCGGCGTAGAAGAGCCGGTTGAGGAACGAGCCGACGGGCACGCCGCCCTTGCCGGTGTAGGTGGTGTTCTTCTGGCCGGTGCCGCCCGTCTCCGGGTAGTCGAGCTCCTGCGGCCTGTTGGGGTTGCCGCCGGCGATCGCGTATTCGGAGGCGTTCTCGTGCTCTCCGAAGTAGATGCGCGACTCCTTGAGACCCGCGTTGGTCACCAGGGGGCCGGTGACCGGCATGTTCTTGGCGTCGTAGTCGGGCAGGCCACCGGCGTCGACCTTGTTGCCGGGCGCCGCCACGATGCCGTAGCCGTGGGTGTAGACGAGGTGCCGGTTGATCCAGTTGTTCTGGCCCTCGGGCGGGCCGGTCAGCTCGCGGACGCCGACGATGTGGTCGACGAGCTTGCCGCCGGTGTCGGGGTAGCGGTCGACGTCGAGCTGGTCGGCGAAGCCGTAGAAGCCGCGGATGCGCTGGGTCTGCTCGTAGGTCGCCGACACGAGCGCCGGGTCGAGCAGTCGCACGCCCGACACCGAGGCGTCGCCGCTGACCTGCACCTTGGCCGGATCGGCCTCGGCGCTGTAGGGGCTGACCTCGGCGTCCTTGATCTTGTACGCCTGCCGCGTCGCGTCGATGTTGCGGGCGATGAACTGGGCTTCCTTGCCCTGCTGGTTGGGCTTGACCTGGAACTGCTCGACCAGCAGCGGGTAGACGCCGCCGATCAGCACGGCCGAGAGCACCAGCAGGCCGAGCGAGACGCCGGGCAGCATGCCCCCCGGCCGGATGACGCCGGCGAAGAACAGGACGGCGCAGATCAGCGCGATGATCGCGAGAATGGTCTTGGCGGGCAGGACGGCGTTGACGTCCGTATAGGAGGCGCCGTGCACGAACCCGCGGTCGGAGAAGACCAGACCGAACCGGTCGACCCAGTAGGCGACGGCCTTGAGCAGCACGAAGACGCCGAGCAGCACCGACAGGTGGGCCCTGGCGGCACGGGAGGCGTGCACGCCGGGCGACTGCAGCCTGAAGCCGCCGTAGAGGTAATGGGTGATGGCCGCGAGGATGATCGCGATGATCACGGCGGTGAACAGGAAGTTCAGCACCATCCGGATGAACGGAAAGTCGAACATGAAGAACGAGATGTCCATCTTGAACTGCTCGTCCACCTGGCCGAACTTCTCGCCGTTGGCGAACTGGATCCAGGTCTGCCACTGCCCGGCGAGTGACGAGCCCGCGAAGAGCGCGAGCATCGCCATGCCGACGATGAAGATGAGTTTGCGATGCGGGTCGAGCGCCATGCGATAGCGGTCCGCGCCGCTGCCGCCGCCGAACATGGCGGGCCCGAACATCGGCCGGGTCCTGAACGCCAGCAGCATGTTGCCGCCGACGAGGCCGACCATGAGCACCGCTCCGATGAGGAACAGCACGATCTCGGTCAGCAGCACACCGGAGAAGACCGGGATGAAATCGATGGCGTTAAACCACAGATAATCCGTGTAAATGCCAGAAAAAAGGAAGAAAAGCGCCACAATCGCCACGAGTGCGATCGCGACAGGCAGAAGCAGTCGCGGTCGGCGGGGCAAGCGCATCGCCCTGCCGCCGGCTCCTGGGGTCCGGAAGCTCAAGGCCAACCCCTCGTCGTGATGAAGAAACGGTCCGTGTCTGGCAACCTACACTGCAGGGCCATCCCTACGACTAACGCACGGCGATCGCGCAAAGTTTCCTCCTAGCCACAAGAAGGCACTGCGCCCTTGCCCCTGCTCAACGCCTCCAGTGCCTGCACCGCGCCATGCAACGTCTCCGCCTTGACCAGCCGCAGCCCGTCTGGCGCGCCCTTCAGGGCCTCGGCGCAGTTGTCGGCCGGAGTGAGGAAGACGGTGGCCCCGGCGTTGCGGGCGCCGACCATCTTCTGGGCGATGCCGCCGATCGGGCCCACCTCCCCCACCGGGTTGATCGTGCCCGTGCCCGCGATCTGCTTGCCGCCGGTGAGGGGACCCGGCGTGAGCTTGTCCACGATGCCGAGCGAGAACATCAGCCCGGCGCTCGGCCCGCCCACGTCGCCCACGTTGATGTCGACCTCGAACGGGAACTTGTAGCGCGCCTGCATGGACACGCCGACCACGGTCGCGCCCTTCGACTCGGCGGTCTGCACCGTGACGTCGAGCTTCTGCTCGCCCCTGGTGACGCCGAACGTCACCGGCTCGCCCGGCTTGTGCGCCCTGACGGCCTCCCCGACGACCTCGATCTTGGTGACCGGCTTGCCGTCGACCGAGGTGATCTCGTCGCCCTTGAGGATCTTGCCGGCGGCGGGCTTGTCCTTCTCCGTGGACAACACCGACACGACGGTGGTGTAGGGGATCTTGAGCTCGCCGAGCGCGGCGGCGGTCGCGTCGTCCTGGGAGTTGGTCATCTCCACCGTGTTCTCCTCCTCGACCTGCTCGGGAGAGCGGTCAGGGGCGAAGATGGTCTCCTCCGGCACCACGGCCACGGTCGGATCCAGCCACCCGCGCAGCGCGGTGAGCAGGTCGATCTTCGCGGTGGGCCCGCCCTGGTAGGCGACGGTGACGAGCCTCAACGCGCCGGTGGTCGGGTACGTCTCCCGCCCGCTGACCGCGATCACGGGCTTCTTGTCGACATCGCCGAGCGTGTTCTCCGTCGGACCGGGACTCAGCACGACATAGGGCACCTTCGACAGCGCTCCGACGATCCCGAGCGCGAGCACGAGAAAGGCCGAAACCAGCAGGGTCAGGGCGCGTCGTGACATGGATCGAGCTTATTCGCAGGCGCCGACCCACTCGGCCGACCCGTCCGCGAACACCTGATGTTTCCAGATCGGCACCTGAGACTTGAGATCGTCGATCAGCCTGCGCGCCGCCCTGAACGCCTCGTCCCTGTGCGGGCAGGACACGGCCACGATCACCGCCGTGTCGCCGAGCTCCAGATCACCGACCCGGTGCACGGCCGCGAGCGCGGTGACCGGAAAGTCGGTGGCCACCTTCTCAGCCACCGCCCGCAGTTCGCTGTCGGCCGAAGGGTGCGCCGAATAGGAGAGCCGGGTCACGGGCTTGCCGTTGTCCCGCTCACGCACGGTGCCCACGAACAGCGTGGTGCCGCCGGCCGCGTGGTCGCCCACCGCGGCCATCACCTCGTCGACGGACAGCGCGGTGTCACGAATGGCTAGCAACCGGATGACGTCCACGAAAAGAGCCTACAGATTTTTCCCGCCCGAGCCTCACCCGCGTCGCTTCTTGCGCACCTGGTGGACGATCGCGGCGGTGCCGATGACCGCGACAGTGGCGCCGGCCGCGGTGAGAGTGGCCTCCTTGACGGGCAGGCGTCTGCCGACCACGGTCGTCCGGTTCGCGCGCAGCTCCACCACCTGCGCGAGCGCCGCCTCGTTGGTCCAGGACGGCTTCCACCCCACCTCGCGCAACCTCGCGCAGTCGACCACCCACGGATAGACGACATAGTGCAGGTCGGTCGCGGGAGCCGGGGTGATGCCCAGCCTGTGCAGCCGCTGCGCCGTGCCGAACGTCAGCCCGGCCGGCAGCTCGAAGCCGCGGATCCCGGACAGTTCCTCGACCTGCTCCTGCTCCAGCCACCCGTCGGAGCCCACGGCGAGCACGCCGGTGATCGCCCCCTTCGCGGCCAGTTCCAGGGCCGAGACCAGGTCGTCGATGTGGCAGAACTGCCAGCGCGGGGTGCAGCCCTTGACCGTGAGCAGCCTCGGCGACTCGAAGTGGCGGGTGATGACGCTGTCGACGCCGGGCCCCACCACCGCGGCCGGGCGCAGCACCGTCAGCTCCAGCCCCGGGTGGCTGCGCAGCGACCTGCGCACCAGCGCCTCGATCTCCAGGTAGTCGCCCACCACGCCGGTGTCCGGCTCGGCCGCGACCGGGCCGTCTTCGGCGAGCGGCACGTCGTTGTCGGGCGCCGCGCCGTACACCATCGCGCTGGTGACCAGCACCACGCGGCGGACCCGAGCGGCCGCGCTGGCGGTGAGCACGGTCTGCGCCGCCCTCAGGTTGTACGCCCTGCGCTCGGCGGGGTCGGAGTCGACGGCGTAGTCGCCGGCCAGATGGACCAGGACGTCGATGTCGGATATCCGGTTCGCCAAGAGCGGATCTCGTACGTCGATCACTCTCCAGGTCGCCTCCTGGATGTCGCCGCGCTCCTCGTCAATGGCCACCACCCTGCGGAAATCCGCGGAGGCGACGAGCCTTGCGAGCAGCTCGCGGCCCAGGCCTGAGGCAGCACCGGTGACGGCTACGACGGGTTGGCGCGGGCGTTTCGAGGTAGGCACCAGGTCCTCACTTTGCACTGATCCGCCGTAGGACGACTAACGTGGCGGATGTGGACTCCTCCATCCTGCACGAGGTAGAGCGGTGACTGACCTGCCAGGTCGCGAAAACGACCCCAACGAAAACCCGTTCGCCATGTTCGGCGACCCTGAGCAGATGGCTCAGGCGATGCGCCAGTTCGCCGACATGCTGTCGGCTCCTCAGGGTTCCGGCCCTGTCAACTGGGACATGGCCAAGAACATCGCCCGCCACGCCGTGGTCGCCGAGGGTGATCCCAGCGTCATGGAAGGCGAGCGCCGCCAGATCGTCGACGCGCTGCACCTGGCCGATCTGTGGCTGAACGAGGCCACAGAGCTCCCCAGCGGCGTGTCCGGCCCACAGGCGTGGAGCCGTTCGGAGTGGATCGAGAACACGATCCCGGTGTGGCGCAAGCTGGCCGAGCCGATCGCCGAGCGCATGGTCGAGACCATGGGCGGCGCACTCGGCGGGGCCGGTCTGCCTCCTGAGGCGCAGCAGATGGCCGGGCCGCTCATGGGCATGCTCAAGCAGATGGGCGGCATGATGGTCGGCCAGCAGATCGGCCAGGCGCTGGGCTCGCTGGCGCGCGAGGTGATCGGCACGACCGACATCGGGCTGCCGCTGTCCGACACCGCGGCGCTGCTGCCCGGCGGCATCGCCTCCTTCAGCGAGGGTCTCGAGCACCCGGCCGACGAGATCAGGCTCTATCTGGCGCTGCGCGAGGCCGCGCACCACCGGCTGTTCCAGCACGTGCCGTGGCTGCGCGGACACCTGCTCGGCGCGGTCGAGGACTACGCCAGGGGCATCACGGTCGACACCTCCGCGCTGGAGGAGCAGATCCGCGGCCTCGACATCAACAACCCCGAGGCGCTCCAGCAGGCGCTCAGCGGGGGCGCCCTGCTCAAGCCCGAGGAGACCGAGCGGCAGAAGGCCGCCCTGGCCCGCCTGGAGACGATGCTCGCGCTGGTCGAGGGCTGGGTGGCCACGGTGGTCGACGAGGCCGCCGCCGGCAAGCTGCCCTCCGCCGTCGCCCTGGCGGAGACCGTACGACGGCGGCGCGCGACGGGCGGCCCGGCCGAGCTGACCTTCGGCACGCTCGTCGGCCTGGAGCTGCGTCCGCGCAGGCTGCGGGAGGCGGCGGCGCTGTGGCAGGCGCTGAAGGAGGCGCGCGGCACCGAGGGGCGCGACGCCCTGTGGGGTCATCCCGACCTCATGCCGCGGGCCGACGACCTGGAGGACCCCGAGGCGTTCGTGCTCGGCGAGACGGCCTGGGACATCTCGCAGCTCGACCAGAAGCCCGACGACAAAGGCGACGACCAGAGTTGAGCCTGCACCAGGACGCGGTGGCCGTGCTGACCGCGTGGACCGCGCCGACGGCCGGCGAGGACCGGCTGCGCTCGGAGTTCCTCGAGCATCTGGCGTCGCATGACGACGCGATGCTGCGCCAGTGCGTTCCGGGGCACCTGACGGCGACGACGGCCGTGCTGTCGCACGACGGCGCGCGGGTGCTGCTCACGCTGCACCCCAAGGCCCGGATGTGGCTGCCGATGGGGGGCCACTGCGAGCCGGCCGACAGTACGCTGGCGAACGTCGCGTTGCGCGAGGCCGTGGAGGAGTCGGGCATCGCGGACCTGGAACTGCTGCCGGGTCCGCTGGCGGTCGACAAGCACCAGGTCTGGTGCCATCCGCCGCACAGCTGGCATCTCGACGTCGAGTACGCGGCCGTCGCCCCGGCGGGAGCGGAGGCCGTGATCAGCGAGGAGTCTCTGGATCTGCGCTGGTTCCCGATCGGGGAGATCCCGGAGCCCTCCGACGAGGCGACACGCCGCCTGGCCGCACGTGGACACGCCGCGCTTACCTCGCGGTCACGCGCGTTTGGCTAGAGTCCGCTGGAGATCGCATCGTTCCAAAAAAAGGGGGGCATGTGAGCGTTTCAGCGGACAGTCCAGTCGGTGGCACGATCGTCACACCCGTCCGCCGCAAGCGCAGCGGGCGCGGCGGCGCCACGCTGACGTGGCTGGCCGTGACGCCGTTCGCCGCCTGGGCTCTCGCCAGGGTGGCGGGCCTGGAGCGCGGATCCATCCCCACCCAGCTCATGACCGCCACGCCGTACGCCGCGGCGGGCTCGCTGATCCCCCTGCTCATCGCCGCGCTGGGGCGCAGGCGCGCCGCCACGGCGGTCGCGCTGCTCACCGCCACCGCGCTCGGCTTCAGCGTGCTGCCCAGGGCCTTCGGCACGGCCGAGGCCACGCAGGGCAGGCCGTTCAAGGTGCTCAGCATCAACATGCTGTTCGGCAGGGCCGACACCCAGACGATCATGAAGATGGTGCACGAGCTCGGGCCCGACGTGCTCAACACCCAGGAGCTGACGCCCGGAGCGGTCGATGAGCTGGACGAGGCCGGGCTGCGGGAACTGATGCCGCACCGCGTGGTCGAGGCCGAGTGGAGCGCCGGCGGGAGCGGGCTGTTCTCCAAGCACCCGCTCGAACCACTCACCGGTGTGATTTCGCGCACGGCGGGTCACAACATGCCGGCGGCGAAGCTGGCGCTTCCCGGTGGCCGGCCGATCGAGTTCATCGACGTCCACCCCTTTCCGCCCCTCGGCCGCCAGGTGATCGAGTGGAACGAGGCACTGGAGTCCTTCCCCGGCGCCTCCCGCGACACCGTGCGCATCCTGGCCGGCGACTTCAACGCCTCGCTCGACCACGCCCAGATGCGCCGCCTGCTCGACCGCGGTTACAAGGACGCCGCCGCCCAGGTCGGCGCCGGGCTGATCCCCACCTGGCCGTCCAACAAGCGGATCCCGCCGATCATCACGATCGACCACGTGCTGGTGGACCACCGGGTGGGCGTGAAGGCGGTCAGCGTGCACGACGTGCCGGGCACCGATCACCGGGCGGTGTTCGCGGAGCTCACCGTGCCGTGAGCAGCGCGCGCGTGTTGTCCCAGCCTTCGAGGCCGGGGTCCAGGCGCTCGACGTCCTCCGGGGTGCGCAGCCGGTGCCAGCCCGGCGTGGTGGCCACCTTCCGCGGGCCGGGAGCCTGCGCCCGCAGCGTCGCCACCAGATCGGGGTCGTCCAGGTCGGGATCGGCCCAGCCGGGCGCCGGCAGTCCGCAGGCCAGCGCGACGGCGCCGCCGCGCTCTGCCGGGCTCACCGCGAACTCGGCGCGTCCCAGCTCGCGGAACAGCTTGCCGACCAGCAGTGGCGGCAGATCCGGGGCGTCGCCGGCGATCACCGCCGCCTGGTCGCCGCCGAGCTTGCCGAGGATGCTCCTGAGCGGCTCGTCCTCGGCGATGGCGATCACCTCGGTGCCGGGCCAGACGATCTCCTCCAGGCCTGGGACGCTCGTCACCAGGACCGGCGTCACGAGCTCCAGCCCCGAGACCATCTCGTAGGTGTCCTCGGCCACCGCCTCCAGCCACCGCCGCCCGTCGACGCCTTGCGGGGCGGACGCCGCCATGCTCTGCCGTACCAGGACCGCGACGACGCGCGTCAACATTCCTCCGGTGCCGTGTGCGCCGCGGCGGAGAATCCTTCGAGGAACCCGCGCGCCCGCTCTGCCTTGGGATACTGTTCGACCAGCGCCCAGAAACGGGGGCCGTGGCTCGGCACCAGCAGGTGCACGAGCTCGTGGATGATGACGTAGCTGATGACCCATTCGGGCAGGCCCTTGAGGCGGGTCGAGATCCTGATCGTGCCGTTCTCCGGAGTGCAGGAGCCCCATCGGTGCTGCTGGTTGTCGACCCAGCGGACGCTCTCGGGATCGGCTCTGCCATCGAGATACTTCGCCGACAGTTCCTTTGCCCGTTCGAGGAGAGCTTCGTCCGTCGGCCGCCTTCGGCGTTCCTTCGCCGCCAGCCGATCGAGCATCCGGCTCACCCATTCATCCGCGTCTTCACCGCTCAGCCAGGCGGGCAGGAGCACGATCGTCTTGTCGCCGTCACGGTAGGCGGAGACCGTACGCCGGCGACGAGAACTGCGACGGACCTCGACTGTCTCGGGGGGCACATATGCACGTTAGCCGAGACTGGCGAAATTCCACAGAGGGTGGACGTTGTTTCTGCTGGTCAGATGATTAAGACCCGGTGAATTTGGGCACACGCCTTTCCCGATGCGCTGCCAGGCCCTCGATCATGTCGGCGGATGTCATGGTCACCGGCTGCGCGAGGGACTCCCAACTGAGCGCGGCTTCAAGATTCGGATGATCCCGGTCGAGGGCGACTTTGGTGAGCTTGGTGGCAATGGGGGCGTTGCCGGCCACCCTCTGGGCGATAGCGATCACCTCCGGCAAAAGGTCATTTTTCGGGAAAGACCGATTTGCTAGCCCTTTAGTCGCGGCCTCCGCGCCGAGAAGCGTGCGGCCCGTCAGAAGCATCTCCTTGGCCAGACCCGTCCCCGCCCGCCGCGGCAGCAGATAGGTGGCGGCCATCCCCGGGTGCAGGCCGAGCGAGGTGAACGGCGCCAGCAGCTTGGCGTCGTCGGCCGCGTACACGAGGTCGCAGGCCAGCGCCACGCACAGGCCGGCTCCCACGGCCGCGCCGTTCACCGCGGCGATCGTGGGGACCTCGAGCTCGGTGATGGAGAGCCAGGAGCGGTAGAAGGCGAGCATCCTGTCACGCAGCCGGTCGACCGGCTCCACGCCCCGCTCCCCCAGCCAGGACAGGTCGCCGCCCGCACAGAAGGCCGTCCCGGCGCCGGTCACGACCACGCATCGGACGTCCCTGTCCCCCGCCAGATCGGTCATGGTCCGGCGCCAGGCTGCGGTCATGCCATCGGTCATCGCGTTGCGTACGTCGGGGCGGTTGAGGGTGACCAGGACGACGCCATCGTCCTGACGATCGACCAAGAGTTCGTTCATGCGGGGAGCGTAGCCCGGCGGGGTGATCTCTGGCTGTAGGGCGACTTTCGGGTGCCCTTCTCCTTTTTACGGTTCGTACTCCCGGCGTCATCGTCAGGGGCCTTTTGTGCGGCCCTGCAGTCGGCGTCACCGCCCCGCGGTGCCGTTGGGTTCTTTGTCCACAGGGGCGCGGGTCGGGCGTGAGTTATCCACAGCAGCGGGGAAAGGGGATCCGGATCTTGAATGCCCGTGCAAATCTTTCGCGCCATGAGGCCATGTGTGAAACCCGCCCTCCGGCGCACCGACCGCGACGACCACACCCTCCAATTCGGCGTGCACCCACGGCGGGCCGTCATGCTGACCGGTCTGACCCAGCCGGTCCGCCGGTGGATCGACGGTCTCGACGGCACCCGTGACCTCGCCCGCGTGCTGAAAGAGGCCGCCGCGGCAGGGCTGGACGAGGTCAGCGCCCGATCCCTGCTCGACCAGCTCATCCAGCAGGGTGTGCTGCACGACGCCGGGGGCCCGCCGCTCCCGCTGCCGCTGCCCCAGCTCGACCGGTTGCGACCCGACCTGGACGCCCTTGACCTGGCCTCGTCCACCCCGGACGGCGGGCGGCAGGCGATGCTGCGCCGGGGGCAGGCGCAGGTGCGTGTCTACGGTGCCGGTCGCGTTGGCGCGCAGGTCGTCGCCCTGCTGGCCGCCGCCGGTGTGGGGACGATCCGGGTGATCGATCCTGGGCCGACCCTCCCCCGCGACATCACGCCGGGCGGCCTGACCTGGTCCGAACTGGGCCTCAGCCGCCAGGACGGCGCGGTGGCGCTGGCCCGCAGGATCACCGGTTCCCCTGCCGCTTCGCCCACCGCCCACCCGACAGGCTCGGCGACCGCCTCACCCGCCCCCTCGGGCCGGGGCCGCCGGCCGGCCGCCTCTCGGGAGCGTGCGGACCAGCACGGCCCGACCGTGGACGCGAGAGCCGGTGGCCCACCTCTGAGTGACAGGTCCCAGCGGCCCGATCTCGTGATCCTCACTCCTGTGCGACCGCTCGACCGCGTGCTCGTCAACGAGCTGTTCGCGCTGGGCATCCCCCACCTGCTCGCGGCCGCCTTCGAGGGCCACGGGTGCGTTGGCCCACTGGTTCTGCCTGGTCAGACCGCGTGTCTGCACTGCCTAGACTTGGCTCGTCGCGACCGTGACCCGGCCTGGCCGATCGTCACCGCACGCCTGGGCGGCTTCCCTCCGGGCGAGATCGCCTGCGATGCCGTCCTGGCGAGCATGGTGGCGGCCGCGGCGGCCGGTCACGCGCTCGCCCATATCGACGGCCGGGAGGCGGTTGTGACCAACGGCACAATGGACGTCTTCCCTGATTGGCACTGGAAAAGACGGTCGTGGGACGTCCACCCGCAATGTCGTTGTATGCGAAACAATCCAAATCCGCTAACAATGGTCATGTCAGCTACCTGCGACTGACTTGCCCAGGTATCGACCACGAAGGGGGGAAGTGGCATCCCGGTTGGGATACCGCGCATCAGTGTGAGCGATCTTCCGCGCCGCGCAGTCACGCGCTCCGCCAAGCTGGCCGCCCTTCCGATCGGTTTCGCCGGTCGCACCGCCCTGGGGCTCGGTAAGCGCATCGGCGGCAAGTCCGCCGAGATCGTCGCGGAGGAGATCCAGCAGCGCACCGCCGAGCAGATCTTCAAGGTCCTCGGTGAGCTCAAAGGCGGCGCGATGAAGCTCGGCCAGGCGCTGTCCATCTTCGAGGCCGCCTTGCCCCAGGAGATCGTCGGCCCCTACCGTGCCACGCTCACCAAGCTGCAGGACGCCGCACCCCCGCTGCCCGCCGCGACCGTGCACAACGTGCTCGCCGAGCAGCTCGGAGACGACTGGCGCGACCACTTCCTCACCTTCGACGACCAGCCGACCGCCGCCGCCTCGATCGGCCAGGTGCACAAGGCCGTGTGGCACGACGGCCGGCAGGTCGCCGTCAAGATCCAATACCCCGGGGCCGGCAAGGCTCTGCTGGGCGACTTCGCCCAGCTCGCGCGTCTCGGCAAGCTGTTCGGCGCGTTGCTTCCGGGTCTCGACATCAAGGCGGTGCTGGCCGAGCTGCGCGACCGGGTCGCCGAAGAGCTCGACTACCTGCGCGAGGCCGAGGCCCAGCACGCCTTCGCCTTGGAGTTCAACGGCGACCCCGACTTCCACGTCCCTGACGTGATCGCCGCCAACGAGATGATCCTCGTCACCGAATGGATGGACGGCACGCCGCTGTCCCGCGTCATCACCGGCGGCACCCAGCAGGAGCGGGATCACGCCGGCCTGCTGTTCGTCCGCTTCCTCTTCTGCTCTCCGGCCCGCGTCGGCATGCTCCACGCGGACCCCCACCCGGGCAACTTCCGCATCCTGCCCAACGGCAAGCTCGGCATCCTCGACTTCGGCGCCGTCAACCGCATGCCCGGCGGCTACCCCCCGGTCTTCGGCCAGCTGACCCGCATCTTCAACCAGGGCGACATGGAGTCCGTGGTGGCGGGCCTGCGCGACGAAGGCTTCATCCGCCCCGGCATAGAGATCGACCCCGACGCCCTGCGCGCCTTCCTCGCCCCCTACGTCGAGCCGACGTCCGTGGAGGAGTTCACCTTCAGCCGCGAATGGCTCCGCGCCCAAGCGGCCAGCGTCACCGACCTCCGCCCCACCAACGTCGTCCGCCAGCTCAACCTGCCGGCCTCGTACGTTCTCATCCACCGCGTACACGCAGCCGGGATCGGCGTCCTGTGCCAGCTCGGCACCACGGCCCGCTTCCGCGACGAGGTCGTCCGCTGGGTTCCGGGCTTCACCGAGGACCCCAACGACGAAGCCCTCGCCACCACCTGACACCGGCCCCGGCATCCCTCAACCTCCTCACGGCCACCGGCCATCGCCTGCCACAGCACTCCTTCACAGCTCTTGATCTCCAGCTCGGCCGTGCCATACAGAAGGCATGAATCTCTTGAGGGAACCACAGCCGCCGGATCGCGGGCCGGGGCGGATCATCATGCTCAACGGGGCCTCCAGCTCGGGCAAGTCGACGCTCGCCACGTTGCTACGACGCGCATCACCGCGTCGCACGTCATCCCCCGGCGCCCCGCCGCGTCGCACGTCATCCCCCGGCGCCCCGCCGCGTCGCACGTCGCCACCTGGCGCATCACGGCATCGGCGCATCTGGGCATGTCATCGTCCTTCGTGCATCTCCGCTGATCTTGTCGATCGGTCACGAAAGGTGCGGCGAGGGATTTCGCCGGCGTTCTGATGTCACATTTCCCGCATAGGGAGCGTCATTGAGGTGACCAGTGCCGCCCAGCTGCACCTGCTGACAAGGAGGCCGATGCTGTGAGCCCACAGTTGGTGCGTCTCGCCACACACCGAACCCGGGTCCGAAAGGCCAGGCACGCGAAGCTGTTCCGACCTCGCCAGGTTCCCGTACCGCCTCGCATGTGCTTGCCGGCTGTGCGTCCAACGGCCCACGCGGAGGTCCAGCAGCTGCACAGCCTTACTGGGGATGCGCCGGGCCGGCTGCCGGGCATTCCGGTGGCCAGCGCCTTCTGGCAGCCGCCTGCCATCCCGGCACCCGCCACACCCGCCACCCCGGCAAGCACCACGCCCGCCACCCCAGCGAGCACCACACCCGACACCCCGATAAGCGCCGTGCCAGACATCCCGGCACCCGCCACATCCGCCATCCCAGCAGGCGCCACACCCGGCACCCCGGTGAGCAGCACGTCGGGCGTCTCGATGACCGCCACCTGCCGGCGGCGGATGGGGATGTGGGATGACACCGCGTCCGTGCCCCAGCTGCCGGCTGCTCTCGGCGACATGCCGGCCAGGATGATCGGTGAGGCGGAAGAATGCTGACCGCGTACGCCGTCGTGACCATCGTGACCATCGTCGTCAACGCCGGTGCGGCTGTGGCCGACTTCGCGCGGGCGAGATTCGTCCTCGCGAACGCCGCCGAAGTGGGAGTGCCGCCGAACTGGGTGCTGCCTCTCGGCGCGCTCAAGCTCGCCGGAGCGGTTGGTCTGATGCTCGGCCTGGTCGGGGTTCCCTTCGTCGGCCTCGCCGCCGCGACCGGCCTGGTGCTCTTCTTCGTCGGGGCGCTCGTTGCGCACGTGCGGGCCCGCGTGTACTACAACCTGGCCTTTCCAGGCGGTTTTCTGGCGCTCGCCATCGCCTCTCTTGTACTGGACGCCGTTGTGTCGGTGTGAAAGGCCCATGGCGGTGATCAAGTGAGGTCGGCGAGGCGAATCTTCCTCTACCGACCCAGGTGCTGCATCGACGCCGACAAGGACACGTCCACGCCGAATGGGGCGGTTCCGCCACACCTTCCTGCGCAAACGGTGACCGAATACGCTCCGGCTCCCGCGCGGCACGCCGAATTCTTTCGAGGTGCTTACAGGAGCTCGCCCGCTCTCAACTTCGCGGCCCACAGCGCGCATGCTTACGGCGTTGTCACCGGAGAAAAGGATGGTCCTGTATGCGTCTCTACCGGATAACCGCTGTGGCGGGCTTCGTCTGCGCCGTGCTTCTCATCGTGAACGTTCTCCGGCGCGCGGGTGTCATTCCAGAAACGGCTCTCACGCATGCCCTCGCCCCGTTCGCGGCGCTGGCGGGGCTGTTCGCGCTCACCGGCCTGTACCTGCTCATCCGTGGCAGCGCGGGGACTCTCGGTCTGGCCGGCTACTTCCTCAACGCCACCGGCCTGGCCGGGGCCTTCGCCATTGAGTACGCGTTGCATTTCGTTTTCCCGTCACTCAGCGGCGCCACGGTGTCGGGTCTTCTCTCGGGCGACACGGGCATGGCCTTCATCGTCACTTCTGTCATTCTGGTGGCGGGGGTGCTGACATTCAGTGGAGCGGCCATCCGGACCGGCCTGCTTCCTGTCCCGGGCGTCGCACTCTATGCCGTGGGCATGATTCCCGGCTCTCTGCGCAACGCCGTCCCATTGCCGGTATATCTGATCGGCCTGGTCCTCGCCGCGGCGGGAATCGCCTGGATGGCCACCCGCCTGTGGTCGGCCGAGGACGACCCGGCAATGGCCCCGGTGACCAGAGTCACCGCGCACTGACCCGTACTGCGGAAGAAATCCGAATGGTGAGGCCCTTCAACAACATCGCCCCGTGCGGAACAATTCTGTTCCGCACGGGGCGATCGATATTCACAAGCTGATCACACAGATCTGGTGATCCGGGAGATCCTGCGCCGGCGGCAGGATCTCCCGGATCAGCCCTCCATGCTCAGGGCTCTGCTGAGGCGTTCGTTCGCCCGCTCGACCCTGCGCCGTGCCCGCTGGACACGGTCGATACGCGCGGCCAGTCGCTGCTCGCGCGCCTCTCGATGGAGAGTTTGTATTCGGTCGTTTACCAGTTCATGGTAGAGATACGGCTCCGTGTGACTCATCGGCATGAGGCTCATCTGTCTGGCTTCTTTCTGTCTGAAGGTCTAAAGGTCTGAAGGCTGTTGCTGGACTGCTGCGTGGTTCAGGCTGCGACCGGGTGCTTGCGCGGACGGCCGCGAGGACGCTTGCGGGGTACGACGGTCCCGCGGAGGATAAGCTCGCCACCCCAGACGCCCCAAGGCTCCTCGCGCTCGAGCGCGCGGGCCAAGCAGGCCTTCTGGATCGGGCAGCCGCCACAGAGCGCCTTGGCGAACTCGACGTCCTCCGGTGACTCTGCGAACCACAGGTCAGGGTCGGTACGACAGGGGATCTCGGCTTCGTCGATCAGGTCCATGATCGTCTTCGCCCCCATCTGCTTTCTCCTTTGATCGAGCTTTTTGATCTTGTTCGGGCACCTCGTGGGTGTTCGGGGATCACGGACAAACAAAGAGGCCGCGGATCCTGTGTGCGGATCCGCGGCCTGGGGGCTGCTATGTGCCGGTCAGGTTATGACCGGCGCATCCCTCCAGGGTTGCGGACCGCGCAATCCACCCTTGGTGATCTGCTGGGTCGGCACTTCGGCGCCCGCGGCGTAGGCAGGAGCGATCAGGGCGGCCGCACTGACATGGGCGGGCGCATAGAAAGCGGAGTCCTGACGACGGGCAGACTTCTCCTGCCGCAGCTTGGCCGGCCCATCAACGAGCCTCACCGCGTCACGGCATGCGAAGGCGAGCCACTGCGTGGCCGACATGTTGATGCTGATCACTGGGACTCACCTCCACTCTGGGATCGTCGGGCGGAATGCCCGACTCGCTTGACCAAGACCCTAAACCGGGATCCCGGGACTGGGCAACATATTTTCTACCTGCGATTTTGTGACTTTGTCACACGGATCATGGCCTCCTGAACCACGGACACCACCAGCTCACCTGAGGCGGTGAACATCTCGCCCCGCGCGAGCCCCCGGGCCTGCCCCGACCAGGGCGACTCCTGGGCGTACAGCAGCCAGTCGTCGGCCCTGAACGGCCGGTGGAACCACATGGCGTGGTCCAGTGAGGCGCCCATGACGTTCGAGGCGCCCCAGGCCATGCCGTGCGCCAGCAAGATCGTGTCGACCAGCGTGAAGTCCGAGGCGTAGGCGGCGAGCACCACGTGCAGCAGCGGGTCGTCCGGCAGCTCGGCGTCGTAGCGGAACCACACGTTGGTCTCGGCGCTGCGCAGCTCCGGGTTCTGGTAGGCCTCCCAAGTCAGCGGGGAGGCGTATCGGGCGTCCACCGGGCGCGGGCGCGAGAGCCACTCGCGGAGCTCGGAGTTGGTGCCGACCAGCTTGGCCATCCGCTCCTGGAAGCCGGGCAGCGATTCGGGATCCGGCACCTCCGGCATCACCAGCGCCTGGTGGTGCACGCCTTCTTCGAGAACGTGGAACGACGCGGACATGGTGAAGATCGTCTTGCCGTGCTGGATGGCCGTGACCCTGCGGGTGGTGAACGACCTGCCGTCCCGCACCCGTTCGACGTTGTAGACGATCGGGACCGAGGGGTCGCCGGGGCGGATGAAGTAGGCGTGCAGCGAGTGCACGTTTCTGTCGGAGCCCACGGTACGACCCGCCGCGACCAGCGCCTGCGCGGCCACCTGCCCGCCGAAGACCCGCTGGATGCGCTCCTCCGGGCTGCGCCCGCGGAACATGTCCAGCTCGATCTGCTCCAGGTCGAGCAGGTCGAGGAGCTCCTTCAGCGCCTCGTTCACGAATCCCCCTTGCGTTGGCCGTTCTGGCACAAGTCTGGCGTGTCCGCGAACTTGCCCATCACCATGGTCCCACTCCACCGTTTCGCACTGGTTACGGCGGTCTCGAGTCAGTGCGCGGCGGAACGACAGAGATCGAGCACCGCCTCGCCGTAGCGGTCGAGCTTGACGCGGCCGACGCCCGCGATCGACAACAGCTCCTGCTCGGTCGCGGGCGCGCGCTCCGCGATCGCCTGAAGCGTCACATCGGTGAACACCACGTACGGGGGCACCTTCGTCTCCTTGGCGGTGGCCGCACGCCAGGCCTTCAAACTCTCCAGCAGAGCCTCGTCGTAGTCGGCCGGGCAGGTGGCGCACCGGCCCAGCTTCTGCTCAGCCGCCGCCGTCAGAGTCTTGGCGCAGATGCGGCAGCTCACCGGGGCCGCGACCGCGCGACGTTCGCGGGCGGGCGCCGCCGAGCGCGCTGCGGCGGACGGGCGGCCGGTCAGGCCGTCGAGGAAGCGGGACGGGCGGCGGCTCTTACGGCCTCCCGGGGCCCGCGACAGCGCCCAGGACAGGGAGAGGTGCTCGCGGGCCCGGGTGATGCCGACGTAGAGCAGGCGGCGCTCCTCCTCGATCTGCTCGGGGGTCTCCGCGTAGATGATGGGGATCATGCCGTCGGTCAGGCCGACCAGGAAGACGGCGTCCCACTCCAGGCCCTTGGCGGCGTGCAGGGAGGCCAGCGTGACCCCCTCGACCGGCGGCGCGTGCTGCTCGGAGGCGCGGCGCTCCAGCTCGGCGACGAACGCGGGCAGATCCGCGCCGGCGACGGCCATGTCCTCCGCCAGGTCCGCCAGCGCCTTGAGCGACTCCCACTTCTCGCGCGCCTTGCCGCCGCCGGGCGGTGACGGCGTCAGGCCGATGCCCGTCAGGATGTGATGGACCTCCGAGGCCAGGGGCTCGTCGGTGGCGGAGCGGGCCGCGCCGCGCAGCAGCACGACCGCCTGCCGTACCTCTGGACGCTCGAAGAAGCGCTCGGCGCCGCGCAGGACGTAGGGGATCTCGGCCTTGGACAGGGCCTGCTCGTAGGCCTCCGACTGGGAGTTGGTGCGGAACAGCACCGCGATCTCGCGGGACGGCACGCCCTGGTCGATCAGTTTTCTGATGGCCCTGGCGACTCCGGCCGCCTCCGCGGGCTCGTCGTCGTAGTCGGCGAAGGCCGGCCGGGGGCCGTCGGGGCGCTGGGCGAGCAGCTCCAGGCGGTGCGGAGACCTGCCCTTGGCGATGACCAGGTTGGCCAGGTCCACCACCTGGGGCGTGGAGCGGTAGTCGCGGACCAGCTTGATGACCGCGGCGCCGGGGTGCTCGACGGCGAAGCCCGTCAGGTAGCGGGGAGTGGCGCCGGTGAAGGAGTAGATCGTCTGGTTGGGGTCGCCGACCACGCACACGTCGTCACGGCCGCCGAGCCAGGTGTCGAGCAGGAGCTTCTGCAGCGGGTTGACGTCCTGGTACTCGTCGACGACGAAGTAGCGATACTGCTGGCGGATCTGGCCCGCGACCTCCTGGTGCTCGGTCATCACCGCGGCGGTCAGCTCCAGGATGGTCTCGAAGTCGACCAGGTGGCGCTCGCGCCGGATCTGCTCGTAGGAGTCGTACAGGCGGGCCACCTCCTCTGCCGGCACCGGAGGGGTGCGATGGTGCTTGGCCGCCGCCGCGACGTAGTCCTCCGGCCCGACCTGGGTGACCTTGGCCCACTCGACCTCGGCGGCGATGTCCCGCAACTCGGATCGATCCGGGTTTCTCCGGATCTGGCGGCAGGCTTCCACCAGGACCGGCAGCTTGGACTCGATCACCGACGGCGCCTCGCCACCGATCACCCGCGGCCAGAAGTAGGTGAGCTGCCGCAGCGCGGCGGCGTGGAAGGTGCGTGCCTGCACGCCGGGCGCGCCCAGGGCCCGCAGCCGCTGCCGCAGCTCCCCGGCAGCCCGTGTGGTGAATGTCACTGCCAGCACGCTCTGCGCGTCGACCACCCCGCTGCGCACGGCGTGGGCGATGCGGTGGGTGATCGCCCTGGTCTTGCCCGTGCCCGCGCCCGCCAGCACGCAGACGGGCCCACGCAGGGTCTCCGCCACCTCTCGCTGCTCCGGATCGAGGCCGGACAGCACATCGTCCACGCTGTTCACCCGTACATCCTCCCAGCAGGTGGCGGTCCGGGCTCCATTCTGGCAACATGCGGCAGTCACCTGATCAACGCCTACGAGGTGCAAAGAACTGGTCTCTTCCATCACAATGGGGCCGACCATGAGCATGGGGGAGAAGGGAAGGCCGTGCGAACTGCGGTTTCCTTGAGCGCTATCGCGCTCGCTTGTGTCGCGCTCACGCCAGTGGCGGCACAAGCGGCAGCAGAGCCCACACCGGGCCCCACGGCGACCTTGCCGACCGATCCGGACGGCATCGGTGGCCTCGCCACGGAGACCGTCTCCTACGGCAAGCACCGCCATCAGCAGATGGACGTCTGGTGGACCCCCGACGGGGTGAAGCGGCCCGCCGTCTTCCTCATCCACGGCGGCTGGTGGTCCAGCGGCGACAAGAAGTACATGACCGAGATCACCCGGAGCTATGCCGACCGCGGCTACACGGTCTTCAACATCAACTACCGGCTCTCCACCGAGGCGGCCTGGCCCGCACAGCGCGTCGACGCGCTGGACGCCATCGCCACGGCCAAGAGGCACGCCGACAGATGGGCGTTCGACGCGAGCAACTTCGTGGTGGCCGGCTTCTCCGCGGGCGGCCACATCGCGGCCGCCGTGGGCACCTACGGCAACGGCCTGCCCGGGCTCAAGGGCGTCGTCGGCCTGTCGCCGATCATCTCGCCCCTGCGCGCCTACACCGACGGCGCCACGGCGGCCGACCCCAACGCGCGCAGGCTCCGCACCGCGTCGATCCTGCTGGCCGGCGGGTGCGCGCCCAAGGGCAAGTGCTCGCGGGTCTGGGCGAGCATGGAGGTCGCCTGGCACGCCAGCGCCAAGGACGCGCCGATGCTGACCGTCCACTCGGAGGACGAGTTCGTGCCTCCGTCGCAGAGCGCGGTGCTCAAGGAGATGCTGGCCAAGGCCCGCGTGCCCGTGACGGTCGTGACCGTGCCGGGCGCGGCCCACGCCAGCGCGCTCTACCGCGAGGTGAGCGTGACCGAGCGGGTGCAGGAATGGATCAGCGAGCGCATCGGATAGGGATTAACGGCGCTGCCGGCGTTGTTGCAGCCAACGCCTGTGTTCCTGACCTTGGAGGGATTGTCTGAAATGGCGCTCACGGTCTACAGCACTACCTGGTGTGGCCCCTGCAAGCGGCTCAAGTCCCAGCTGACCCGAGAAGGCATCCGGTTCGACGAGATCGACATCGAGCGGAACCCCGACGCGGCCGCGTTCGTCATGAGCGTCAACAACGGTAACCAGACGGTTCCGACCGTGGTGATCGAGACTCCCAAGGGGCGCGTCGTGCGCACCAACCCGTCGGCGCGTGAGGTGAAGGCCCTCCTCGAAGCGGCCTGACACGTTTCCTCCGGCCTTCGCCGGGGTTAGGATGATCGCTGAGACCTGGGTGCTTTGGCCACCCAGGTCTCGATCATGTCACCAGTCGCCCACGAGAGGCTGGCCGTACCAGGTCTCGATGAGGCGGCGGGCGATGGAGACCGGGGGCGGGAGTCTCACCTCTCCAGTCTCCAGAGCCTGGACCAGCTCCTGGCGGGAGAACCAGCGGGCCTCGGCGATCTCCTCCGCGTCCGGGATCAGGCTGGTCGTGAGAGCTTCGGCGAAGAAGCCGAGCATGAGACTGCGCGGGAACGGCCACGGCTGGCTGCCGAGATAGCGGGGGTTGGCGACGGCGACACCGACCTCCTCGGCCACCTCACGGACGACCGCGGCCTCCAGCGACTCTCCTGGCTCGACGAAGCCGGCCAGGATCGACAGGCGGCCTTCGGGCCACTGGGGCCCCCGAGCGAGCAGGCAGCGGTCGTCGGGGTCGCGGATCAGCATGATGACCGCGGGGTCGACGCGGGGGAAGTGCTGGCTCGAGTCCTGCGGGCAGACGCGGATGTGGCCGCCCGCCTGGACCTCCGTGCGGGTGCCGCAGCGCGGGCAGTATTCATGGGTGGCGTGCCAGGCTTCGAGCGCGACCGCGTAGACCAGCAGGCCGGCGTCGCGGTCGCCGAGCAGGCCGCCCACCTGGCGCAGTCCGGCGGGGACGGCCTGGCCGTCGGGGGTGTCGCGCAGGCTCATGGCGACCGTGACGCGGCCGTTGATGTCGCCCGACGGCATGCCGGGCAGCGGTGCGGCCACCGCGAAGTAGGCGACGCCGTCCTCGACCCCGAGCAGGTAGCGCTCGCCGGGCGGGGCCTGCGCGGTGGTGAAGAGCACCGCGTGGACCTCCTCGCCGGTGCGCCTGACCAGCGTGCGACCGTTGTCGATCACGAGCACCCTGGTGGCCGAATCCGTCCAGGCACGTTCCAACCAAGTGGCGTCGGCTCTCAGTGCCGCCGATCTGTCGATGGTGCCGCGTGCGAGGAGCAGCGGTCCGATGAGTTGTTCTTCCGTGCTCGTTTCCACGGACCCACCCTTCCCAAATCCCATGTCATCCTATGACCTCGGGGTTAGCCGCCGATTGCGGTTTCCCGGCTTCGGGAGGATCTTCGAGGGACTAGGATCTTGCGGGTTAGGTTAGCCTTACCTGATCCATCCGGGGGTGCCTCGCGTTGCGGCTCTACCTGACCGCGCTCAAAGCGACCGACTCGGTGACCGGCGGGTTCCTGCCCGCGGCCCGCGCGCTGGGGTGCGAGGTGACGATCCTCACCGACCGGCCGGAGCGGCATCCCGGCGCGGTCGCCTGCGACGTGCGCGACCCGCGCGCCCTGATCGACGCGATCGAGCAGCTCGGCAGGCCCGACGCGGTCTTCTCCAACTCCGATCACCTGCAGGCGGAGACCGCGCTGGCCGCGGACTACTTCGGGCTGCCCGGCAAGGACTGGCGCGCCTGCCTGACCGCCAAGAACAAGTTCCTGACCCGCCGCAGGCTCGCCGAGGCGGGGGTCGAGCGGGTCTTCTCCGTGCGGCTCGGGCCCGCCGATCCGGTGCCGGAAGAGCTGCCCTACCCTCTCGTGGTCAAGCCCCGGGAGGGCGTGGCCAGTGAGGACGTGCTGTACGTGGACGCCGACCTGGCCGGGGCCGTCCGATCGGTCAGGAAGCGGCGTCCGGGCGAGTCCCTGGTCGTGGAGGAGTATCTCCAGGGGCCGCTGCGCACGCTGGAGACACTGGGCGACGGGAGGACGATCCGGGTGCTCGGCGGGTTCGAGACCACGCTGGGGCCGCTGCCGCACTTCGTCGAGGAGCGGCTGGACTGGGCGCCGGAGGGGCCGCACGAGCACGTGCTGGCGGCGCTGCGGGCGATCGGCGCGGGCTTCGGCGCCTGCCACACCGAATACGTGCTCACCCCGCGTGGGCCCAGGATCGTCGAGATCAACTACCGGGTCATCGGCGACCACTGCGACTTCCTGCTCGCCGACGTGCTCGGGGTGCCGCTGTTCGAGTGGATCCTGCGGGCGCACCTCGGCGAAGGCGTCCCGGCCGTGCCGTCGACAGGCCGGTACGGCAGCGCGGTCAGCCTGGTCGCCGGCCGGTCGGGCACGATCACCTCGGCGCCCGGTGCGGAGCAGTTCGACCGCGACGGCGTCAGGCTCTGGCACCGGCCGCTGCGCCGGGTCGGCGAGCGGGTGGAACAGACGCACACCAACCGCGACTACCTGGGCGTGATCCGGGCCGTCGGGCCGGACCGGGCCCGGGTGGACGCGGCCGTCCTCGACTATCGCGCCACCCGGCCCTGGGTCGTCGGATGAGTCCCAGGGAGGCGTACCTGGCCGCCCGGGTGCTCGACGCGCTGCTGCGCGAGGACTACGGCAAGCTGTCGTCCCGGGTGACCAGGAGCCGGGACGGCGTCGGGCTGACGCTGGCCGACGGGCGGCTGGTGCGACTGGCGCCCGGCGTGCCGTTCCAGGACTTCGTGGTGGCGCCCGGCGAGCTGCTCGGGCTGGAGCAGGTCCTGGAGACGCTGGCGGAGATCGCCGCGCCGCAGGACGCGGAGGGCGTGGCGGCGTTCTTCGAGGAGTGCGTGGCGGCGCTGGCCGCGCTGGAGCTGCACGACGCGCACCTGCCCCGCGTGCTCGCCGGGAGGCCGTCCTACGAGTCGCTCGCGGCGTTCGCCGACCATCCGGTCTATCCCACGTCACGGGCGCGGCTGGGGCTGTCGGAGGCCGACCTGCTGGCGTACGCGCCGGAGTTCGCGCCCGCGTTCGAGCTGCGCTGGGCGGCCGTGCCGCACCGGATGCTGGAGCCGGGCTCGGCGCCCAGGCTGCCCGCCGACGTGATGGCGGAGGTGCTCCCGGACGGCGAGGTGCTGTTCCCGGTGCACCCGCTGGCCGTGGAAGAGGTGCGGAAGATCGACGGGGTGCGGGTCCTGGACGAGCCGCGCGTCACCGTACGGCCCACCCTGTCGATGCGGACCGTGGAGATCGACGCCCGCACCCATCTCAAGCTGCCGCTGCCCACCAGCACGCTCGGGGCGCGCAACCGGCGCTCGATCAAGGCGGGCACGCTGGGCGACGGCGCCAGGGCGGAGTCGCTGCTGCGCGAGCTCGCCGGTCCGGAGGTGCTGATCGCCGACGAGCAGACGTACGCGCACGCCGGGCACGAGTACCTGGCCTGGATGGTGCGCAGGCTCCCGCCGGGCCAGGTCGTGCCGGTCGCCGCGCTGGCCGTGCCGGGAGTCCTGGCCGAACTGGGCGACGTGCTGCCCGCCTACCTGCGCCTCCTGCTGGGCTGGAACGTGCGGCTGTTCGTCGAGTACGGCGTCGCGCTGGAGGCCCACCAGCAGAACCTGTCCCTGGTCTTCACGGACGATGGCATGAAGCTGCTGGTCAAGGACAACGACGGGCTGCTGGCCTCCCCCGCCAGGCTCGCGGCCGCCGGAGTCGAGGTGCCCGGATTCGCCGATCCCCGGATGCTGACCGACGACCCGCACGCGCTGGCCGACGTGTTCGTGACCATCACCCTCCACCTGGCCTCCGCCGCGATCGCGTTCGGGGCGCTGCCGCACGCCCGGGCGTCCGCCCTGCTGCGCGACACGCTGGCCGAGGCGCTCGACGGCTACGGCGACGACCCGATGGCCAGGCTTCTGCGGGCCAGGACGCTCGACGCGGCCAGGCTGACCGGCAAGTCCATGGTCACCGCCGGGACGCTCGTGGCCAAGGAGCGGACCGGCGCCAGGGACGTCAACAAGTTCTACGGCACCAGCGGGCCCAACTACCTGAGGAGAGCTTGAATGCACGGTCTGGCCCTCACCTCGCCTGCCGAGCTGGCCGAGGAGGCGACGCTCGCGGCCCTGCTGCGCTGCTGCGTGCGGGAGGTGGCCGGGCCGCGCGGCCTGGTCTGGCCCGCGCCGCCGTACCTCCTGCTGCGGGTGGGCGGCGCGCTGCTGCGGGCGCGCACGCGCGGCGGCGCCGCGCTGCGCTTCGAGGGCCGCCCCGAGCGCCTCGAAGCGGGCGCCTGGCACCCGCTGACGGCCGACGAGCTGGTACGGCTGGCGGAGGCCGATCTGGGCGGCGACCGTGACCACAACGGGGAGTTCGCCGGGCAGGTGGCGGCGAGCCGCGAGGCCGTGGCCGAGATCCTGCGTGCCAGGGCCGCGGCCGTGCCTCCGGCGGATCCGTGGCTGGCCTCGGAGCAGGCGCTGGTGTACGGGCATCCGTTCCACCCGAGCCCGAAGGCGCGGGGCGGGGCCGGGTGGCTGCGTTACGCGCCCGAGGCGCACGCGCGGTTCCCGCTCCGGCTGCTGGGTGTACGCGAGGACGTGCTGGCCGAGGAGGGGGACGCGGGGGCGCTCGACCTGCTGGGCGTGGCCCCCGCCGGTTACCGGCTGCTGCCCGCCCATCCGTGGCAGCTCGACCTGCTGCGGCCCCGGCTGGGCGGCGAGCTGGTGGATCTGGGGCCGGGGCCCGCCGTCGTGCCCACCTCGTCGGTGCGGACCGTGTACGCGCCGGCGGCCGGGGCGTGCCTGAAGTTCAGCCTCGACGTGCGGATCACCAACTGCGTGCGGAAGAACGCCTGGTACGAGCTGGCCGGTGCGGTGGAGCTGACCAGCCGCCTCACCCCGATATTCGATGAAATATCCGGCAAGTTCCCTGGAACGCGATGGCTCCCCGAGCCCGGCTACCGCTCGGCCCGCCTCGGCCCGCGCCTGCTGGAAGGACTCGGCGTGATCGTCAGGGACGGCCCGTGGACGGCCTGCTCGCCCGGCGTGACCCCGATCCTGGCCGGCGCCCTCGCCGCCGGGACGGGGTTCGGCCCGGCCGGATCCGCCAGGCCGGACGCGGTGCTCGCCGGCCCGGCAGGACCGCCCCGCCTGGGGGCGCTCGGCCGTGACCCGGTCGCCTGGTGGGCCGCCTACGTCTCGGCTGTCGCGCCGCCCGTCCTGGAGCTCTACTTCGAGCACGGCGTGATCCTCGAACCGCACCTGCAGAACGTCCTGGTCGGCCTGGACGACTCCGGGCTGCCCGTGGAGGCGGTCTTCCGGGACCTGGAGGGCACCAAGCTCGTCACCGGCCGCCACGACCTCACCGGCCTGGCGCCGCAGGTGGCGCAGGCGCTGTCGTACGACGCCGAGCGCGGCTGGGCGAGGGTGGTCTACTGCCTGTTGGTCAACCACCTCATGGAGATCGCCGGGACGGTGGCGGGTGGCGACGAGACACTGCTGCCCCACCTGTGGAAGGCCGCCCGCGAGATCTTCGTCCGGCAGGCCGGCGAGCTGGGCTGGCCGCTGCCCCTGTCGGACCTCCTGGCCGGGTCCCCGCTGCCGGCCAAGGCCAACCTGAGCGTGCGCTGGGCCAGGGCTGCCGACCGGTCCGCCGGATACGTCCCGATCGCGAACCCGCTCGCATGATCGCCACCGGAGTTCGCGAAGCCGCCCTGCGGCTCCCCGCCGTCCCGGCCTACCTCTACGACCTGCCCGCCCTGGACGAGCACGCGGCGGCCGTACGGCGCGCGCTGCCGGACATCGAGCTGTACTACGCGGTCAAGGCCAATCCGGACGCGGAGCTGCTGCGGGTGCTGGACAGGCACGTGGACGGCTTCGAGGTGTCGTCGGAGGGCGAGCACGCGCACGTCTCCGGCCTGCTTCCCGGCAGGCCGCTGGCCCTGGGCGGGCCCGGGAAGACGGACGCCGAGCTGCGGCTGCCCCACCACCGCATCCACGTGGAGTCGCCGAACGAGCTGCGCCGCCTGCTCGCGACCGGACTGGAGGCCGACGTGCTGCTGCGGATCAACCCGGACCTGCCGGTGGAGGGCGCCGCGCTCACGATGAGCGGCCCGTTCGGCATGGACGAGGCCGGTGTCGCCGAGTGCCTGCCCCTGTTCACCGGCCGGGTGCGGCTGCGCGGCCTGCACGCCCACCTGGCCAGCGGCCTGGCGGCGCCGGAGCTGCTCCGGCTGGCCGGGACGCTGCTGGACACCGACCGGGCCGAGGTGAACCTGGGCGGCGGCATGGCCGTGTCCTACACCTCGCCCGCCGGGAGGTTCGACTGGGCCCGCTACGGCGCCGGGCTGGCCGGGGTGCGCCGGCCAGGCCAGCGGGTGCGCATCGAGCCGGGCCGGGCGCTGACGGCCTACTGCGGCCACTACGTCACCAGGGTCGTGGACGTGAAACGGGTGCGCGGCCAGGCGTACGCGATCCTCCTGGGCGGCACCCACCACCTGCGAACCCCGGTGACCAAGGGCCACGACCAGCCCTTCACGGTCCTGCCGACCGGCGACGGCCCAGCCCTCACGGACGAGCCGGTCAACCTCGTCGGCCAGCTATGCACCCCCAAAGACGTCTTCGCCCGACAAATCGTGACTTCTGTGCGGGTGGGAGACACGGTGGTGTTCGGGATGGCCGGGGCCTATGCCTGGAACATCTCCCACCACGACTTCCTGATGCATCCTCGGCCGGCCTTCCGCTATCTGCGGGCCTAGGAGCCCCTGGGGACCGCCTCGATGAGCGCCACCAGGCCGTCGGCGTCGAGCAGGTCCACCGGCCGCACGGTGCGGTTCGCGCGCACATAGTGGAAGGCCGCGCCCACCTTCTCCAGCGGCACCCCCGCCAGGTGGGACCAGGCCAGGCGGTAGGCGGCGAGCTGCACCGACGCGGCCTTGGCCGCCTTGCCCTTCGGCGGCGCGCCGGTCTTCCAGTCGACGACCTCGTAGCGGCCGTCCGGCAGCTCGAAGACGGCGTCCATCCGCCCCCGCACCAGCCGATCGGCGATCATGGTCTCGAACGGCACCTCCAGGTCGTGCGGCCGCCTCCCTGCCCACTCGCTCTGCTCGAAGCGCTCCTGCAGCTCGGCCAGCCGCACGTCCGCCTCCTCCGGCTCCCGCAGGACGTCCAGCTCGAAGTCGTCGATGAGCCGCTGCTGGTCCCAGCGCGTCTCCAGCCACTTGTGGAAGGAGGTGCCGCGGCGGGCCAGCGGGGCGGGCTTGACCGGGACCGGGCGGCGGATCCTGCGGGCCAGCTCCCGGGCGTCGGCGGCCAGCGTGACCAGCGACGACACGGTGAGCTTGGTCGGCAGCTCGACGGTCGTGGCGCGGCGCCGCCGGTGCATCTCGCGCTCGCGCAGCAGCAGGTCGGTGTCGCGCTCCCAGGCGCGCACACGCTCCTCCTCGAACGCGCGCAGCGGCTCGTCCTCCTCGGCCGCCTCCGTGCCTTCCAGCGCGTTCTCCACCAGCCTGGCGCCGTCGAGGACGGACTCGTACCGCAGGCCTTCAGGGGTGACCGGCCAGACGGCCTCGGCGGGCTCGGCCAGCAGCGGGTTCGTGGCGCCCTCGACCACCTCGGGCGCCCAGAACGCCACCCGGTCGGCGGTGTCGCGGATCTCCAGCAGGAAGTCCGACGGCGCCAGCGGCTTGGAGGCGCTCCCCCACCGGTAGCCGGAGGCGATGAGGTGGTAGTGGGCGCGGGTGACGGCCACGTACGCCAGCCGCCGCTCCTCGGTGACGTCGCGGTCGCGGCAGAGCTCGTCGAAAACGGCCAGCTCCTCCTTGCCCAGCCCGCTCAGCCTGGGCAGGTCGGCGGCGTCGCCGCGCAGCGCGTACGGCAGCTTGCGCGGGTTGTCGGTCCAGCGGCTGTTGGTCACGGGGGTCGCGGGGAACATGCTGCCGGAGGCGATCGTGCCCTTGGAGCTGACGAGCTGCGACAGGCCGGGCACCACCACGACGGGCCACTCCAGGCCCTTGGAGGCGTGCACGGTCATCAGTTTGACGCTGTTGCTCTCGCCGACCCGGCCGGCCTCCAGCCCGAACTCCTCGCTCTCGGCCGCCTGCAGGTAGGCCAGGAACGCTCCCAGCGTCGGATCCTCGGCGTCGCCCGCGAACCGGAACGCGGCGTCCTGGAAGGCGTCGAGGTCGGCCCGGGCGGCGAAGGCGCTGACCGTGCCGCCACGGGCCGCCACCTCGATGTCCAGCCCCAGCCTGCGCTCGACCTCGCTGATCAGGTCGGCCAGCGGCTGCCCGGTGTGGGCCCTGAGCTGGCGCAGCTCGTGCGCGAGCGCGACCAGCCTGGTCGCGGCCAGCGGCGAGAAGGAGCCCAGCCACGCCTCCCGGTCGGGCAGCTCGTCAAGCGCGTCCACCAGGCTGCCGCGCTCCTCGGCCAGATCGGCCACCACCTGGTCCAGCGGGTCGTCGGCACGGCGGCTGTCGCGGGACTCGCGGTTCAGCTCGCGGGCGAACTCGCCCAGCACCCGCATGTCGGCCGGGCCGATCCGCCAGCGCGGTCCCGCCATCAGCCGGGCCAGCGCGTCACCGGCCGTCGGGTCGTAGAGCACGCGCAGCGTCGCGACGATGTCGTTGACCTCGGGCACGGTCAGCAGGCCGCCCAGGCCGACGACCTCGACCGGGATGTCGCGCTCCTCCAGGGCCCTGCGCAGGGCGGGGAACTGCGATCGCTTGCGCGCCAGGATCGCCACGTCCTGCGGCTGGATGGCGAGCGTCTTCTTGCGCTCCTTCTCGCCCCAGGGCAGGCCGTCGGGGGCGACCTCCTGGCCCAGCAGTCTCGCCAGGCCGTCGGCGATCCACCTGGCCTCGTCCTCGGCGGTCTCGTGGAAGGCGCAGGTGACCCGGCCGCGGTCGACCCGGTTGGAGCCGGGAACCAGGACGGGCACCTCACGGGCCTCCATGCGCAGCGGCAGCTGGATCCGGGCGGCGACGTCGAGGACCCGGTCGCCGTTGCGGAAGCTGACGCTGAGCTGCCGCACCGGGGCGAGGTCGCCGGAGCCGATCCTGAAGTCCCGGGGGAAGCGGCGCAGGTTGCCCGCCGAGGCGCCGCGCCAGCCGTAGATCGACTGGCAGGGGTCGCCCACCGCCGTCACCGGGTGGCCGCCGCCGAACAGCGAGCGCAGCAGCACGAGCTGGGCGTGGCTGGTGTCCTGATACTCGTCGAGCAGCACCACCGAGAAGCGGGAGCGCTCGATCTCGCCGACCTCCTTGTGGTTGGCGGCGATCCTCGCCGCCAGCGACATCTGGTCGCCGTAGTCGATGACCTCCCGGCCGCGCTTGAGCCGCTCGTACGCCTCCACCAGCGGCAGCAGCTGCTCCCTGGCCGCCTGCACGGCCAGCGGCTTGCGCTGGGCCGCGATCGTCCTGCCCGGCAGCGCGTCGTACCTCTCCCGCAGCCATTCGCCGACCCGCCGCACGTCGGGAGCGGCGCGAAGGTGCTCCGACAGCTCCCCGGCCAGCTCCAGCACCGCGGCCGTGACCGACGGCGGGCTCAGCTCGATCCTGTCCATCGGCCCGTCGTACATGGCCACCACCCGGGAGGCGAGCTGCCACGAGACCGCCGGCGTGACCAGGCGCATGGTGGGCTCCAGCGCCTCACGCAGGGCGTGGTCGGTGACCAGGCGGGCGGCGTAGGCGTGGTAGGTGGAGACGGTCGGCTCCTCGTCCAGCATCGCGGGCTCGACCAGGCCCGCCTCCGCCAGGCCGCCCAGCCGCTCCCTGACGCGGGTGGCGAGCTCGGCGGCGGCCTTGCGGGTGAACGTCAGGCCGAGCACGTTCGCCGGTTTGACCAGCCCGTTGGCGACCAGCCAGACCACCCGGCCGGCCATCGTCTCGCTCTTGCCCGAACCGGCGCCGGCCATGACGACCATGGGTTCGAGGGGGGCTTCGATGACGGCGGCCTGCTCGCGGGTGGGCGGCAGGATGCCGAGCTTGTCGGCCAGTTCGACCGGGTTCAGCACACCTGTCCCCCGCTGTCGTTCACCGGGCAGCTCGCCCTGGCCGCGCAGGTGCGGCAGCCGTCGTTCACCTTCGCCTGGAAGAACGGTCCTGACATGCCGATCGCCACGGTGTCGACCAGGTCCCCGGCCCAGCCGGGGTTCGCGTCCTCGGCCAGCGCCTGCTGCTGCTGCTCGACCGCGGCGCTCTTGCCCGCCGCCTTGCCGAGCTGGACCAGCGCGGCCCCGCCGGGCTCGGTCATGCCGTGCCTGGCGAACGCGCCCAGCAGCGCCGCGAGCTGGTAGACGCCGAGCTGCGGGTGACGGTCGAGCTCGCCCGGCTTCGGCTTGGAACCGCCCGTCTTGAGGTCGATGATCACCGCCCGGCCCTCCGAGTCGCGCTCCACCCGGTCGACGCGGCCCTTGATCTGGACGCCGTCGGCCACCGTGGCGACGAACGCCTCTTCCAGGGCGACGAGCTCTCGCGGGTTTTCCTTGTGCCAGCGGAGGAACTTGCCGATCATCTGCTCGGCCACCTGGCGCTGCTTGCGGTTGAACCATACGCCGCCGAAGTCGAGCTCGGTCCAGATCTCGTCCAGGCGCTTGCCGAGCAGGTCCTCGTTGGGCAGGTCGGTGGCGGCCAGCACGGCCAGCGCGTGGATCACCGTGCCGAGGCCCTGCGCGGAGCTGGTGCCGGCGGCGCCGACGGCCGTCTCCAGCAGCCAGCGCAGGCCGCACTTGGTGAAGCTCTCCACCGCCGACGGGGAGATGCTGACCACGTCGTCCGGCCAGCTCAGGGCGCGGTCGTCGGTCATGGTGGTCAGGGCGTACCAGTCGTTGGGATGCGCACCGGACACTCCGGCGGCGGCCAGCCTGGCGAGCTGCTGGGCGGCCTTCCGCCTCATCCCGGCGGGCTTGGTGGGGTCGGTGACGGCGCTGCGCAGGTCCGCCACCAGCGCGGCCATGTTCAGCCACCTGGCCCGGTCGTCGACCGTGGCCTCCTCGACCGCGCCCGGCATCAGCTCCGACAGGAACCTCGAAGGCCGCTCGTCGGTGTCCTCGCCGCCCACGGCGGTGACCACCAGCCTGCGGCGGGCGCGGGTGGCGGCCACGTAGAACAGCCGCCGCTCCTCGGCCAGCAGCTTCGAGGCGAGCGACGCGGCGCTCGGCCGCGCCCCCTCCACCACCTCGACCAGATCTTCCACACCCAGCATCGACCCGCGCAGTCGCAGGTCGGGCCAGACCCCCTCCTGCACGCCCGCCACGACGACCACGTCCCATTCCAGGCCCTTGGAGCGATGCGCGGTCAGCACGCGCACGGCGTCGCCGTCGGGCGCGCGCTCGGCCAGCGTGTCGCCGGGGATCTCCTGTGAGGCCAGGTCGTCCAGGAACACCTCGGGCCCGGCCTTGGGCATCCGGTCGACGAAGCGGGCGGCGTGGTCGAACAGCGCCACCACCGCGTCGAGGTCCCGGTCGGCCTGCGCCCCCCGGGCGCCACCGGACAGGCTCAGCTCGGTCCACCGCTCGGCCAGCCCGCTGCCCTGCCACACGGCCCACAGCACCTCCTCGGCGCTGCCCTGCTGCCGCACCGCCTCCCTGGCCGTGGCCAGCAGCCTGGCGACGCGCTCCGCGGGCAGCGCGATGTGCGGCTCGATCCGGACGAGCTCGCGCGCGTCCTTGACCGCCGCCACGAGCAGCTCTCCGGACGAGCGCGGCACGAAGGGCAGGGTGACCGGCTCCACCTCCGCCACCGGCTCGCCTTCGGCCGGCGGCTCGGCGGCCGCCTCGTTCTCGGCGATCTTGAGGGCGCGGCGCAGACGACGTACCCCGATCATGTCCGTCCCGCCGAGCGGCCCGGTCAGCAGCTCCTCGGACACGCCCTCGTCCAGCTCGGCGAGGTCCAGCGCGACCCGGAGCATGGTCAGCAGTGGCCGTACCCCGGGCTCCTGCGCGATCGGCACCTCGTCGCCGGCGATCATCGTGGGCACCCCGGCGTTGACCAGCGCGCGCCGCAGCAGCGGCACCTGGCGGACCGCCGAGCGCACCAGCACCGCCATCCGGTGCCACGGCACCCCGTCGATCAGGTGTGCCCGCCGCAGCGTGTCGGCGACCACGGCCGCCTCCTGGCTGGTGCTGTCGGCCAGCAGCACGCGCACGTCCCCGGCCGGCGTCTCCGGCAGCGGCAACAGGTCCCGGTGACCGCTGGAGCGGCCGCCGGGGGTGGCGTCGGGCATGGGCGCGGCGGGCAGACGGGCGGCGACCCGGCGCGAGGCCTCCAGCAGCTCGGCGCCGCTGCGACGGCAGATCCTCAGCGCCACCACCGGCGCGTCCTGCCCGTCACGGGTACGGAAACGCTCCGGGAACTTCATGATGCCGTGCACGTCGGCGCCGCGGAAACCGTAGATCGACTGGTCGGGGTCGCCCACCGCGACCAGGTCCCGGCCGTCGCCCGCGAGCTGCTGCAGCAGGAACTCCTGAGCCGGATCGGTGTCCTGGTACTCGTCCACGAACACCGCGTCCTGCGCCGCGCGCTCGCGCCTGCGCACGTCGGGGTCGGTCAGCAGCCCCGCCGCCGCCCTGATCAGCTCGGAGTAGTCGAGCGCCGGATCGGGATCGAGGTCGAAGCGGACCTGGTAACGCTGCGAGAACCGGCCCGCCGCCACCCAGTCGGCCCGGCCGTGGCGCCTGCCCAGCTCCTGCACCCGTTCGCCGTCGAGCCCGCGCTCCGCGGCTCGCGACAGGAAGTCGCGCAGTTCCTCGGCGAACCCGCGGGTCTTCAACGGCTCGCGCAGGTCCTCCGGCCACTCCAGAGCGCCGTCCTCCAGCTCGCCGTGGAGCAGCCGCCGCACCTCCAGGAGCTGCTCGGGCCCGGTGAGCAGGCGCGGCGGCTGCTCACCGGCGAGCACGGCCTCGCGCCGCAGCAGCGCGTAGGCATAGGAGTGGAAGGTCAACGCCAGCGGCGTGCGGGTGGTCCTGCGCAGCCGTCCTGTGACACGCTCGCGCAGCTCGCCGGCGGCCTTGCGGCTGAAGGTGAGGATCAGCACCCGCTCTGGGTCCGCTCCACGCCGCTCGATCCGCTCGACGACGCTCTCCACGATCGTGGTGGTCTTGCCGGTGCCCGGCCCGGCGAGCACGAGCAGCGGGCCGCCCTGGTGCTCGACCGCGGCTCGCTGATGTTCGTCCAGCACAGGGGCCTCTGCAGGCCCCCCACTGCTGCGGCGCACCAGTCGCCAGGTCTGACCACTCACAACACTAGATTCCACCAGACCACAGGGGTAGATCGTGCCGACTTGACCGGTCGCCCCGCACGATCGCCTACGGTATCTGGGCAAATGTCAGGATTATCACCGACACGCCGAGACACTGAGCCTGGCAGAACTCAGGAGAAGATGTGGTCCACGACCCGGGCGGTGGCCTTTCCGTCGTCGCGCGGGGCGAAGGTGGCCCGGAAGGCGCTGTAGCGGTCGGCGTGCGCCGCCTCCACCTCGTCGATGGACCGCAGCGCGTCGACCACGTCCGACGACGTCGACAGTACCGGGCCCGGCGCGATCTCCGGCAGGTCCACGTACAGGCCCCGCTTGGTGGAGTACTTCGCCAGGTCATAACCGTAGAAGACGATCGGGCGGCCCGTCACGGCGAAGTCGAACATGACCGAGGAGTAGTCGGTCACCAGGACGTCCGTCACCAGCAGCAGATCCGCGATGTCGGGATAAGTGGTGACGTCGCGGGCGATGTCAGGCACGGCGGGCATGGCCTGCATGGGATGGGCGCGCACCAGTAGCTCGTGGTCCGCGCCGAGCGCCTCACGGGCCTTGGCCAGGTCGAGCTTGACCATGGCGTTCTTGCGGTCGTAGTCGCGCCAGGTGGGGGCGTAGAGGATCACTCGCTTGCCCTCGGCCAAGCCGAGGCGCTCGCGGACCGCCGCCGCCAGGTCGTCCCTGTCGGGTGAGGTGAGGACGTCGTTGCGCGGCAGGCCGCTCTCGAGGACCTCGCCCTGGTAGCCGAACGCCTTGCGCAGCACCGGGGTGGCCCACGGCGACTGTGACAGCAGCACGTCCCAGCCGCGCACCTCGGCGGCCTGCCGGTGCCAGATCGGCGGGCGGGGGTCGCGGGCCATGTGCGGCTGGTCGTTGCCGATGTGCTTGGCCGGCGTGCCGTGCCAGGTCTGCACGACCACCTGGCCCTCGCGGGAGCGGAACCAGACGGGCAGGAACGAGTTGGTGACGATGTAGCGGGAGCGGGCGAGCGCCTCGTGGTGCTCACGGCTGTTGGCGCGCACCACGGTCGCCGGGCCGGGCGGGGTGAACGCGCCGTCCTTGACGATCCAGATGTGCTCGCGGTCGTCGCCGCGCCGCAGCCGCTCCTCGTAGACGGCCCGGACGCTGTCGGCATACAGGCGGCCGTCGTTGACCACGTAGACGGTCGCGTCGTTGAGCGGCTCGGCGCGCTGCGCGGGGTAGAAGACGCGCCGCAGCACGTGGGTGCCCGCCACGCCCTTCTCGACCGCGGGCCGCTCCTCCTCCGACAGCACCACGGGCACGTCGAAGCGGGTGGAGACCATCCGGAAGGAGTGGCCGCCGAGGGTGCGCGGCTCCTCGTCGAGGGACTCCAGCGAGGCGTGCTCCATGCGCACCGGGACGATCTCGCCGGCGGGGTGGCGTACGGACATGTTCCAGGTGCCGGACGACAGCGGCACCGTCTCGCCGAAGCGGTCCATGGCCGCCGGGGTGAGCCGCACGGTGAAGGACTCGCCCGTACGCTCCATCGGGATCAGGTAGGACAGGCCGGAGCGGTGCCGCAGGGTGAGCGAGCGCGGTCCGGGAGCGTCAGGGTAGTGGCCGCTCAGGACGAGCGTGGATCCCTCCCACACCGCCGAGACGATCACCGGGCGGATCCGGTGGGCGGAGACGACCACCCGGTCGCGCCGGTCGCCGAGAACGGTGATCTCGCGGTCCGCGACGGTCGCCCTGGTGCCCGCCAGGTCGCCCAGCATGACGGAGGCCGCCGGGTCGCCCTTGGGCTCGACCCACAGGCGGCGGCCGTCCTTCTCCTGCAGCAGCGCCGGCACGGCCAGGCTGATGAGCACCTCGGTGCCCTTGCCCGCGGGGGTGAAGTCGGCGGCGATGCGGTGGCCACCCAGCCGGGCGTGCCCCTTGGTCACCGTGCGGTCGGGCAGGAAGATCTGCAGCCCGAGGCGATCCTCGTCGACGACGACGCCGGTCAGCTCGGCCCGGTTGGGCTGGAGCACGACCTGCAGGGCGCGGTCGGAGGTCCAGACCGGCCTGGCCCACCAGCCGGGCTTCAGCCGGCGGCCGGCGGGGCGCTCGCTGCGGCCCACGGAGGCCCCGCGAAGCAGGCCGGTGGCCCTGGCTCCGCGGCTCCAGAACACGATCTCGGCCCGCCAGGTGGTGGTGTCGCGCACGGCGGGACGGCTGCGCAGCCGGCGCCGTACGGCGGAGACGAGCCCCCGGGCCGCGCCGCGCCAGCGCAGCGCCCACGGGTTGAGCTCGGCGCTGAAGCCGGACCAGTCGTAGTTGCAGCCCGGCTCGCGGGCGCCGTGGGTGGCCTCGGGCGCGAGCACGCGACGGGTGCGCAGGCGGACGGGCGGCAGCCAGCGCGGGCCGCGCAGCACCACGGTCGCCCGGTTGAAGCGGTGGCTGCGGACCGACAGGCCCGCGAGGTAGGCGAAGCCGGTGATGCGCAGCTTGCCGCCGGCCCAGACGATGTCGTCGATGTGGGTCACGGGCACCAGGTCGGCGCGCCTGAGCCGGAACAGCTCGGCCGGCAGCTCGTCGCGCAACGGCAGGTCGGCATACCAGCGCAGGCCCTTGCGGATGCGCTTGGACGGCTCGGCCGCGGCGGCGACGACCTTGGCGAGCGTCTCGCCCTCGACGAGCTCCTCGTCGGGGCGGTGCTCGATCAGGTGGCAGATGAGGCGGCGGGCCACGGGCAGCTCGCGCTTGACGCCCTGGTCGACGCCCGCCAGGTAGGGGCGCAGAAGGGTGACGAGCTCGCGCCTGCGGGCGGCGCCGCGCTTGACCGCCAGATCCATCCGCGCGCCGAGCGGACCGCTGAGCACCTCGGTGTCGAACGTGGAGTCGCGGCCGCCGGACCCTACGACGCGCATGATCGCGTCAAGCGGTTCGCCGCGATCGCAGAGATCCTGGACGGCCTTGAGGCGGTCGGGGACCGCTTCGCCGCCCGGGCTCTGGGCTGTTACGCCGGTAGCCATCGGGAAGGCACCGCCTTTCGGGCCGCCGTCAGTGTTCTGCCCATGCTAATAGGAGTCACATGGCAACAATTCGCCATGTAACTGAACAAGCAGGTCATGGCACTTCCTGAGAATCGGCTGAACGCCCGTCCCAGCGCGCCCTGCGCATGTCCACCCGGTCACCGCGCAGCGCGGTGCCCTCCTCGCGCCAGCGAGCCAGGCAACGCGCCTCGTGATCAGGGGCGCCCGTACCGTCGGCGTGCACCACCCGCCACCAGGGCACACCGCCTCCCCACGTGGACATCACCCGGCCGACCTGCCTGGGCCCGCCCTGACCGAGGTACTCGGCGATGTCGCCGTAGGACATGACCCTGCCGGGCGGGATGCGCTCGACGAGATCGAGCACCCGCTCGGCGAACGGGTTTACGGCGTCCACGCCGCCGGGCCCGCGTCGATCATCTCGTCCAGCTTCCCGATCTCCGTCGCCGTGCCACCGGCCAGCAGCTCCACGACCCCGTCACGCAGCGCGTAGACCTCGCCGTCCTCGCCGACCAGCCTGGCGCCGAGGGCGGCGGACAGCCGGACGAGCTGCGCCACCTGCCAGTCGGAGCCGGGCTCCCCGATCAGCTGCTCCCGCCATACGCCCACAGGGTGGGTGCCGTCGCCGTGCCTGGCGACGATCTCGTCCGATCCGCGCAGCTCGAAACCGGCCGGTGCGATCGCCTTCGCCAGCTCTCCAAAGGCCAGAGGCGACTCACGAACCACGCGTAGCTCGTATCCCATGACGCGCGACCATAGCGGATCTTTACTCCCTACGCTGATTGAGCATCACGAGTGCCCCGCAGAACATGACAAGCGCCACCAGAACGCCCCCGCCGTACAGCCAGAGCCGCCACGGATCGGGCCCCGGCGCCGACGGCGCGGGCGAGTTCTCGCCCTGCCCGAAGTGCTGGTCGTCGGGCATGGGCACGGCGCGCTGCTGGCCGGTGAGCCGCGCGGCGGCGTTGAGCGCGGCGGCGGCGTCGACCACCCCGAACCCGCTCCTGTCGTCGTATCCGGCGGCCGGGCGGCCCCTGGATCCGGCGGCCAGCGCCTGCGCCACCTGCTCGGGCCGCAGGCTCGGGTGGCGCGACTTCACGAGCGCCGCCACCCCCGCCACCAGCGCCGCCGCCGCGCTGGTCCCCTCGGACGCCTCGTAGCCGCTGCCGCGCTTGACGACGGGCACCCCCGAGCCGGGCGCGGCCACGAGCACGGACAGGTTGTCGCTGCTGTACGGCGCGACCTGGCTCTTCTTGTCCACGGCCGCCACGCCGATGACGCCCGGATAGCCGGCCGGGAAGCTCCAGTAGGAGCTGCCCTTGTCCTTGGCGTACTGGGTCTGCCCGTCGTTGCCCACGGCCGCGACGAGCACGACGCCCTTGCCGAGCGCGTAGGAGACGGCCTCGCGCTCGGACCTGTGCGGCCCGTAGGTGCCGATCGACATGCTGACGACCTGCGCGCCGTGGTTGGCGGCATAGCGCAGGGCGCGGGCCAGCGGGCTCTCCAGCCCGCCCCGCTGGTCCTGCAGCGGCGGGATCACGTGCATCTCGGGCTCCTCGTCCACCGCCAGCGGCAGGGACAGCAAGCGCGCCTCCGGGGCGACGCCGATGAGGCCGCCGTCCTTGCCCGACCCGGCGATCAGCCCGGCCATCGCGGTGCCGTGCCTGCCCGGCGTCACCTTGCCCTCCGCCGAGGCCGAGCCCATGTCCGGGCCGACGGTGACGCGGTCGCGCAGCTCCTTCACCTTGGTGTCGACGGCGCTGTCGATCACCGCCACGGTGACGCCCTTGCCCTTGGTGACGTTCCACGCCTGCTCGACGTTGAGCGCGTCGAGCACCCACTGCTGCTGCTCCCTGATGGGCTCCTGCGCGGGGGCGTGCAGCGCGAGCAGCGCGGCGGTCAGCACACGCACGGCGGTCAGCACACGTTCCCCTGAGTGCAGGGCGGCACCTTCGGCGGATCCGCGAGGAAGTAGGCGATCTGGTTGCCGACCGACTTGGCGGCCGGCCAGAGCTCGCTGTGCAGGATCTCCTCAGGCGGAACGGCCGCCCGGGTCCGGCCGTCGGCGTAGCCGGCGGTGGAGAAGACGATGTACGGCCCGGCCCCCACCCAGCCGGTGCGCTGGCGCTGGTCGGGCCCGAACCGCTCGGTCACTGTGCCGGGGAAGGCGACGGGCAGCACGCCGACCCGGTCGTCCTGGGAGAGCTGTTCGGTGGCGGTGACCCGGGACTCCTCGTCCTTGAGCACGGCCACGCCGACGGTCATGACGAAGGTGGAGGTCTGGTCGACGTAGGTGGCGCGCAGCATGGTGAGGCAGCCGTGGTCGTCGAGTATCGAGGCGACCGAGGGGTCCACGGCGCTGCGGCACCTGGTCTCGGGGGCGATGCCGACGCGCTTGGCGTACTGCTGGGCGCGCTCGAGGCCGAGGTACTTCACCTCTTCAGGGAAGACGCCCGTGGCGGGCCAGGCCTGCCAGCGCCTGGCGATCTCCTCCTGCTTGTAACGGTTCTGCTCTTCGGGGGTCAGCGGCCGGGAGCGGGTCTCCTTGAACAGGCCCACGGTGCCGAGCAGTACGACGACGGCTGCCAGGGCCACGGTGGCGCTGACCAGCGTCACGAAGAGCCGCCGGTAGCGCACGCCCTGCTGGAGCGCGTCTGCCTCGGCGCGCTCCTTGGCGGCCACCCGGCTCCGGGCGTTGGCCGCGGGCCAGTCGCGTACGCGCGACCTGCGTCCGGTGGTGGCGCCGAGCGGATTCCTCCGTCCCGGCGCGGCTTCTCCCCCGGCGCGTGGCAGCCCTGACGTGGTCCTGCGTGCCTTCACCACCGCCTCGTTCCCAGCTCGCCTGCCTGTCTAATTCGTCCCCGTAACGGGACGGATCATGCGTCTTGGCGATTGTGTGCCCGTCGCACCCTTCTGACCAGTACGAATATGGCCGCCAGGGAGCCCAGCGCTCCCATGGCCAGCGCCGCCGCGACCGAGCCGTAGGCCATGACGTGCCCACTGTCCCGCTCGACGACCTTGATGGGACCGGCCGGGCCGCCGCCGAGCGGCCTGGCGGGGTCGTGCGCCTGGCCGGCGGCGGCCGTCACGGTGTGCCCGGCCAGCCTGCCCGCCTCGGCCAGCGCCTTGGCGGCGTTGACCACGCCGAACCCGGTGCCGGTGTCGTAGCCGCCCGGCGGGCGGTCGCTCGCGCTCGCGGCCAGGGCTTGCACGACCAGCGGAGGCGACATATCTGGATATTTCGCCTTTATCAGGGCGGCAACTCCAGAGACCAGCGCGGTCGCCTGCGACGTGCCCCTGCCCACCCAGTACTCGTCGCCGGGCCCCGCGCCCATGATGTCGACGCCGGGCGCGGCCACCAGCACCGAGGAGTTCCAGTTGGAGAACGACGCCCGCCGCAGCCGCCCGTCCGTCGCGCCCACCGCCACCACTCCGGGGAAGGCCGCCGGGTAAGAGTAGGGAGCGGCCCCACCGGCGGCGACCTCGCGCGCGCCCTCGTTGCCCGCCGCGGCCACCAGCACGACCCCCTTGGAGATCGCGTACCGGACCGCCGCCCGCTCCTGCCGCGTGGCCAGCTCCTTGGAGATCGACAGGTTGATCACGTCGGCGCCCTGGTCGACCGCGTAGCGGATGCCCCTCGCGACCACGTTCTCGAACCGCTCTGCGGTGTTGAACTCCCTGAACCCCGGCTCCTCGTCCTCCAGGATCACCCGCACCGACAGGAGCCCGGCCTCGGGCGCGACCCCGATGACGCCGGAGCGGCCGTCCGGCCCGTGGCCGTGCCCGGCGATCAGCGAGGCCATGTACGTGCCGTGCAGGCGGCGGGGCGGCACCCCCGGCGGGTTGGCGCCATCGGTGAAGTCCCTGCCCACGGTCACCGACCCCACCAGGTCTCGGTGGCCCGGATCGACCCCGGAGTCGAGCACGGCCACGGTGACGTCCGCACCCTTGCTGACCCGCCAGGCCTCCCGCAGGTCGAGCGTCTTGATCACCGGCTGCTGGCCGCCGCGCACCTCGTCCGCGAGCGCGGGCATGGGCGCGGCAACGGACAGCAGCGCCCCCGCCAGCGTGATTGCGCCGGCCCGGCTCAGCACTGCCACTCCTTCGACGCGCAGTCGGGCATCCGCAGCTCGCTCAGGTCCGCCAGGACCCGCTCGGAGATCTCCGCGGCGAAGGCGAAGATGGTCGGACGCTGCTCGCCGACCCCGACGGCAGGCCTGCCGTCGACCTGTCCCGCCGTGGTCAGCACCAGGTACGGGCCCGCCTGCCGGACCGAGCCCGCCTGCCGCACGGCAGGGGTGAAACGGTGGGACACCGTGCCGTCGAAGGCCAGCGGCCGCAGGCCGGGCACGGGCTTGCCGGTGCCCGGGAACGCGACCTTGGCCCGGGCGGCGCGCGGCTCGTCGGGCAGTACGACCACGCCGACGGTGACGAGCACGCCGCGCAGCGCGTCGATGTAGGTGGCGCGGAGCACGGCCCTGCATCCCGCCGTGTCCAGCGCCCTGGCCACCTTGGCGTCGACGGAGTCGGCGCAGCCGGTGCGCGGCGAGATGCCGACCCGGCTGGCCCGCTCCTGCCCGCCCTGCTCGGCCGAGTAGGGCAGGCTGGCGGGGAAGATCCGCCCGGCCTCCCAGGTGCGCCAGCGCTCGGCGACCTCGCGCTCCGCCGCCGCCTGGAGCTCGGCCGCGCTGGGGCCCCGCGTGAGCTCCGAGCTCGCCTCGCCGGCCGTGACCCCGGCGGCCACCGCGCAGACCAGGGTCAGCGCGGAGGCCACCACGAGGGAGGGCCAGAGGCGAACGTTGTCCACAGGATCGACCTTAATGCGGGCGACCCTGCGGCATCCCCAGAAACCGGACTCAGTAGCTGGGCAGGCTCGGGTCCACGGTCTTGACCCAGCTCAGCACGCCGCCACCGACGTGAACGGCATCGGCGAAGCCGGCGCTCTTGACGACCGCCAGCGCCTCCGCGGAGCGCGCGCCCGACTTGCAGTGCAGCACGATGCGCTTGTCCTGCGGCAGCTTCTCCAGGGCCGAGCCGTTGAGGAACTCGCCCTTGGGGATCAGCGTGGCGCCCGGGATGGAGACGATCTCGTACTCGTTGGGCTCGCGGACGTCGACGAGGAAGATGTCCTCGCCGTTGTCCTGCATGGCCTTGAGTTCCTGGGCGGTGATCGTGGAGCCGGTGGCGGCCTCGGCGGCCTCGTCGGAGATCGCGCCGCAGAACGCCTCGTAGTCCTCCAGCAGCTCGGTGACCGTCGGGTTCTTCCCGCACAGCACGCACTCGGGGTCCTTGCGGACCTTGACGTCGCGGTACTTCATCTCCAGGGCGTCGTAGATCATCAGTCGGCCGACCAGCGGGTCGCCGATGCCCGTGAGCAGCTTGATGGCCTCGTTCACCTGGATGGAGCCGATCGAGGCGCACAGCACGCCCAGCACGCCGCCCTCGGCGCACGAGGGGACCATGCCGGGAGGCGGGGGCTCGGGGTAGAGGCAGCGGTAGCAGGGGCCGTGCTCGGCCCAGAAGACGCTCGCCTGGCCGTCGAAGCGGTAGATCGAGCCCCAGACGTACGGCTTGCCGAGCAGCACCGCGGCGTCGTTCACCATGTAGCGGGTGGCGAAGTTGTCGGTGCCGTCGACGATGAGGTCGTAGCCGGAGAAGATCTCCATGACGTTCTCGGTGGTCAGCGCCGTGTTGTGGATCACGACGTCGACCAGGGGGTTGATCTCGCGGACAGAGGCGGCGGCGCTCTCGGCCTTCAGCCTGCCCACGTCGGACTGGCCGTGGATGACCTGGCGCTGCAGGTTGGACTCGTCGACGACGTCGAAATCGATGATCCCGAGCGTGCCGACGCCGGCCGCGGCGAGATAGAGCAGCGCGGGCGACCCCAGGCCACCGGCGCCCACACACAGCACCTTGGCGTTCTTCAGCCGCTTCTGCCCGGCCATCCCCACGTCAGGGATGATCAGGTGGCGCGAGTAGCGGCGTACTTCGTCGACGGTGAGCTCGGCGGCCGGCTCGACCAGCGGTGGCAACGACACTTTCTACGCTCCCGTTTCAAAGGTCTTATCTCTGTGTGAAACCTAGCCGGGCAGTGGGGCATTCCCCAATCGCGTCTCACCGATCAGACGGCGCGCCTCGGCGGCCACGACGCACGGCAGCTCCATCATCGCCACATGCCCCGCCCGGGGCAGCAGAACCAGTCTGACCTGCCGGAACGCGCGAGCCGCCTTCGCGGCCATGGCGGGCCGGACGAGCCGGTCGTGCCTGCCGTGGATGATCAGGGTAGGCGCCTGGACCTTCTCGGCCTGCCGCCACAGGTTGCCCTCGCCGCGCCGGAAGTACTCGGCCACGATGCCCCGGGCCGAGCCGATCATGGCGGCGACGGCGTGCGGCAGGGAGTCCCGCCTGCGCAGTTCCTCGACGGCGTCGCGCAGCCGCACCGGGTGCACCGCCCGCACGTTGGCCCAGACCATGGTGAAGGAGGCGTTGATCCGCTGCTCGGCGGGGACGAGCCTGAGCCTGTCGGCCACCCACTCGCCCAGCCGGGGCGTGGCCGCCGCCGCCACCCGTACCGGGCCGTACCTCGGGAGCAGGTCCGGCAGCGCGGGTGAGATGAGCGTGAGCGAGCGGACCAGGTCCGGGCGGATGGCGGCGACCCTGACCGAGACCGCGCCGCCCAGCGAGTTGCCGAACAGGTGGGCGGGCCCGGTGTGCTCCAGGAGGCCGATCACCGCCGCGGCGTGCGCGGCGACGCTGTAGTCGCCGTCGGCGGGCTCGGGAGAGAACCCCGCTCCGGGCAGGTCGATGGCGTGCCCGGTGACGACGTCCTGCAGCTCGTCCATCAGATCGGTCCAGTTGGTCGCCGAACCTGCCAGGCCGTGGACGAACACCGCCTGCTCGGGGGCGCCCTCGGGGGTCGACCTGACGTGCACCTGGCCGATCATGCGCCCCGGCCAGTGCGGGACCGGCTCTGCCATGTCTGCTCCTTGCCGTCTCGACAACCATCCCGCCCGCATGCGGTCCGGATTCCGGACAGACCCGTGACCGGCCTCGGTCAAGAACGCATCAGGCGCGTACGTCCAACAATACGAAAGGGGGATGGCATGGTGTCCGGCCGTATCCACAAGCCGTATCCGGGCGATCGGACGCGGGGGGAGCTGCGAGAGGTTCGGCAGGTGGCGCCGGATCCACGGCACCGGCTGGGGCCGGAGGAGGTACCGCTTCGGCCGCCACTTCAAGAAGATCGGCAGGCACCGGCCGCTTCGGGGAGCCGCGGCGCCCCGACGGTGCCCGCGGCTCTTTCGTGCCCGCCGGACAGCCGAGGCCGTTGCGTACGCGATCACCAGCCTCCCACCGGGCCGGGTCACCCACGCCCAGCTCGCCGCGCTGATCCGCGGCCACTGGAGCATCGAATCGGAGCAGCTCCCCGCGTCCTGGCCAGCCTGCGCAACCTGGCCATCGGTCTGGCACGCCTGCTCGGCTGGACCAACATCGCCTCCGCCACCGACCACTACCGCAGCCACCCAGCCGACGGCCTTCAGCTACTCGGTGTCCCTTCCGGATGAAGTCGGCGGCTGGGACAGGTTCCGATCTGCGGTTCGAACGGTTTCGAGCCGTGTTGTTCAGGTCTTCCTGTCGGCGAGAGAACTTACGTCCGGGGTAGGCAGGCCGGCGGCGCTGTGGCGGGCCGCCGATCGGTGACCCGCCCGCGCCGCGCCGCCGGTCACGGTGTGGCCGTGCCCCCGTCCACGCCGATCGCCGGGAGCGGCCGTGCCGCCCTGGTCGCCGCGCCCGCGTCAGGCCCGCACGCCGCCTCCAGCAAGTGGTTCCCGAGCGCGAAGTCGATGGCATGCGTGACAGGACTACCGTTCTCGTCGAGCTGCTGGTAGTTCCTCAGGTTGGTGCCGAAGGCGAACTGGCGGCCGCCGCCGGTGTTGGAGAACGCGAAGGTCTGCATGCCGGGGATGCTCCCGTCGTGTCCCCAGAATCTGCCGCACGGCAGGTCGAGGGGGTAGATCCCGAGACCGTAGTCGATCACGGCGCCCGAGAAGGACCGGATGGGCACGGTCTTCTGCATCTCGGCGAGCAGAGTCGCGTCGAGCAGCTCGCTGCGCAGCAGCAGCCGGAAGAAGCGGTTGAGGTCCTCCATCGTCGAGGCGACCGCACCCGACGTCCAGGCCCAGGACATGTTGTAGACGCTGTAGTCCTTGGGCGGGTCGAAGTAGCCGAACAGCGCCTCGTACGCCTTGGAGCTCGGCCCAGGCAGGTACGGCGTGCGCGGGAACGCCGTGTGCCGCAGCCCGGCCTTCCGGAAGACGTGGTCGGTGATGTACCGCTCGGCACTCGTGCCCGTCACCTTCTCCAGCAGCAGGCCGGCGATGACGAAGTTCGTGTTCGAGTACGCCCCGGGTGTCACCCCCGGCTGCCCGGTCGCTGGGGCGCCGAGCCCCGCCCGCGCCAGTTCCTCCGGCGGGAAGACGCGGAAGCGGTTGGCGTCCAGGCTCTCGATCGTCGGGAAGATCACCTCGGTGTGGTTGGCGATGTGGCTGGTGTGGTTGAGCAGCATGCGTACGGTGATCTGCTGCCCGCGCTCACCCGGGATCAGGTCCGGTAGGTAGCGGCCGATGGGGGCGTCGAGCTCGATCGTGCCCTTGCCGACCTGCTGTAATACGCCCACGGCGACGAACGACTTGGTGATGCTCCCGGCCCGGTGCACCATCTCGGGCCGCATCGGGCGGCGGGTCTCGACGTCGGCGACGCCTGCGGCGCCCTGCCAGCTCCGCCGGCCGTCCACGACGTTCGAATAGGTGCCGTACATGCCGGCCTCGTGCATGGCGTCCAGCGTCTGGCGCAGCCGCTGCCGGTCGAGGCCGCCGTCCTCAGCGGCGGCCGCGGGTGCCGCCGCGAGCAGCGCGGCGGCCAGGGTCGCGGCTCCCAGCCGCGAGGCGAGCGTGCGGAATCGACGAATGGTCATGGCGCTCAGCATGAGCCTTCCGCTCGGCGGAGGTCAGTGCGCTGTGTCACAGGTCCCGCATGACAGAAGTCAGCTCTCACACCAAGTCGGCGTGGCCGTCGTCGGCCGGGCCGGGCAAGGCGGGTGTCCATACCGCCTTGCCCGGCCGGGCGCTGGGCCGGCGCCTCCTGGGCCTGATCGGGAAGAAGGGGTGACGGACCCGGCCTCGGGAATCAGGCGGGTGGGTCGCTCTCGGTCTTCTGGCCGCGGAAGTAGCGGCAGCAGGAAATCTTGCCGCTCGTGCGAAGCTCGCCCAAGGCGGGCCGGACCGCGTGGGGGGCAGGTGCGAGCTCCTGGCGAAGGTGGCGATGGTGACGATCAGCGGCCCGGCCGGCACGCGTGCGGCGCCGGTCCAGATCTTGTGGGCGAAGTAGTCGGTGACGTCGGCTGACGGTTCGGCGGGGCCGGTGACCTCCAGGTCCTGCAGTATGGCGGCGGTTTCGGCCAGAGGCCTCGCGCTGCCGGCCAGCGCGCGCAAAGGATCGGAGCTGAAGGCGGAATCCGACGACTCACCCTGAACACCGACACGAGCACCGACAACAACACGCGAAGACCGACAGCTTCAACTGCAACCGACACTCGGTCTCACGACATGAGAACGCTTCCCCCTGCCCGGACAGCCCTCCGAAATACGGACATATCACCTCATTTCTGTTTATGGATATCTAAACGATCTCATGACTTTCCAACTATGGATAAAGGCTATCGATCTTCGTTTGTGGCCTTCGAGAGCGGAAAGCATGTCAGTCAGATGGCGGACGAAGATGGCGCGGCGACCGAGGGCGCTCGGTGTCGCCCTGGAGAGCAGATGACACCCTCTGGTGCGAGCGGCGAGACGGCGGCAGGCCTCCTCTCCCCACCACGGTGGAAGCCGACTATCCGATCCTCAATTGCCGCATAATCGGACAAGTCACATCATTGCACTCGATGGTATTTGATGTGAGCAATAAAGCTCTTGGTCTACAGCAAAATAGCGTAACTTCCGTTTACCTCCTAACTGTCCCGGAAATGCCATTCGGTGGATGGCGGCTCAGCAGCCATCCGAGACGGCATCCAGGTAATTCGGAAACGTCGAGAACGGGACAACCAATCCTTTAGGGGGAAACGCAATGCCCAAGCTCAAGGGTGTTATCGCGGGAGTCGCCATCAGCACGGCGCTGGCCGGCGGCGCGATCGGCATGAGCGTATTGACCACCACGGCCGCCGCCAACGCCGCCACGCCCGTCGTGGCCGCGAACTGCCAGACCTCCCACCGCCACCACCACCACCACGGTCACGGGATCCGCATCCGGGTCCACAACAACAACTGCACGGACAACGTCAACCGGAACAGCAACGACGAAGAAGCGAACTGAGGGCGGGCGTCCAGCCCCAGCCCGCCTAGTCGAGCAATTTTGGCATATGCCCATGGGCGCGTGAATGAGTGCCCGTATTCGCCGGCCGGTCGTTCGTGGACGGCCGACCACGAATACGGGCACTCAAAAAGCCCGCTCAATCAGACAACGTTTTTCCATTGAAGGCTCGCCAGGCATCGCCCGGGGAGCCTTTGCCATGCCCGCAGGTTTTCGGAAGCACGTACGACATGCCGTTCGCCACGCGTATGCGCATTTGCGGCGACATCCTTGATAAGTGCAATGAAAATGCTATTGCGGAGCAAAACAAGACAACTGCCGGTTTGTCCGCCATGGGGCCCGGAAATATAACCGACACGGATGGTCATAGCAGTCATCCGCGATAGTTCCCGGGTAATCCGGAAACATCAGAACGGGGCAAACCAATCCTTTTAGGGGGAAACGCAATGCCCAAGCTCAAGAGTCTTATCGCTGGAGTAGCCCTCAGCACGGCAATGACTGGCGGCGCGGTCAGCATGGGCGCCATGACCTCGGCGGCCAGCGCCGGCACCACTGCCGGCGCGAGCACGTCCGTCCTCGCCGGTTCGGGCTGCTGGGGCGGCGGCCACCGCCGTTGCGGCTGGGGCTGGGGCCACCGTCACCACCACCACCGTCAGGGCAAGGTGCGTGTCACGGTCACCAACAACAACCACACCCACAACACCAACGACAACCGCCAGGAGCGCGACGAGGACCGTGACCGTCGCAACTGGAACGATTAAGGATCACGCTTCAGCTTGAGCCTGTGTCGCATCACCCCAGGAGCGAAGGGCTTCATCGACGCGATGAACTCCTAGCACCTGGTTAAGTGCCCGTATTCGATGGATCGCCGCTCTTCACCGGGCAGCGAACTCACCCATCGGATACGGGCACTCGGCATTGCCCCGCGATCCGGACGACAGGCCCGTGCCGGCCCGCACCCCGTCATCTCGACGACCGCCGCCTCTCCCCGCCCGATCGCCTCCCCCGCGAAGACACGCGAAGACACGCGAAGACAGCGGTCCGCGCCCCACCCGAATCTCGCCAGACCCCCTCCTCTCCCGCACCCGTCCAGGGACGCTGCCCGGATCTCCGCCGTCCTGGGGATGCCGGCAGCGCGTGTCCGTACAGGAAGGTGCGGACGCCGACTGGGCGGTCCGCTCACCGCCGTAGCATGCGAGCTATTTGCAGTGGGCGTTTTACTTTCTGCCATACTCGTTGTACTTTACTTACGGCCGAGCAGGAGCTGGCTCGGCCTGCGTCGTGAGAGCGGAACAGAGGAGACGGACACATGATCCGGATTGCCATCGTCATCGGCAGCACCCGCCCGACCCGCCGGACGGAGGTCGCGGCCAGGTGGGTCGCCGAAGCAGCGGACAGGCATCCCGCCGCGGGGGCCGGCCAGGTGACGTTCGAGGTGGTCGACCTGGCCGCGTACGGGCTGCCGCTGCTGGACGAGCCGTTGCCCGCGCTGTTCGGCGACTACCGCAACGAGCACACCCTCAGGTGGGCCGCCGCGATCGGCTCGTTCGACGGGTTCGTGTTCGTGACCCCGGAGTACAACCACTCGATCCCCGCCGCGCTGAAGAACGCGATCGACTACCTGTTCACCGAGTGGAACGACAAGGCCGCCGCCTTCGTCAGCCACGGCGTCCATGGCGGGACCCGTGCCGTGGAGCAGCTCCGGCTGACCCTGGCCGAACTGAAGGTCGCCACCGTGCGCACCCAGGTCGCGCTGTCGGCGTTCACCGACTTCGAGGTCACCGATCCGGCCGAGCCCGGCGTCTGCGCCCCCGGCGACCACCAGGAGCCGACGTTGCACGAGATGCTCGACGAGCTCATCTCCTGGTCCCAGGCGCTCAAGCCGCTGCGGGAGAGCGCCACGGCCGCCGGCCTCCAGCCGGCCTGACATCGGCCATGTCCGTTCTCGCCAACGCCGCAGGAGGGCTCGCCGGCGGTCCGGACCCCCGCCGGCGGGGGCGGCCCGCCCTGGCGCTGGTCGTGGTGCTGCTGGGCTACCTCACGCTGCCGATGCTGATGTCCGGCACCACGGTGGCGCTGCCGCGGATCGGCGCCGAGCTCGACGCTTCGGGCCCGGTCCTGCAGTGGGTGGTCGTCGGCTACTTCCTGGCCGCGTCCTGCCTGATGCTGGTGGCCGGAGCGCTCGGCGACCTGCTCGGCCGCCGCCGCGTGTTCGCCTTCGGCGCCGCCGTCTACGCCGCCGGAGCCCTGGCCAGTGCTCTGGCCCCCGGCATCCTCCTCCTGGACGCGGCCCGGACTCTGTCGGGCGTCGGCGCCGCGGGGGTGATGGGCACCGGCGGCGCGATCCTCGGCGAGACCTTCACCGGGCCCGCCCGCACCCGGGTGTTCGCCGCGGTGGGCAGCACCGCGGGCGTGGGCATGGCGATCGGCCCGACCCTGTCCGGCTGGCTGGTGGGCTCGCTCGGCTGGCGCGCCACGTTCGCCGCGTTCGCCGCCGCCGGCGTCCTCATCTGGGCCGGCACCGCGCTCATGACCGAAACGCGGGCCGCGGCCCGGCCCCGGATCGACGTCATCGGCGCGGTCACCCTCGTCAGCGCTCTCGCGATGACGATGTTCGGCGTCAACCAGGCCGCCGAAGCCGGCTGGGACAGCGCGTGGGTGCTCGTCCCGCTGGCCGTGGGCGTGACCCTGCTCGCGGCATTCACCGTGGCCGAACGCCGCGCCTCTCACCCGGTGCTCGACCTGACGCTGCTGCGCGACCGGCGATTCACGGCCTGGTGCCTGGCCTGTCTGGCCGTCGCGGCCGCTCCCGCCGGGGTGCTGGCTTTCCTGCCCACCTATCTGCAGGGCGTCGACGGAGCCTCGCCCGGCGCCGCGGGACTCACGATGCTGCTGCTCACCGCACCCGTTCTGGTCATGCCGCAGGCAGGGGCCTGGCTGGTGAACCGCGGCGTCCCCGCCCGCGCGATCGTCACGGTCGGCCTGCTGCTGCTCGCGGCCGGCAACGCGTGGCTCACCACGCTGCGTCCCGGCATCGGCGCGCCAGGGCTCGCCGGCCCGCTGGTGGCCATCGGCGCGGGGATGGGACTGGTCATCGGCGTCAACGACGCCCAGGCCATGGACCAGGTGAGGCCCGATCGGCTCGGGATGACCGCGGGCCTGCTCAGCACCGTCCGCGGCGGCGGCGCCACCCTGGCCACCACGCTCTTCGGCACCGCCCTGATCAACCTGCTCCAAGCCCGCGACGGTGCCGCGGAGACCGCCGCCCGGATCGCGGCCGGTCAGCTCACCGGGCCCGACCGGGCGTTGCACGCCGCCCGGCTCACCGACGCGTGGGAGGTCGTGTCGTGGTCCGTGGCGGCGGCCTGCGCGATGCTCGCGGTCGTCATCTGGGCCATGCTCGGGCCCCGCCGCCGGGGGTGAAGGCCCGCCCGCGGCTTCCGGGGCCTGAGTAGGACGCAATCCGGTACGTCGCCCGATCGCTCGTTCCGAGAGTTGTCCAGGCGTCGGCTCGACTATTCCGCGAATGCCGAATGCCCGTATCACCCGGCGAACGTCGCTGCTCAAAGAAGAACGGCGTTCCCATCGAATACGGGCATTCATCCAGGCGCTTCGGAATTCATCTACGCTGATAAAATTCTAGGACGCTTGGATATACGACACAGGCTCAAGCTGAAGCGTGATCCCTTGGTCGGGGTCAGTCGTCGTCAACGTTCCCGCGGCGGTTGTCGTTGTGGTTGTTGTTGTGGTTGTTGTTGATGATCCTGATGCGGATCTTGCCTTGACGGTGGCCGTGGTGGTGACGACCCCAGCCCCAGCCGCGGCCGCCGCCCCAGCCGCCGCAGCCGCAGCGACGGTGACGGCCGCAGCCCCAGCCGGCGAAGACGGACGTGCTCGCGCCGGCGTTGGTGACGGTGGTGGCGCTGGCGCTGGCCGCACTGGTCATCGCGCCCAGACTGACCGCCCCGCCAGTCATTGCCGTGCTGAGGGCGACTCCTGCGATAACACTCTTGAGCTTGGGCATTGCGTTTCCCCCTAAAGGTTCGGTTGCCCCGTTCTCGACGTTTCCGGATTACCGGTAACTGTCTCGGATGGCCGCTAACGAGTCATCCGCTAAAAGTCATTTCCAGGACAGGAGACGAACAAACAGGAATGACCCTATTTTGCTATACACTAACAACCCTATTGCTTATATTCAGCGTTTATAAAATGAAATGCCGTGATTTGTCCGATTTTGTCCCGCCTGACGATCTACCCGGCTCGGTGCGGCACCCGCAGCTCACGAGACCGGCCACTGGCCGCCGCCACACCGACCCAGGTCCACGAGAACGGGCGGGCATCGCACACCAAGATCACGAGCTCCGTTCTTGCCCCCGGTGGTGGGATCGCTGGACCTTGTGCTCCAAACGGCCGGGTCGGCGGTCGGGCGCCAGCGGGTGACCGGGCTCCTCTTGCCCACAGGAGCGACTCGCGCTCACCCCGGCCGAGACCCTTCGGCGTGTGAAGTGGTCATCGCGCTCCCGAGGGCCGGCGAAAGGCCCGGCCGGACCGGCAGTCGAAGCGCGGATCCAGGCAGCCGGGCCTACGCCACCCACGAACCGGCACTACAGGCAGCCGGGCCGCATGCGGTGCCCCGGCGCCATGAGCAGCCAGGCCGTACGTGGGGCCCTGACGCCACATCGGCGTTGCGGGTATCCGGGCCGTACCCCGGTGGCGGCGCGTTCGGCCGTACTTCCAAGGTGACGGCGGACTGGCCGGTCTGGTCGTACATCGCCGTGAAAGGCCGGGCGAGCCCCTATGGCGCGACCCGGCGTGGATGCGTCCCCGCTGCTGTTACGCCGACTTGCGGGCCTTGCGCTTGGGGGCGGCTTCCTTCTCCTTGGCGTCCTTGGAGGCGGAGGACTTGGACGCGGCCTTCTTGGGCTTGGCGGGCTCGCCCGTGCGTTCCCGCTTGGCCGCCTCCACGCTCGCCCGCAGCGCGGCCATGAGGTCGACCGCAGGTCCGGCCTCCTCCTCGCCCTCCGGCGGCGCGACGACCTCCTTGCCCGCGACCTTGGCCTCGATCACCTCTTGCAGCGCCTCGCGGTAGGTGTCGTGGTATTCGGTCGGGTCGAAGTCGGCCTCCATCGTGGTGATCAGCGATTCGGCCATCTTGAGTTCCTGGGCGCGCACCTCGATGTCCTCTTCGAGGAACTCGAAGTCGGGCCTGCGGATCTCGTCCGGCCAGAGCATCGTCTCCAGCACGAACACACCGTCACGCACGCGCAGTGTGGCCAGCGACTCGCGTTGGCGCAGCGCCACCTTGACCACCGCGACCTGGCCCGAGCTCTCCAGCGCGTTGCGGAGCAGCACGTACGGCTTGGCGCCCTGGGCGTCGGGTTCGAGGTAGTAGGACTTGGCGAAGTAGATGGGGTCGATCTGCTCGGCGGGGGCGAACTGGAGGACGTCGATCCTGCGGGAGGTGCTGAGCGGCAGGCCCTCGAAGTCCTCGTCGGTGAGCACCACGATCTCGCCGGTCCCCAGTTCGTAGCCCTTGGCGATGTCGGAGTAGGAGACCTCCTCGCCGTCCAGCGTGCACACCCGCTTGTAGCGGATCCTGCCGCCGTCGTCGCGGTGCACCTGGTGGAAGGTGACGTCCTTCTGCTCGGTCGCCGAGTAGAGCTTGACCGGGATCGTGACCAGCCCGAAGGAGATCGCACCTTTCCAGATGCTGCGCATGGGCACTCCTCAGCGGTAGCGGGCGGGTCGCTAATGGGCACATACCCGTCATGGTGCAACCAATGCCATACCCCATCGAACCAATGCTCGCTGTACCTGGGGAACTACCTTCCGATCACGAGCGGTACGGCCTGGAGGTCAAGTGGGACGGCATCCGCGCCATCGTGCACCTGGACGGCGCGCTGAGGGTGACCGGCAGGCACGGCGCCGACTACACCCGCCGATATCCCGAAATTTCGGCGTTCGGGGTGAGGAAGGCCGTCATCGACGGTGAGGTCGTGGCACTGGACCAGCAGGGCAGGCCGAGTTTCGTCCGGTTGCAGCACCGCATGCACCTGACCGATCCCGAGCCGCTGATGCTGGCCCGCTACCCCGTCACGTACCTCCCCTTCGACCTGCTCTACCTCGACCGCGTGTCCCTGTGCGACCTGCCCTACCGGGACCGGCGGGCGCTGCTGGACGAGCTGGACATCGGGGCTCCGCCGTACTTCTCCGGAGATTCCGACCTGCTCGCGGCCACCTCGGAGCAGGGCCTCGAAGGCGTCGTCGCCAAGCGCCTCGACTCGCCCTACCAGCCCGGCGTGCGCTCCCCCGCATGGGTCAAGGTGAAGAACCTGAGCACCGTGGAAGTGGTGATCGGCGGCTGGAAGCCGGGCAAGGGCCGCAGGTCGGGCGGGATCGGCTCGCTGATCATGGGCATGTTCACGACCGAGGGGCTGATGTACGTGGGCCATGTCGGGACCGGGTTCACCGAGGAGGTCCTCGACCTGCTTCATGCGCTCCTGGGCCCGCTGGAGATCCCCCGCAGCCCCTTCCACAACAAGGTTCCGTGGCGTAATCGATGGGTTAGACCCGATCTGGTCGGGGAGGTGGCTTACACGATGTGGACGGACGAGCAGAGATTGCGGCACCCCGTATGGCGGGGCCTGCGTCCGGACAAGATCCCTTCGGAGGTGACGCTGTGAGGGTTCCGCGGCCGAGCGGGGTGGGCACGGTCTGATGGGCGGCGCGAAGGTTCCGGTCAAGGTCGACGGGCGCGAGCTGACGCTGAGCAACCTGGACAAGGTGCTCTATCCGGAGGTGGGCTTCGCCAAGGCCGAGATCATCGACTACTACAGCCGCGTCGCTCCGGTGCTGCTGCCGCACCTCCAAGGCAGACCGCTGACGGTCAAGCGCTATCCGAACGGTGTCGAGGGCGCCAGCTTCTTCGAGAAGAACGCGCCCGAGCACACCCCCGGCTGGGTGCGCAGGGTCCGGCTGCCCGTGCCCGGCAGCACCAAGAACCGCGAGACCATCGACTTCGCCATCGTCGAGGACCTGCCGACGCTGGTCTACTACGCCAACCTCGCGGCCCTGGAGCTGCACGTTCCGCAGTGGCGCGTGTCCCCCGACGGGGAGGCGCTGCCGCCCGACACGCTCGTGTTCGACCTGGACCCCGGCGAACCCGCCACGATCGTGGAGTGCTGCCGGGTGGCCCTCATGCTGCGCGAGGTGCTGGAAGCCGACGGGCTCACCCCCAGGCCGAAGAGCAGCGGCAGCAAGGGCATGCAGCTGTACGCCGACTGGGACGGCCGCGAGGAGCCGTCGGCGTACGCCAAGCGGCTGGCCCAGGGCCTCGCGAAGGAGCATCCGGAGCAGGTGCTCAGCGTGATGACCAGGAAGCTCCGGCCAGGCAAGGTGTTCATCGACTGGAGCCAGAACAATCCAGCCAAGACCACCGTGGCGCCGTACTCGCTGCGTGCCAGGGCGCGTCCCACGGTCTCGACACCCCTGCTGTGGAAGGAGGTGGAGAGCTGCGAACATCCCGACGAGCTGGTGTTCACGACATCCGACGTGCTCGCCAGAGTGGAGAAACAGGGCGACCTTTTCAGCCGGGCGTAGGCTGGACGCGGCCAACGTAGAGGGGGGACCGAGATGTCGGAAATGGACGTGCGCGGTGACGAGGGGCACTTCGACGACGAGGAGCTGCCGATCGAGGCTCCGGAGGCGGACGCCGCCGAGCAGCGGCGTCAGCTGGACGAAGCGGAGGGCCGGCCGCGCCTCGAGTTTCCCCTTGAGGTCGATCCCGCCGACGCGGCGGACCAGGACCGTGTGGTCGAGCTGGATGATGACGACTATCGCTGAGACGGCGGCTACTCGCACGTAGGATGTCGGGACGACCCGCTCGAAAACATGGAGACCCGCGTGACCGCTACCCCGGACGCCAAGCCCCGGGGCACCCGGCTGCCCCGCCTCGCCCGTCGTCGGCAGTTGCTCAGCGCGGCGCAGGAAGTGTTCGTCGAGAACGGCTATCACGCGGCGGCCATGGACGAGATCGCGGACCGGGCGGGAGTCAGCAAGCCGGTGCTCTACCAGCACTTCCCGGGCAAGCTGGAGCTCTATCTCGCGCTGCTCGACCTGCACGTCGAGGACATGGTCAACCGCTGCCGCGAGGCGCTGGCCTCCACGCACGAGAACAAGTTGCGGGTGCAGGCGACGTTCAGCGCGTTCTTCGACTTCGTCTCCACACAGGGTGAGGCCTTCCGCCTCGTCTTCGAGTCCGACCTGCGTAACGTGGCGCCGGTGCGGCAGCTCGTCGAGCGCTCGCTGAGCGAATGCGCCGAGATGGTCAGCGCGGTGATCCAGGAGGACACCGGCTGCACCAGCGACGAGGCCCACCTGCTGGGGGTCGGGCTGGTCGGCATGGCCGAGGTGAGCGCCCGCTACTGGGTCACCACGCAGGGTTCCATCCCCAAGGACGCGGCCGAGCAGCTCATGGCCCGGCTCGCCTGGCGAGGCATCAGCGGTTTTCCGCGTACGGCATAACCCGTTCGCTGGTCGCGATCAGCGGCGCTTTTCCGGCGTCCGGCAGCCACGATGGGATGAGCAAGCCCCGTCGAAAGGGAGCATGATGGAAATCAAGATCGGCGTACGTTCGGTGCACCGTGAGCTCGTTGTCGAGACCGACCTGTCAGCCGACCAGGTCGAAATGGAGATCAGAAACGCCCTTGCCGCCGATCGGGGCGTGTTCACCATCACCGACGTGAAGGGCAGGCGCGTCATTGTGCCGGTCGCGTCGCTGGGATTCCTCGAGATCGGTGAGGACGAGACCCGCCCCGTGGGCTTCGGCGGCACCCTCTGACGCGTTTCACTCCCCCGGGCCGGCCTGGAGAGGCATGCGCACCTCCAGGCCGGGCCTCAGGGATGCTCGTGGGGGTCGTCGAGCCGGCAGCCGCGGGGCCGCCGGCGCCGGGGGACGCGATCGCGTTCCTGTTCGGTGGCCGGACAGTCCGCGCTTCCCCTTCGCAGCACGGCGCGCGAAGTCCAGCGATTCGGCCCACATCTCGTCAAGGAACTGCCGTAGCGGCGCGAGGCCCTCATGTCTGGCACCGTACAACCGTTTCGTGCCCTCGCGCCGCTCGATGTGCGGAGTGGCCTCCTTTGCGCACCCGATCGCCGCCGGCAGGCGGCGGTCAGATCCCCAGCGCGGACATCCGCTTGCCGTGCTCCTCGGTGAGCGTGGCGAACAGCCGGGAGATGTCCGCCTGGTCGTCGGCCACCGACTCCTCCAGCATCCTGGCCAGCTCCGGCCGGGCCGCCGCGATCCGCTGGGCCTGGCTGAGCGCCTCGCCGACGAGCCGCCGCGCCCACAGCGCCAGCCGCCCGCTCGCCGCCGGATCGGACGCCAGGGCCGCCCGCACCCTCTCCACCACGAACCCGGCCCGGCCGCCGTCCGCCAGCACCTCGTCGACCAGCTTCGCGATCGACGGCTCCAGCCGCCTGGCCGCCTCCCGGTAGAAGTCGAGCGCGATGCCCACGCCCACGTAAGCTTTGACCAGCGCCTGCAGCCAGTCTGCCGGCTTGGTCTGGGTGTGCCAGGCGTCGAGCGCCTCGGCGAAGGGCAGCATCGCCCCCTCGGGATCGGCCCCGAGCTCGGTGAGCCGCTCGCACAGCAGCCGGAAGTGCTCATACTCCGCCACGGCCAGCTCGCTGAGCGCGGTCCGGTCGGCCAGCGACGGCGCCAGGAGCGCGGCGTCCTCGGTCATCCTCGTGAATGCGCTGAGCTCGGCATAGGCCAGGACGCCGAGCAGGTCGACGCCCCCAGGGGACTCGTTCATGCCTCGCAGCGTACTTCGGTCAATCTTCGGGAACATACGTAAGCTCGGTCAACGTTGTGGTATCGAGTACACTGCTCTGTGAAAGTGCGACCGCACTGTGTTAATTCGGGGGTTTCCCCCGATAACCCCCGACTCCCCGGGTGCGCGGTCGCTGATGACGCGAGAGGGCTGGCTCTACCGCGAGGACCCAGGCACGGGGATTCATTTCCGCCCGTCGGTCCCGGCAGGCCCGCCTTCATTTGAGACTGAGGCAGGCCACGCTGACGACTTTCCGAGACCTCGGAGTCACACCAGAGATCGCCGATGCCCTCGAGACCGAGGGCATCACGACACCGTTTCCGATCCAGGAGATGGCTCTCCCGCTCGCCCTGAGCGGCCAGGACCTCATCGGTCAGGCCAGGACGGGCACGGGGAAGACCTACGCGTTCGGCATCGCGATGCTGCAAGGCATCGGCAAGCCACGCAAAAACCGCAAGAAGCCGCGCGGGCTGGTCGTCGTACCGACCCGTGAGCTGGCCGTCCAGGTCAGCGAAGACCTGGTCACCGCCGCGGGCAAGCTCGGTTCCCGAGTCCTGACCGTCTACGGCGGACGGGCCTACGAGCCGCAGATCGAGGCGCTCAAGGCCGGGGTCGACGTGATCGTCGGCACCCCCGGCCGCCTGCTCGACCTGGTCAAGCAGAAGCACCTGGACCTGAGCCAGATCACGAGCCTCGTGCTCGACGAGGCCGACCGGATGCTCGACCTGGGCTTCCTGCCCGACATCGAGCGGATCTTCAAGCTGATCCCGGCCGAGCGCCAGACGATGCTGTTCTCGGCGACCATGCCGGGCGAGATCGTCGGGCTCTCCCGGAAATACCTCAACCGTCCCACGCACGTGCGAGCCGAGCTCGAAGACGGCGACGGCGACACCCCTCCGAAGACCCGCCAGATCGTGTGGCGGGCCCACCGGATGGACAAGATCGAGATCGTCGCCCGGCTGCTCCAGGCCGAGGGCCGCGGGCTCACCATGGTCTTCTGCGAGACCAAGCGAGCCTGCGACATGGTCGCCGAGCAGCTCGACACGCGCGGGTTCGCGGTCGCGGCCGTCCACGGCGACCTCGGCCAGGGCCAGCGCGAGCAGGCTCTGCGCGCGTTCCGGCACGGCAAGATCGACGTCCTGGTCGCCACCGATGTGGCGGCCCGGGGCATCGACGTCGACGACGTCACCCACGTGGTCAACTACGACTGCCCGGCCGATGACAAGGCCTACGTGCACCGCATCGGCCGCACCGGCCGGGCCGGGCGCACCGGCATCGCGGTCACCTTCGTGGAGTGGGAGGAGCTGACGCGCTGGAAGATGATCAACCAGATGCTCGGCCTCGACTTCCCCGACCCCGTGGAGACCTACTCCACCTCGCCGCACGTCTACACCGAGCTCAGCATCCCCGAAGGCACCAAGGGTGTGCTCCCGCGCGCCAACCGCTCGCGGGCGGGCCTGTCGGCGGAGCACGTCGAGGACCTCGGCGAGACGGGCCGGCCCCGCCTGCGCGGGGGACCGCGCGGAGGAGGCCGTCGTGACGAGCGCGAGGAGCGCGAGCGTCCCGCTCGCGCGCCGCGCCAGCGCCGCCGCACCCGCGGTGGCAAGCTCGCCGAAGAGGGCACTGCCGTCGAGACGCCGGAGGTCGAGCTCGTGAACGATCGCTCCCGTGATCTTGAGGAGACGCCCGCGATCATCTCCACGGACGAGGTGGAGACGGTGGCCGCCGAGCCGCGCCGCCGCACCCGCCGCCCGGCGAAGGCCGACACGAAGGCCGACACGAAGGCCGACACGAAGGCCGACGTCAAGGCTGACGTCAAGGCTGACAACGGGGCCGACGTCGGGGCCGGCATCGTGGAGGCCGTAGCGGTCTCCGAGCAGGCGCCGGTCGCGGACCTCTCTCCGGTGACCCGCCCGGCGAACGTACCCGAGCCCATCATGGAGGCCACCCCGGTGACCGAAACAGCGACCGAGCAGGCCAGCGTGCAGGCTCCCGACTTCTCCACCCCGCCGCCCCCGGCCCGCAAGGAGCCGGAGCGCATCATCCCCGCCAGCCCGTTCTCGGTGATCTTCCAGTCGCCGGACCTGGCTACGGACGACGACGACATCGCCCCGTCCGCCGCCACCGAGCGCAAGCAGCAGCGCCGCCAGCCGCGTGGCGGTAGCGGTGGCGGTGGCGGCAACCGCCGCCGCGCGGGCTAGGCACCGCAGACGAAGGGCGCGCACCGCACACCGCGGTGCGCGCCTTTCGCGTGTACGGGGCCCTTCCAGCCGTACGGCCCGCGACGGCGTCAGGCGAGGGACAGGCGCATGACGGGCCGGGTCGGCGTGCGGCGGGCGATCTCCTCGAATCCCGCCTGCTCGAACAGCGAGCGCCACCCGTGGTACCGCTCGGCCGCCGCCAGCCTGCGGTCGGAGTCCGTCGGGTAGCCCTCCACCGCCACCGCCCCCTCGGCCGCGGCGAAGGCGACGGCCCGCTGGAGCAGGGCCGCCGCGATGCCCTGGCCACGCCCCTGGCGGGTCACGTAGAAGCAGGTCACGGACCACACGCCGGTCTCATCGGGGTCGGCGGGCCTGGTACTGGGCGAGCGGCCGATGCGCGCCTGCTCCTCGCGCGGCGCGACCGCGCACCAGCCCACGGGCGTCCCGTCCAGATAGGCGAGCAGCCCCGGCGGGCGTGCGGACTCCACGAGCGCGCGCAGCCGTGCGCGGCGCTCGCCGGCTTCGAGCGTCCTGAACTCCGCGCCCGGCATCCGGAACCACATGCACCAGCAGCCCGACTGGCCCCCCTGCGGGCCGAACACCTCTTCGACGTCGTCCCACGCGTTCGCGAGACGGATCTGCAGCTCCCGCATACCTCACAACTCCCCAAAACTCGCACCAGCGTAATGCGTACGCCGGTGTTGACGTGCTGACCTCTGGGTATTGTTGCCCCACGTGAGTACGCCGCGATTCCTGCACCTGCCTCCTGGCGTTGCACCAAGAAAGCTCGAGACGCCGCAGGGCATGTTCGCGGCCCTGGAGGCGTTGCCGGTCAGCGGCGTGGTGGAGCGCTGGCCCGCGCTGCTGGTGCCCGGCCTGACCGGGAGCAAGGAAGACTTCATCGCGGTCCTGCAGACCCTGGCCCAGTCGGGCCGCCGCGTGCTGGCCGTCGACCTGCGCGGCCAGTATGAGACGCCGGGCCCCGAGGACCCTGCGGCCTACACCTGCGCGGCGCTCGGAGCCGACATCGACCTCCTGTCCCAGCAGCTCGGCGACGGCGAGCCGGTGCACCTGGTGGGCCACTCCTTCGGCGGGCTGGTCACGCGCGAGGCCGTCATCGACGGGCGCACCAAGTTCGCCTCGTTCACGCTGATGAGCTCCGGCCCGGCGGCGATCATGGGCAAGCGCGCCCACCATGGCAGCAAGATGGCCCGGGAGATCCCCGAGCTGGGGCTGGAGCACGTGTGGCACGCCGGGTTCGAGCCGGAGGCGCTGGCCAACGGGGTGCCCGACGAGATCATCGCGTTCCTGCGCAGGCGCCTGCTGTCCAACTCGCCCACGGGCCTGCGGTACATGGCCGAGCAGGTGCTCACCATGCGCGACCGCACCGACGAGCTGCGCCAGATCGAGGTGCCCACCCTGGTGCTGTACGGCGAGCACGACGACGGCTGGCCGGCCGAGACGCAGTCGGAGATGGCCCGCAGCCTGAACGCGGAGTGCGTGGTCGTCCCGGGCGCCGTGCACTCCCCCGCCGTGGAGGCGCCGGAGACGACCGCCACGGCGCTCGTCAGGTTCTGGAACACCGCCGAGAGCCACTACCTGGACACCAGGTCCCATGCCATGTGATCACACCTCCACCGTGGCGGACATCGTCGTCCAGCCACCGCAGAGCGCGACCTGGCAGGTGCACCTCGACCGCTCCATGTGGGTGGGCGGCGTCCGCGGCCTGATGCTGCAGGCGCTGCATCCGCTCGCGATGCTCGGCGTGTGGCAGAACTCCAACTTCCAGGCGGACCCGTTCGGCCGCCTGCGCCGCACCGCCGACTTCGTCGGCCGGGTCACGTTCGGCACCCCGGAGGAGGCCGCCGAGATCGGCAGGCGGGTGCGCGCCCTCCACCGCGGCCTGCGCATCACCGATCCCGCCACCGGCAGGACCCATCGCGTGGACGATCCCGAGCTGCTGCTCTGGGTGCACTGCGCCGAGGTCTCGTCCTATCTGGAGGTGGCCAGGCGCGGCGGCCTCGGCCTCACCGGGCGCCAGGCCGACCGCTACCTCGCCGAGCAGCGCGCCAGCGCCGCCTACGTCGGCCTGCACCTCGACGACGTGCCGGGCTCGCGTGCCGAGCTGGACGCCTACTTCGAGCGGGTGCGGCCCAGCCTGCGCGTCACCGAGGAGGCCGCGTCCACCGTGCGGTTCCTGCTCTGGCCCCGGCTGCCCCGGGAGCTGCGGCTGCTGTCGCCCGCCCGGCCGGGCTACTTCCCGTTCGGCGCGCTGTGCTACTACACGCTGCCGCGGTGGGCCCGGCGGATGTACGGCGTCCTGCCGGAGGTGCCGCGGGGCGCGGTCACGGCCGGGCTGCAGGCGTTCAGGTTCGCCCTGAACTCGCTGCCCGAGCACCTGCACGACCGCGCGTTCATGCCGTCGACCAGGCAGATGCTGAGCGATTCGCGGTCGCGGCTGGGTGCGGCCGGCTATGACGTCAGCAGGGGGCTCAAGGGACTGACCGACCCCCGCCGCTGGCCGAAGGCGCCCGCGACCTGACCTCTACTCGGCGAGGGCGTCCCAGGGGCGATGCTCGGGAGCGGCGGCCAGGCCCTCGGGGCAGTGGCGGCGGAAGTCGCACCAGCCGCAGATCGGGCCGGGATTGGGGGCCAGGAGGGCGTCGAGCTCGTCGGTGACGGGGGCCGGCCCCACGGAGGGCCTGTCCGCGCGCGCCCCAGAAGCCTCTCTCGGGCCCTTGACCGCCGTCGCGGGGTCGGTGCCGCTCGGCGTGCCGGCGCGCCCTCCAGCGGCTCCTGAGGGCCGTCTGCTCTTGGCGGCCGGAGCGCCCATGACCTCGCGGTAGCGTTCGTCGGCCGCCGAGGCCTCCAGGGCGATCTCCTCGGCCCGCCGCAGGTGGCGCCCGAGCGACTCCTCCGTGTGCCGCCACTCGACGATCTCGCCGGTCGGCAGGTGGTGCAGCTCGACCGCGCGGGCGGGGGTCCGCATCATCCTGGACGCCGCGACCGCGTAGATCGCCAGCGCGAGCGAGGAGCGCGCGTCGTCCTGGGTGAGCGGCCGCCGCCCGGTCTTGTAGTCGACGACCACCAGCTCGTCGCCGCGCCGGTCGAGCCGGTCGATGCGGCCGGACACCGCGATGACGCCGGTGCGGGTGGCCACGGTCCGCTCCACGCCGACGGGGTCATCCGACGGATCTAAAGTGGCGACATATCCGGACACGAGGTCGCGGGCACGGCCGAGCCACTCAGCCGACTGGGCGGTGTCCCTGAACCCCTCGGCGATCCACCCGTTGGTGAGCAGGATGGCAGCCGTCAGCGGCGTGCGCCGCTCGTACGGCTCTCGCCACCAGGCCGCCAGCGCGTTGTGCACGCTCGCCCCGACGCTGTTGTGCGCCCAGGCCGGTCCCTTGGAGGGCTGGGGCCGGTCGAGGTAGGTGAACCGGTAGCGGCGCCGGCAGTCGAGCCAGGCGTTCAACCGCGACGGCGTGCACGAGTAGAGCCGCCGCGGCATCCCTTCCAGCGGGAGCTGGTCGTACACCCTATTCGTCGCCCGGGCCGAGCTTGATGCCGGAGATCTTCGTGCCGTCGGAGAGCGGGCCCTCAGCGGCGGGGGCGGCCTCGGACGGAGAACGGGTCAGCGAGCCGGAGATCCAGTCGTCGAAGTGCGGCTCCAGGTCGCCGATCGTCACCTCGTCACCGTGCACCGCGAGCACCCGGGTCTCGGCGGGCAGCGTGAACAGCCGCCCGCCGATCGCGGTGAGCTGGTCGGCCAGGCGAGGGTATTCGCCGCCGAGCTTGCCCGGCCCGTCGGCCTGCAGCGTCTTGCCGGAGAAGACGGCCGCGAGCCCCTCGCAGTAGAGCGAGACCCCGCCGGGCGAGACGCCGGGCGTCTCCATGACGTCGAGCTGGACGTCGGCGACACCGAAGATGCCGTCGTCCTCCATGTCGATGTCGGGCCAGGTCTCCGACCAGGTCTCCCGCCAGAGCGGCTTGTCCTTGGGGTGGAGTGCGATGACCGCCTCGTCCCTGCTGGCCACCTCGATGGCCGCGCCGACGTGGTCGGGCAGGCCGTGTGTGCAGATCACGGCGAGCACCTCGCGCTCGCCGACCTGCTCCAGGATCTTGTCGGCGTCACGCGCCGGGTCGATGACGATCACCTCGTCGTCGTCGCCGATGATCCAGGTGTTGTTCTCGACCTTGTATTCGACGTCGTCGATGTCGACGACGCCCTCGGTCACCACTCGCTCGATACGCGCTGTCACGCCTCCGAACTCTAGCCCGTCCGGGTCGGTACACGTATCGCGTTGATGGTGAGTTGTCCGGCGAGCCTCAATCTTCCAGCCTCGGCGAGAACGCCCCGAAGGGCACGTCGAGGTCGTGGTCGCGCAGATCGAGCAGGGTCAGCTCGCCCAGCCCGATGAGGCATCCGGCATCCGACGGCCAGGCGATCGTCCACAGCCAGTTGCCCATCGCCTCGCCCGCGTAGACGGCCCGGTCGGCCGCCGCGCCGACGCACCACAGCGGGGTCGGGTGGCCGAGCACCTCGATCTTGGCGTTGGGCGGCCCGGTGTCGAACCCCTCGCCGGGATCGGGCCCGTCCAGCCCGGCGAACGCGGCTCCGAGTCCCACGCCCGGCTCCTCGGCGACGACCAGCAGGTCGGCGGGCCCCTGCGAGAGTGAGGGCCCGGTCAGCGCGACCACGCTGGCCCTGACGCCCCGGCGCTCCTCGCCCACCTCCCCGAAGCCCGTCACCAGCCAGCCGGCGGGCAGCGGCCAAGGCAGCCACACGGGCACCAGAGAGTTCTTGCGCATCTCCTCCACCGCCGTCTGGGACGGCGGCCAGGGAGGTTGATAGGGCAGGACGTCACCGTGCGCGTCGCAACGCCATGCACTCGACACCGCACTCGGCCCGTGAAGCGGGCCAAAACACCGCGGGCAGGTTGGAGCCGCTCTCACAGCTACCCACGGTGCTTCTTCAGGCGCCGCCCCGTCAAGACCGCTTCCTGTTGTCCCGCCGTAATGTTGGTCAGGTGCGCGTAAATTGTGTCGGCGCGATCGTCTTCGACGCCTCCCGGCGGCTGCTCGTCATCCGCCGCGGCCGCCCGCCTGGCGCGGGCCTGTGGTCCCTGCCCGGCGGGCGGGTGGAGCCGGGCGAGACGGACGCCGCGGCCCTGACGCGCGAGGTGATGGAGGAGACCGGCCTGCGGGTATCGGTGGGCGAGCTCGCGGGCACCGTGGACCGGCCCGGCCTGGGCGGTGACACGTACGTCATCCGCGACTATCTCGCCACCGTGACCGGCGGCTCGCTCGCCGCCGGCGACGACGCCGCCGACGCTCGCTGGTGCGCCCACGAGGAGCTGGTACGGCTCCCGCTCACGGACGGCCTGCTGGAGACGTTGACGCGGTGGCGTGTCCTGCCCGGATGACGGTCAGGCGCGCAGGTCCCGGCGGTGGTCGTCGCCGCGCAGGGTGAGCAGGGCGGCGACGCTGACGACGCAGGCCGCCATCACGTAGTAGGCCGGGATGTCCACGTCGCCCGTCGTCTTGATCAGCTCGGTGATGATCAGTCCCGCCGATCCGGAGAAGACCGCGTTGGACAGCGAGTACGCCAGCCCCAGTCCGGTGTAGCGGACCGTGGTCGGGAACATCTCCGACAGCATCGCCGGGCCTGGTCCCGCCATCAGCCCCACCGCGGCCCCGGCCACCAGCACCGCCAGCCCCTTGACCAGGCCGGACGCACCGGGATCCTGCAGCACGTTCATCAGCGGGAAGGCGAGGACGACCACCAGGGCCGCGCCCGCCACCATGACCGGCCGCCTGCCGATCCGGTCGCTCAGTACGCCTGCCGGGATGATCGCCAGCGCGAATCCGAGGTTGGCCACCACCGTGGCGACCAGCGCCTGCTGGAAGGTCGCGTTCAGGGTGGTCTGGAGGTAGGACGGCATCACGACCAGGAACGTGTAGCCGGCGGCGGACCAGCCCATGAGCCGCCCGATGCCGAGCAGGATCGCCCTGGCCACCTCGCCCGCGCCGGGTTTGGCGTGCGCCTGGCCCGCGTGGGCCCGCTGGAAGGAGGGGGTCTCCTCCAGCCGCAGCCGCAGCCACAGGGCCAGAGCGCCGAGCGGCAGCGCCAGCAGGAACGGCACCCGCCAGCCCCACTGCTTCAGATCGGGTTCCGACAGCACGGTGGCCAGCAGCGCCGCCGCTCCCGCGCCGCCGAGCAGCCCGAGCGCCACGGTGAACGACTGCCACGCGCCGTAGAGCCCGCGCCTGCCTCTGGGCGCGAACTCGGTCATCAGCGACACGGCGCCGCCGAACTCGCCGCCCGCCGACAACCCCTGCAGGATGCGGACCAGCGTGAGCAGCCACGGTGCGGCGGCGCCGATCGCGGAGTAGGTGGGCAGCAGCCCGATCAGCGCCGTGGCGCCGGACATCAGCAGCACGACCACGATCAGCAGGGGCCGCCGCCCGATCCGGTCGCCGAGCCTGCCGAAGACGGCGGCGCCCAGCGGGCGGAAGAAGAACGCCAGGGCGAAGGAGGCGTACGTTCTGACGAGCGCCTCGAGGTCGCTCGCGCCGGCGGGGGTGAAGAAGTTGGCGGCGATGATGGTGGCGAAGTAGCCGTAGACGCCGAACTCGTACCATTCGATGAAGTTGCCTACCGAGCCCGCCACCAGGGCGCGCCGCGAGCGCGCGGGATCGACGCCCTGGTCGTCGCGTGCCGTAGCCGTCATGTGGGACCTCCCGCCAGAATTGACGACAAGCTTCACCGGCAGCAATGGACGTGTCAATAACTTTCAGGCTTCACCGGTTCGAGGTGAGGGTGGACGTCCACAGGATCAGGTGGTCGTCGCTGTAGGTCGTGGAGCGGCCCAGCGCCACCACCTCCTCGCCCGCCACCGTGACGGCCGTCAGCCACTGGCTCCCCTGGCCTGCCAGGCGGTCCTTCGTCAGGTCCAGGCGACTCCACGTCTCGCCGTCCTGCGAGACCCACGCCGCGCTGTCCCCCTCGCCGGGCCTGCCGTGCCAGCCGACCGCGACGAGACCGTGCTCGGCCGCCGCCAGGTCGTAGACCGCCGCCGCCTGTTCCGCCGGGAGCCAGCTGGTCTTCCACGTGGCGCCGTCGTCCTCGGAGATCGCGGAGAAGGCGCGGCGGGCGCCGGACGACGTCTGCGCGGTGCCGATGGCCACGAGCCTGTCCTGGTAAGTGGCCACCTGGCGCAGCCCCGCCGAGGTCGAGTCCGGTGGGGCCACCCGCTTGCGCGCCTTCCAGTTGACGCCGTCCTCCGAGACCCACACCACGCCGCTCTCGTCGGAGCCGGCCCCCGCCCCGCCGACCGCCACGTAGCCGGCCGGAGTCGCGGCCAGATCGTGCACGCGCACGTCGGAGCCGCCCTGCGGGAGCCTCTTCGACCGCGTGAACCGGCGCAGGTCAGGGGTGAACCAGATGGCGGCGGACACCGTACCGGACGGGCCTCGGCCCTCGCCCGCCAGCACGTAGCCTTTCGGCCCGGCGGCGAGCACCCGTGTGTCCAGGTGGGGGTGGTCGCCCGGACGCGCCAGGTCACCGGAGATCGCGACCTTCTTCCACTCGCGCCCGTCCTGGGAGGTGACCAGGAGCGGCTCGGTGACCTGCAGGGCCGACTGCGTGCCACCGGCCGCGAGCCAGCCGCGACGGCCGAACGCGACGTCATGGAGCTGCTGCAGGCCCGGGCCGCCGAGGCTGATGGAGGTCCAGTCCTGCCAGTTGAGACTGGTCCAGATGCCCGCGTCACCCGACGCCGAGCCGACCGCGACGTACCTGCCCTCGTGGCCGGCCAGCCTGCTGGTCTCGCGGGCGACCCTCGACAGCCCGTCCACCTGCGCCAGCCGCACCCGCGACGGCTTGCCGCGCGGAGGCGCGGCCATCAGGACGAGCTGGTTGTCCACGTCCGCCGCCGCCTGGTCACCGCCCGCGAACAGGGTGCCGCCCGGCGAGATCGTGAACCCGCGCAGCGTCGCCCCCGCCAGGTCGCCGAACTCCGCCCGCTCGGTCCAGGCGCGGCCGTCGGCGCTGTTCAGCACCGAGTAGCCGCCCAGGCTCGCCAGGCTGACGGCGGCCACCCCCGACGCGTGCGAGATCAGCGACTCCACCCCCGGGCTCGCCTCGCTCAGCCCGCCGATCGTGCCGCACTGCGACCACGCGGCGCCGGTCGGCGAGCAGTAGACGCGCACCTCGCCGGTGATCGTGCGCTGCCTCGTCGGCACCAGCACGAACCTCTTCGGCGTCACGGCCAGCGTCCCGATCCGCGGCAGCGCCTCGGGGAGCTGGAAGCCGGTCGCCTCCCAGGCCCGCCCGCCGTCGGCCGAACGGATGACCCGCGCCCCCTCGCCCTGCGCCGGCTGGGCCAGCGCCACCACGGTGTCCCCCTTGGCCACCACCGCCTTGAGCTCGCCGACGTCCAGGCCGCGCGTGTCCACCCGTTCCCAGGCGCGCCCGTCGGCCGAATGCCAGGCGGCCGCGCCGGAACCGCCGTCCTGCAGGGCCGTCCTGCCGACCGCGACGAACCCCGAAGCCGTCCTGGCGATGTCGTGGACCAGATCGCCGTTCCTGAAGGCGGCCAGGCCGCTCGGCTCCACGGCCTGCCACGTCAGCCCGTCGGTGCTCGTCCACAGGCCGCGCTCGTTCAGCCCGTCACCGCCGCTGGCCAGCCAGCGGCCCGCGCCCCCGACGACCCGCTGCACCGTGGGCGTGGTCGAGCCGGTGACCTTGCCGAGCTGCCACTTCTTGCCGTCCGGCGAGAACAGGAACAACGGGCGCGGCGTCGGGCTCGTCGTGTCACTGCCCACGGCCACCACCGCGCCGCCCGCCGAGGCCATGTCGTTGAGCTTCTGGTTGGAGCCCTGGCCCGTGGAGGCGGGGACGGTGAACAGCTCGTCCCCCGACCGGCCGGTGCCCGTGGCCAGCCTCAGCCCAGGATCTCCGGTGTCGCGCCACTGCCACACGAGCACGCCGCCCGCCACCAGCACGGCCAGCGCCAGCGCCACGGCGATGGGAACGGCCGCGCTGCGCCTGCGCCGCATCGGACTCGACCGGCGGACCGCGGCGGGCGCGGGACCCCGCTGGTGCCTGCCGCCGGCCGGCCCGGACGCGACGAGCAGGTCCGGCCTCGTGGGCCGGCCTCCGGGCGGCCGCCCCACCCGCCGCACCAACTCCTCCCCGTCGCCTTCACCCCGCCGCACATCGCGGCCTCGGTCATCCCGTACGTCCTCCGCGTCGTCGCCCGCGTCATGCCGTACGGAATCCGCACCGGTGTCCGTGGCGGCCTGACCGCCCTTCGCCGTGTCGTGCCTCGTGTCGTCACGCCAGTCCGTGGACTCCTCGCCACCCTTGCGGGCGACGCCTCCCACCGCCGCGGCGGATCCAGGGACGACCTCGCCGGGCCGGGTCGCGTCGTCGTCGCGCCGGGCGGGTTCCTCATGCCCGGCGCCCTCCGCCGCAGCCGGGGTGGCGCCGGGCGGGGGTGGGCGGTGGGTCATGCGGTAGGGGGCCGTTCTGGCGCCGCGCTGGGGCCGGGTTTCCGGCTCGGGGCGCGCCGCCGCCCGTCCTTCCGGCGCCGCCTGTTCCTCTGACGGCGGCCGGTCCCGCTGGGCCGAGGCCTGCCCCGGTGCTTCCGTCCGCCGGCGGGGGTCGCCCTCCTTCGCACGGTCCGCCGGCGCCTCGGAAGGTCGCGAGGCGGCATCGAACCACGAGCCGGCTCCGGAACGGGCACCGGTGCCGGTCCCGCGCCCCGTCTCGGTCTCACGCTCCCCGCCATCCCCGTAACCCACGTAGGGACGGGGCACCGTACTGGGTGGGGACTCCGTGTCAGGGGCCGGGACGGGGCGGGGTGGGCCGCTGGCCACGAGCTTGTCGGGGCGGTCGACCGTGCGGCGGGGGCGGCGGCGGGGCTCGGTCTCGGGATCGGCCGTCGGAGAGCTGTACGGGTTGCGGCCCTTGGCGGGCTCCTGGGAGTCGTCCGGAGTGGGGGCGGCGAACGGCGGCATGCCCCAGGGGGAGGTCAGCGGCACACCGCGGGCCCTGTCATCCGAGGGGCCAGGCGGGGAATGCCGGATCCGGGGCTCGTCGGAGGAGCGCGGACCCGGAGTGCGCGTGTCGTCGGCACGAGACCCCTGGGGGTGCGTGTCAGCCGTACGAGGATCCGGGTCGTGCGCGTCGTCAGCACGCGGATCGTCGTCACCCGGCGGTCGCCGTGGCGGGTCACTGGCGCCGGAGGCCACGCGCGTACCTCCTAGTCAGCACTCGGCGAGCTGGTGGAACCTGCCGAATCGGGCCTGGTCAACGGGGCGGAGCGGTCGTGGTCGCGGACCGTTCCAAGGGGCGTCTTCCACGTTTGTGCGCATATTTCGGCATTTATGTCCTTACTCCAGGAACTATCGCACGCGACTACTTCTACCCCGGCCACCCGCGATGATCACCTCCGGAACTCGCGCAGCCGACAACATCCAGACCAGCATGCCGGAGCCGGAATGGCGAGACCTCTCTAGCGAGATTCCCGGTACCCCTCGGACATTTATCCGGAAATAGTGCTGACTGACCGCTTTTTAGCGAGATAGAGCACTCCGATGCTGAACACCCCGAGCTGCACCACCGTTCCCAGCAGCGACTGCCACGGCACCGGCACCTTGTCCTGCTGCAGGGCGTCCTCGAGCTGCCCCGCGGCCGCACTCAACCCGAAAGCCACCATGTTGTTCACGACGTGCAGCGCGATCGGAGCCTCCAATCCCCCGGTACGCACCGCCAGGAACCCCATGACCACCCCGAAGGCGAACACGTCGACCAGCCCCGCCCACGAGTATCCGTGCAGCGAGGCGAACAGCGCGGAGCTGATCAGGATGCTCCACCAGGGATTGCGCAACCGGGCCCCGAACGCCTGCAGAAACCAGCCGCGGAAGATGTACTCCTCCGCGGCGGCCTGGAACGGCACCAGCAGCACGATCACTATGAGCGCCGGCAGGAACCGGGCCCAGCCGACCCAGCCGAGCATGCCCTCGACCGTCTCGCCCGTCGCCGCCAGCGCGGCGAACTGCGCGCACTGCCCCAGGACCAGCGACAGGACCGCCACACCCGTACAGCGCAGCAGCCACGGCCAGCGCAGCCGTCCGGCAACCGAGGACAGCGTCCCCGGTGGGCGGCGCTGCACGAGCGCCACCGTGCCGAACACCACCGGGGTCACGGCCGCCAGCGACAACAGCAACAGGATCATCCCGAACACCGGATCGCCGGAGATCTGGGCCGGGTTGACGGGCGGTGGGATCTCCAGGATCAGCCCGACGACGGAGCCCCCGAGCAGCACCACCGCGCCGACCGAGAAGAAGCCCACGGCGACCAGGATGGTGCCGACGACCTGGCGCCACAGGTCGCTCGCCGGAGTTCTGGCCAGGTGATCGTAACGAGCCCCTTCGGGCACCGGAAGAAACCAGGACTGCCCAGGTGGCGGCGCCGGCGCGTACGGGTAGGCGGGCCTGCTGGGCGGTTGCGAACCGTACGGAAGATGGGGCCCGGGATTATCCTGCATCTGTATATTCTGTCCGCCTGGTGCGCAATAGTTCACAGACGGTCCGGCTATTTCGGCGGATGCTCGGGGGGTAAGCATTTCGACCCTGGGAGAAGTCCATGTCAAGGCTGGGACCTATCGTCACCCTGACGGCGGGCGCCGTGCTCGCCGTGGGGCTGGGTGTCGCCAGCATCACCGCGACACCAGCGGCGGACAACACCGTCGCCACCGCGAACGAGACCGCGAACGAAACACCGAACGAGGCACCCGAAGAGACACCTGAGGCCACCAATACGGCCGCCGACCCGAACCCTTCCGAAACACCCACATTCGAGGAGTCGACTCCGGCCGCGCCGAGGAAGGCCGACTACGCGGGGCGCGTCAAGGGCAACGGCGGCCTCATCGCCATCTCCCTGCGCGATGGCAAGGCCGTCGGCTACTTCTGCGACGGCAAGACCGAGGCCTGGTTCAAGGGCGACGCGAGCAGCGCCGACCTCGAGCTCGAAGGCTTCGGCGGCGCCAAGGTCACGGCCGAGCTCGGCGGCGGCAAGGCCGAGGGCCAGGTCGCGGTCGGCGGCAAGAAGTGGAGCTTCGTCGCCCCCACCGCGGTGAAGCCGTCGGGCCTGTACCGGGCCAGCGCGATCGTCAGAGGCGCCAGGGTACGCGCCGGCTGGATCGTGCTGAAGCGGCCGCAGGGCGGTTTCACGCAGGTCGGCACCGCCTTCCTGAACGACAAGCAGGTGCCGACCCCCGAGCTGAACGGCGACCAGCCGACCAGCCCGGTCACCGTGGACGGCACGACCGTCACCCCCGAGGACGTCGACGGTTTCATCGAGGAGATGCAATGACCGCCATCCACCAGCGACCTTCGGCACGCGGGACCGCCTCGCTGCTGGTGCCGCTGCTCGTCGGCGGCCTGATCATGCTCGCGCTCGGCGTCTACGGCCGCGTGCACCCCCCGACCGGGTTCGCGGTCGGCATCGCGGGCTTCTCCGCCGCGCTGCCGATGAAGGTGTGGCTGACGACGGGCGCGACCGTGCTGGCCGTGGTCCAGGTCGTCACGGCCCTGTCCATGTGGGGCAAGCTCGGCGTCGACATCCCGGCCGGCGTGCACCGCTGGTCCGGGAGGCTGGCCTTCCTGCTCACCATCCCGGTCGCCTTCCACTGCCTGTACGCCCTGGGCCTGCAGTACGACGTGCCGCGGGTGATGATCCACTCGCTGCTCGGCTGCTTCTTCTACGGGGTGTTCACGGCGAAGATGCTGTCACTGCGCAAGGAGAACACGCCGGGCTGGACGTTCCCGGTGCTGGGCGGGCTGGCGTTCACCGCGCTGGTCGGGCTCTGGCTGACCTCGTCCTTCTGGTTCTTCACCACCATCGGCTTCAAGGTCTAATCCTCCGGGCTGAACCGCTTGAGGCGGTTCAGCCCGGCGGCCCGGCCCTTGGCCGCCACGACGAGCGCCATCTTGCGCGAGGCCTCGTCGATCATCTCGTCCCCCAGCATGACCGCGCCGCGCTTCTCGACCGTGGTGTAGTGCTCGTACGCCTCGAGGATGAGCTCGGCGTGGTCATAGTCCTCCTGCGACGGCGAGAACACCTCGTTGGCCGCGTCGATCTGCAGCGGGTGAAGCACCCACTTGCCGTCGAAGCCGAGCGCGGCGGCCCGCCGGGCCACCCGCCGGTAGCCCTCGACGTCCTTGATCTGCAGGTAAGGACCGTCGATGACCTGCAGGTCGTGCATCCTGGCGGCCATGAGCAGCCGCATCAGGATGTAGTGGTAGGCGTCGCCCTCCTCGTATCCGGGCGGCTGCTCGCCCACCACGAGCGTGCGCATGTTGATCGAGGCCATGAAGTCGGCCGGCCCGAACACCAGCGTCTCCAGCCGCTCGGACGACCCGGCGATGGCGTCCACGTTCACCAGGCCGCGCGCGTTCTCGATCTGCGCCTCGATGCCGATCCGGCCGACCTCGAAGCCCATCGTCTTCTCGATCTGGGTGAGCAGCGTGTCGAGCCAGACGACCTCGGTCGGGTTCTGCACCTTGGGCAGCATCAGGCAGTCGAGCCTGTCTCCGGCGCCCTCGACGATCTCGATCACGTCGCGGTACGTCCACCGCGTCGTGAGGTCGTTGACCCGGACCACCCGCGTCTTGCCCGTCCAGTCGCCCTCGCGCAGGGCGGCCACGATGTTGCGCCGCGCCTCCTCCTTGGCCAGGGGCGCCACGGCGTCCTCCAGATCGAGGAACACCTCGTCCACAGGCAGGCTCTGCGCCTTCTCGAGGAAGCGGGGGCTGCTACCGGGCACTGCGAGAACGGACCGACGTGAGCGCATGCGCACACGCTAGCGGCTGGGGTGCGGGCGGTTACAGTCGAGGCGTGAGCGACAACATCGCGGCCATCCAGGAGGGCGCCAAGAAGTCCGGCATCTGCTGGCTCGACTTGGACCGCCCCCGCCTGGCCTGGCATGCCTGGCACGACGGCGCCATCTATCTGGTGACGGGCGGGGAGGAGCAGGACCTGCCCGGCCTCGGCGACCTGGACACCGTCAGGGTCACGCTGCGCAGCAAGGACAACGGCGCCAGGCTGGCGGCCTTCGACGCCGCCGTGACGGTGGTCGACCAGTCCGCCGAGCCCGACGCCGTCGCGACGCTGGCCAAGGAGCGGCTCAACGCGCGCGACAGCGAGCATCTGACGCGACGGTGGGCCGAGAGCTCCACGGTCGTGCGGCTGACGCCTCAGACCACCCGTACGGGCTCCACCGGATCCACCGGATCCACCGGAGCCGGCGGCGAGGGCTGACGGGCCGCGGTGGCCGTCTGGGCGAGCAGGGCGCCCGACAGCACGATGAGGCCGCCGATGATCTGGAAGGCGCCCAGCTGCTCGCCCACCACCGCCCAGGCCACGATGGCGCCGCCGATGACCTCCAGCGAGGCGACCGTCGCGCCCACCGCCGCCGACAGGCGCCGCACGGCGTTCACGCCCAGGATGTAGGCGATGACCGTGGCGACCAGCACCATCCACAGATACGCCCCGAGCACCGGCAGCGTGAGCGCGCCCTCGCCGGGGCTGGCGGTCGAGGTGAAGGCGTCCCACGGGATGTTCCACGGGCGGGAGAACGGCACCAGCACCACGGCTGCGCCGGTCATGCCCCAGGCGATCAGCCCGAGCGGGTCGATGTCGTCCCCGAAGCTATCGCTCATCAGGAAATATCCCGCGCAGCAGGCCCCGGCGAGCAGTCCGAGCAGCAGGCCCAAAGCGTCCAGGCGGATCCCCTGCCAGGCCTCGACCACGATGGCCAGGCCCACCACGGCGGTCACCGCGCCGACGAAGGCGGCCTTCGCCAGCCGGACCTTGCGCACGAAGCGGACCCAGATCACCACCATCACCGGCGCCATGAACTCCAGCAGCAGCGCGATTCCCACCGGCAGCCGCGTGATCGCCACGAAATAGAGCGACTGCACGCCCGCTACGGCGATGGCGGCGTACAGCGCCACGAACGGCCAGCGGGAGCGAGGGATGCGCAGCGCGGCCGGCCTGAGCGCCGCCAGCACGGCGATCAGCAGCACCCCCGCGCCGGCCATCCGCACCCAGACCGCCTCCATCGGCGCGAGCCCGCCGGCGATGAGGTACTTGGCCATGGGGCCCGAGAAGGCGAAGCCCATAGAGGACAGAAAAGCGATCGCCAATCCCGTATATCGCATACGACACCACCTGAGAAGTAATTACCATTCAATATGTTTGATACTGACAGGTACGGGGTCCGCAGCGCAATGCCGTCGCGCTGTTAGCCTGACTGACGTGCAGATCTTCGTGGCCCGCCTGGCGGGCACGCCGGTCTTCGACCCCGCGGGCGACAAGATCGGCCGCATCCGCGACGTCGTGACCGGCCTGCGCGGCAGCCGGCCGCCGAGCGTCCACGGCATGGTGGTCGAGGTACAGCCACGCCGCCGGGTCTTCCTGCCCATTACCCGCGTGCGCGGCATCGAGGCCGGCGCCGTGGTCTTCACCGGGCGGATCAACATGCGCAGGTTCCAGCAGCGCGCCACCGAGACGCTGGTGATCGGCGAGATGCTGGACCTGACCGTTCGGGTCCAGGGCGAGGTGATGACCGTCTACGACGTGGCGATGGCCGAGACCAGACCCTCCACCTGGGAGATCACCAAGGTCGCCGTCTACAAGGGCCGGCGCAGGCGCGAGCCCCTGATCGTCGACTGGAGCGAGGTCGAGGGGTTCGACATCCTGCAGGACGACCAGGGAGCCGCCGGGCTCATAGCCTCCTTCGACTCGATGCGCGCCGCCGACATCGCCAGCGCCCTGCACGACCTGCCCGGCAAGAGGCGCAACGAGATCGCCCGTGCCCTCGACGACGACCGGCTCGCCGAGATCCTGGAGGAGTTGCCGCCCGGCGACCAGGTCGGCATCGTCGGCATGCTGGAGCCCGAGCGGGCCGCCGACGTGCTGGAGGAGATGGGCCCCGACGACGCCGCCGACCTGTTGCACGAGCTGCCCGACGAGAAAGCGGCCCAGCTGCTCGCGCTCATGGAGCCGCAGGAGGCCGCCCCGGTGCGGCGACTGCTCACCTACCCCCCGGACACCGCGGGCGGCATGATGACCACCGAGCCGGTGATCCTCCCGCCGAGCAGCACGGTGGCCGAGGCGCTCGCGCACATCCGCCAGCAGGACCTGACGCCCGCCGTCGCCGCCCAGGTCTTCGTCACCAGACCGCCCAACGAGACGCCCACGGGGGCCTACCTGGGCGTCACATACTTCCAGCGGCTGCTGCGCGACCCGCCGTCCACACTGCTGGGCGGCGTCATCGACCCGTCGATCGACCCGATCAGGCCCGACTTCACGCTCCCGGAGGTCGCCTTCTACCTGGCGAACTACAACCTCGTGGCGGCACCCGTCGTGGACGAGCTCAACAGGTTCGTCGGCGCCGTGACGGTGGACGACGTGCTCGACCATCTACTTCCCGAAGACTGGCGCGAGAAGAGCCAACCATGACGACCGAACGCCTGGACCAGCCCCGGGACCTGCGCCGCTCGTTGCGTCCGCACTACGATCCGGAGGCGTTCGGCCGGCTGTCGGAGCGGATCGCCCGCTTCCTCGGCACGGCCCGCTTCCTCGTCTACATGACCGTCTTCGTGGCGGTCTGGATCATCTGGAACGTGCTGGCCCCGGGCGGCCTCCGGTTCGACCCGTACCCGTTCATCTTCCTCACGCTCATGCTGTCGCTGCAGGCCTCCTACGCCGCGCCGCTCATCCTGCTCGCGCAGAACAGGCAGGACGACAGGGACCGGGTGCAGTACGAGCACGACCGGCGGACGGCCGAGCGCAACCGGGCCGACCTCGAGTATCTGACCCGCGAGATCGCCGGGCTCCGGCTGGCCCTGAACGAGATGACCACCCGCGACTATCTGCGCTCGGAGCTCCAGCGGCTGGGAGAGGAGCTCAGGGAGCAGCGGTGAGATCGCGCTCGGCGAGCCTGGCCAGCATGCCGCGCACCCGGGTGATCTCGCACGGGCCGAGCGGGTCGATGAATCGCGCCTTGATCTCCCGCAGGTAGGTGGGGGTCGCATCGGCCAGGCGCTCCTCGCCGGCCCTCGTGAGGACCGCGAACAGGCCGCGGGCGTCGTCCGCGCACGCCTCCCTCGTCACCAGCCCCTCACGCTGCAGCCGGTCGATCAGCCGGGTCAGCCCGCTGCGGGAGAGCAGCACCCGGCCCGCCAGGTCGTTCATCCGCAGCCGCCGCCCGGGCGCTCCGGCCAGGTGCGTGAGCACGTCGAAGGAGGCCAGCGGCAGGTCGTGGGCGAGGAGCAGCTCGGTCTCCAGCTGGCGGGTGATCCGCACCTGCGCCCGCTGCAGCATCCGCCAGACCGTCAGCTCCTCGGGAGTCAGGCCCTCGTCGTGCGGAACAGTCACGCAGTAACCTTAGAACGTTGCACGGACACTCAAAAAGCGCGGATCACCGCGCTGGATTAACTGGGCCACCCCGCGGGTTCATAACATGGAGGGACATCCTCAACTGGCGTGCAGCGCCTGTCCCACATATACCGGCAAAGGAGGGACGGCACCCCTTTTCCACAGGTGTGCCGAGACTTCGATGGCACCAACCCAGGAACAGGTGACGGCCGCCCTGGCCACCGTCATCGACCCCGAGATCCGCCGCCCCATCACCGACCTCGGCATGGTCAAGGGCATCGACATCGCCGCAGACGGCAAGGTGAGCGTCGGCGTCTACCTCACGGTGTCCGGTTGTCCGATGAAGGACACCATCCGTCGTGACGTCACCACCGCGGTGGCCAAGCTCGAAGGTGTCACGGGCGTCGAGATCGAGCTCGACGTCATGAGTGCCGAGCAGCGCAAGACCCTCCAGACCACTCTCCGCGGCGACCGCGGCCCGGAGAAGGAGATCCCCTTCACCCAGCCGGGCTCGCTGACCCGCGTCTTCGCGGTGGCCAGCGGCAAGGGCGGCGTCGGCAAGTCCTCCGTCACCGTCAACCTGGCCGCCTCCATGGCCGCGAGCGGCCTCAAGGTCGGCATCGTCGACGCCGACATCTACGGCCACAGCATTCCGCGCATGCTCGGCGCCGCCGAGCGGCCCACCAAGGTCGAAGACATGATCATGCCGCCGGTGGCGCATGACATCAAGGTCATCTCGGTCGGCATGTTCAAGCCTCCGGGCAACAGCGCGGTGGTCTGGCGCGGCCCGATGCTCGACCGCGCGCTGCACCAGTTCCTCGCCGACGTCTACTGGGGCGACCTCGACGTCCTGCTGCTCGACCTGCCGCCCGGCACCGGCGACATCGCCATCTCGGTGGCCCAGCGTCTGCCGTCGGCCGAGATCCTGGTGGTCACCACTCCGCAGATGGCCGCCGCCGAGGTGGCCGAGCGGGCCGGCTCCATCGCCGCCCAGACGCACCAGCAGATCGCCGGCGTCATCGAGAACATGGCCTGGCTCCCCTGCCCCCACTGCGACGAGCGCATCGCCGTCTTCGGCGAGGGCGGCGGCCAGACGGTCGCCGACGCGCTCACCCGCACTCTCGGCACCCGGGTCCCCCTTCTCGGTCAGGTCCCCATCGACCTGCGCCTGCGCGAAGGCGGCGACGAGGGCAAGCCCCTGGTTCTGACGGACCCCGACTCGCCCGCCGCCACGGAGCTGCGCCAGATCGCCGCCGGCCTGAGCAAGCGCTCCTCCAGCCTCAAGGGCCTCCAGCTCGGCCTCGCCCCCAACCGCGGCTGACCGTCACGCCCCACGCGAAAGGCCCTCCCGGATGATCCGGGAGGGCCTTTTCGTGTACGGGCTGCTGCGCGGATGGCGCTTCTCGCGACGTCGTGTTCGCGACGACGTCGGTGCCGGCCTCGTCAGGTCGCTTCGGAGTCGTACGGCGGGATCTCTCCGACGCCGAGCTCGTCCACCGGAGCGCCCGCGTAGGCGGGGACGGGCTCCAGCTCCTGCTGCGGCTTGTTGTTCCAGTCGTCGTCGATGTCGTCCAGGAGATGCTTGCGGACGAAGTTACGCGGATTCAGGTCGGACGGGTCGAAGTTGGAGAACTCAGGACCCAGCCCCGCGCGCAGGTCGTCGCGCGCGTTGTTGGCCATCCGGCGCAGGTTGCGCAGCGTCTTGCCGGCCTGGGAAGCCGCCTGGGGCAGCTTTTCCGGACCGAAGACCAGCAGCGCGATGATGATCAGCGCGCCGATTTCCATCCAGCCAAGTCCGAACACCCTGCACTCCTAGCAGTCCAGCCGCTCCGAGGAAACGACCTCGGCCTATCCCACAGACTAAGGGCTGTCCGGGGTGGGCCGACCTCCACCGTAGGTACTAATTCACCATGCACTAGGGCGAACCTCGTTCCAACCCCTATCAGGACGCCCAACCCCATAGCGGGCACCCCCGGCCCCGCACCGCGGGCAGGCGGCGTGAGCGGCGGCCAGGACGGCAGGAAGGCCACCCCACGGCCCCCACCACCAGAACCAGGCGCCCCCGTCGCCCCCGCCCCAGGACGGCCCAAGCTGCACCGCTCACGCCAGACGGTCTGGGCTTCACCGCCCACCGCCAGGACGGCCAAGGCTTCGCCCCTCACCGCCAAGACGGCCTGGGCTTTCGCTGCCCACGCCAGGACGGCCAAGGCCGCCCCACCGCCAAGACAGACTGGGCTTTCGCTGCCCACGCCAGGGTGGCCTGAGCTTCTCGTCAGGTTGCCGTCAGGAGGGGGTGGGGACGGGCTCCTCATCGTCGGCGCTCACCGTCAGGGTCGCCGTGTGCTCCTGGTCGTCGCGCTCGTACTTGATGGTGATCTTGGCACCCGGGGCCTTGCTGCGGATCAGCGCGATGAGCTCGTTGCCGTCCTGGAGGCGCAGGCCGTCGACTTCCATGATCACGTCGCCGGCCTTGAGGCCCGCCTGGTGGGCGGGGCCGCCCGCGTCGACCGGCGGGCGGCCGCCCTGGTTGCCGGAGGCGATGCGGACGCCTTCGCCACGGTATTCCCGGTCCAGCACGATGCCGATCTTGGGACGCTTGGCCTTGCCCGTGGTGACCAGCTCCTGCGCCACGCGGCGGGCCTGGTTGACCGGGATGGCGAAGCCGAGGCCGATGCTGCCGCTCTGGTTGCTCAGGGAGCGGCTCAGGGTGGCGATGGCGGAGTTGACGCCGACGACCTCGCCCCTGACGTTGACCAGCGGACCGCCCGAGTTGCCGGGGTTGATGGCGGCATCGGTCTGGATGGCGCTGATGTAGGCGGGCTCTTCGCTGCTGGTGCCGCTCTCGTCACCCGCGATGACCGGGCGGTTGAGCGAGCTGACGATGCCGGTGGTGACCGTGCCCGTGAGGCCGAGCGGCGAGCCGATCGCGATCACCGGGTCGCCCACGACCACCTGGTCGGAGTTGCCGAGCGTGATCTCGGGGGTGCCGAACGTCTCCTCAGGCTTGACCACGGCCAGGTCGGAGCCCGGGTCACGGCCGACGATGCGGGCGGTCGTGGTCTTGCGGTTGTTGAACATGATCTTGATCTCGCCGCCCTTGGCGGCCAGGGCGACCACGTGGTTGTTGGTCACCACGTACCCGTCCTTGATGAGGAAGCCGGACCCCGTCGCGCCTTCGGTGTTGCCGCCGTTGCCGACCTCCAGGGAGACCACGCTGGGCAGCACCCGGGACGCCACACCGGCCACCGAGTCGGGTGCCCGGTTGGTGGCGCCGGTCGGCGCCTGGGGAAGGCTGTAGGAGGGATCGGTGCCGCTGCTCGGCCTGGTGAGCAGGTAGGTGCCCGCACTGCCGACCACGGACGCCGTCAGGGCGATGACCACCGCGAGCATGACCAACACCGAGGTGCCCGGTCCACGCCGGCCGGGCGCGCCGGTGACGCCGCCGGGCGAGCCGGGGGGTGGCGGGGCCCACGCGGGGCCCATTCCCAGCGCGTTGGGCGGCGGCGGTGGGCCGCCGGCGCGCCCCGCCTGGTTGCCGAAGAACGGCCACTCGGCGGTGCCGAAGGCCGGCCCCTCTCCCCCGGGGTTGCCGAAGTACGGCCCCTCTCCCGCGGGACTGCCGAAGCCCGGTCCCTCACGACGCGGATTGCCGAATCCCTGACCGTCGCCTCCCGGGTTGCCGAAGGCCGGACCGTCGCTTCTCGGATTGCCGAAACCCAGACCGTCGCCTCCCGGATTGCCGAAGGCCGGACCGTCGATCCCGGTCCCGAATCCCTGACCGTCGCCACCGGGACCGCTGAAACCCGGACCGTCCCCACCGGGACCGCTGAAGGCTGAGCCGCCACTGCCGGGCGGCCTGTCGAAGGCCGAGCCCTCAACGGGCCGCTGGAAGGGCGAACTGTCGCCTCCAGGCGGCGGCTGGAAGGACGGGCCGTCTCCACCGTGCCCGCCGGAGAAGGGGCTCTCGTAGGCACGGGTGCCTCCGTTGGGGGCGCCGAACGCGGAGTCCTCGTAGGAGGGGGACGACGGGTTGCCGAAAAAGGCGGTGCCGCCACTGCCCGAGGGATCACCCCACGGGTTGCCAGGAGCCGCGTCGGATCGCCGGCCAGGCTCCGCTCCCTCACCTGCGGGCAGGAACTCCGGCCTCCCCTGTGGCTCAGGGTTGTCCGACGGCGTGCGTCCTTCGGTGGGGCGCGTCTCGTCGGTCATCTAGTTCTCACCACTCCTTGCTCGGACACCGCAATCATGGCGTGATCGGCATACGAGAGTCGTAAAGCAGTTGTCAGCAAAATCTCTGACAAATCCCGATCCCAGATCGTATGCCCACCACACCATGGACTACGCCATCACGAGTATCCCAGCAGGGCCGGGCTTTCAGGGCGTGGCGGTGGACGGCGGGCTCGTCTGCGGCACCGTGGGCGGCTGTTGCACCCGCTTGACCAGCTCGACCGGTGGGGGCGGACCCTGCTGCTCAGGCGCGGACACGGCGAAGAACGTGCCGAGCGCGACGGCCGCGGACATCACGCTGACCGCCACATAGGCCGTGCGGCGCCTAGCCCCGCGGCCCGGCCCCGAAGAAGCGCCACCATTGGCGCCCCGTCGAGGGCGGTTGTCCAAAGGGGCGATGCTGTGGGGGCCAGGGATCGGGACGCCGCCGAACGTCCGGGTAGGGAAAGGCCGCTCCCGGGGCGGCAGAGGCCCGCCCGGCTCCGACATCCGCAGCAGCGACATCGTGAGATCGGCCGGCATTGCCGGGCCGTCGAGCGACCGCAGGCGCGATTTCAGCGCCCGCGTCGACTCCACCTCACGCCTGCAGTCAGCGCAGAAGGTCAGATGAGCGAGGGCACGCTCGCGTTCGGCATGGTTGAGCTCGCCGTCGACGAGCGCGGAAACACGTTCTCCAAGATGAGCCATATCAGACTTCCTCCCCACGGGTAACGGTCGGGGGGAGTTGGGAATTACGGGGAGCCCGATGGTCGAGCGCCTCCCGCAACTGCGCCCGGCCACGATGAATACGGCTCCGGACCGTCCCCAGCTTGACGCTGAGCGTGGCCGCGATCTCCTCGTACGACAGGCCCTCGATGTCACACAGCACGATCGCCGCCCGGAACTCCGGTGCGAGCGCGTCGAGCGCGGCCTGAATGTCCGGCTCGAGGTGTGCGTCGTCGAATGCCTGCGCCGGTGACGGCTCCCGGCCGCGAAGCCGCTCGGCGGCGTCGTCGGCGAGCCCCTCGAACCTGATGCGCTGCTTGCGCCGCGCCATGTCGAGGAACAGGTTGGTGGTGATCCGGTGCAGCCAGCCTTCGAACGTGCCCGGGGTGTAACTCGACAACGACCTGAAGACCCTGACGAAGACCTCTTGGGTGAGATCCTCGGCGTCGTGGACGTTGCCCGTCAGGCGGTATGCCAGGCGATACACCCTCGCGGAGTGAGTCCGCACCACCTCGTCCCACGACGGAGGGGTCCAGTCGGGTTCGGGTGGATGGGGACTCGCGCCAGGCTGGGGCGCGTTGAGACTCGTACCGGAATCGGGCACATTGTGTCCGGCGCCGGACACGGGCGCGTTTGACATCGGAGTATCAGCCTGGTGGTCACTTTCGTCCACCAGAACTCCTCTCTCTGGGACCACCGCTACCGCCATAGTGCCTGGTTTTGTCCCTTCATGCGCACTGGCTGCCTTCCGGACCGGCAAAGCCCGTTTAAACCTGCAACGCCTCGAGGCGCTCCTGAGTTCCCGTCCCGGCGTGTCTCCCCTAGGCTGCGATCGGTGACCAATCGCACGAAAGTGGGGGGAGGAGGCCGATGACCAGTCCGGTAGAGGCCACTCTGGCCTATGCGGAGCAGTTCCATCATGAGGATGAGATCCTGCACGCGGCGCGGCAGCGCGGCCTGGAGATGGGTGCTCCACCCATCCTTCCCGGAGGCGGGGCGGCGCTCTGCTTCCTGGCCACCGCGGTCAACGCCAAGTCGGTCGTCGAGGTCGGCACCGGCTGCGGCGTGTCCGGCCTGTGGCTGTTGCGCGGCATGCGTCCCGACGGCACGCTGACGAGCGTCGACGTGGAGCCGGAGCACCAGCGGCTGGCCCGTCAGGCGTTCGCGGAGGCCGGGTTCTCGGGAGGGCGGGTGCGGCTGATCGCGGGCCGCGCGCTCGACGTGCTGCCCCGCCTCTCCGACGGCGGCTACGACCTGGTCTTCGCCGACGCCGCCAAGCAGGAGTACGCCGACTATCTGGCCGAGTCCGTACGCCTGCTCCGGGTGGGCGGCATCGTGGCCTTCGACAACGCGCTGTGGCACGACCGGGTGGCCGACCCGGCCCAGCGCGACCCCGACACCGTGTCGGTGCGTGAGCTGGGCAAGCTCGTGCAGGCGGACGACCGGCTGCGCTCGCTGCTGATGCCGCTGGGCGACGGGCTGCTCGCCGCGATCAAGATCGCCGAATAGCGGACGTCACGGCCTGGCCAGCCACTCGAGCAGCAGGCGCACCCCGAATCCGGTGGCGCCCTTGGTCAGGATGCCCTCGTCCACCGTGCTGCGTCCCACACCCGCGATGTCCAGGTGCGCCCACGGCCGCTTGCCCGCGAACTCGCGCAGGAACAGCGCCGCCGTGATGGACCCGCCGCCGTAGGTGGTGCCGATCTCGATGTTGGCCAGATCCGCGATCGAGGACCGCAGCCCCGCGGCGTACTCCTCGATCAGCGGCATCCGCCACAGCTTGTCGTCGCTCGACTGCCCCGCGTCCACCAGCTGCTTGGCCAGCTCGTCGTCGGTCGAGTAAACAGCGCCGATGCTCCGGCCGAGCGCCACGGTGATCGCGCCGGTGAGGGTGGCGATGTCGACGACCGCGTCGGGAGCGAGCTCGGCGTCGGCGTAGGCGAGCGCGTCGGCCAGCACCAGCCGCCCCTCGGCGTCGGTGTTGAGCACCTCGACGGTGCGGCCGCCGTACTGCTTGATCACGTCGCTGGGACGCTGGGCCGTGCCGGACGGCATGTTCTCGGCGGCGGCGACGAGGCCGGTGACCCGGATGGGGACGCCGAGCTCGGCCAGCGCGCCGAGCACGGCGATGACCACCGCTCCGCCCGCCATGTCGGTCTTCTGGGTCTTCATGTTGTCGGTCGGCTTGAGCGACAGACCGCCCGAGTCGAACGTGATGCCCTTGCCCACCAGCACGACGTGCCGGGTGGCCGGCTCGGCGGGAGTGTAGGAGAGCTGGATGAGCCGGGGCGGGGACACCGAGCCCTGGCCGACGGCGAGGATGCCGCCGAATCCGTCGGCCTTGAGCTGCTCCTCGTCCCACACGCGGGTGGGGACACCCTGCTCGGCGGCGCGTTCGGCGAGCCAGGCGGGGTTCTTGACCGACGCGGGAGTGTTGGCCAGGTCACGGGCGAGCGCGACCGCCCGTGCCACGCTCTGGCCGCGCCGTACGCTCTGCTCGTCGGCGCCGACGAAGGTGAGCGAGCCCACGGGCCGCTTGCCCGGAGCGCCGATCTTGAAGAAGTAGCAGGCGAGCAGCGCGGCCTCGGCGAACGCGGTGACGTCGCCTTCGGGCGCCACCACCGCCAGCGCCGCCTTGCCGCGCACCCGGCGGCTCAGCGCGGCCGCCGCCCTGCGCAGCGCCCTGGAGGAGCCGTCGCCCACGCCGTAGAACAGCACCCGCCCGACGCCGTCGCCTCGCGCCACCGGAACCTCGACGATCTCGCCGGCCTCGCCCTTGGCCTCGTAGTGGGCGAGCAGGCCGGTGACAGGCAGGTGCAGGTCGATCGCGAGCGCGGGACTCAGGTCCGAGGAGTAGGGCACGGCCAGCAGCTCGGCGTCGTCCGGTATCTCGGCCACCACCGAAGCAGCGGTCTCAATGGGCACTGTCACTCCTCGAACGTCGTCGACCCTGGCGCCGGTGTACGCCAGGGTCGTGGGACCGGAAAGTTGAGTCGGGGAATCTCAGCCGACGACGTTCTTCAACGCCTCGCCGAGCGCCTTCGCTTCGTCGGCGGAAATCTCCACGACGAGCCGGCCACCACCCTCCAGGGGGACCCGCATGACAATGCCGCGCCCTTCCTTGGTGACCTCGAGCGGACCATCGCCGGTCCGCGGCTTCATCGCCGCCATGCGTGCATCCCTTCCTGCCCTGGGCTCCCGCGGCCCGCGCGATTTCCGACCTCCCATCGGGGGTGGTCGGCGCATTCACGTCTTCTGTGATGTCCTATTCTCCCGCATCGAGAGCCCTCATGGGTAACGATCTCCTCCCAGAATGCGTTGTCCAAGGTGGAGAAGGCGTCCAAACTGGACTTCGTGCACGCACGCGCCGCTCTGTTCGACCTGTATGGGGACCACCTGCGCTCGCGCGGTGGGCAGGCGTCCGTGGCCGCACTCGTCCGCCTGATGAACCCACTGGAAATAGCCGCCCCCGCCGTGCGTACCGCCGTTTCGCGCATGGTCAGGCAGGGGTGGTTACAGTCCGTGAGGCTGCCCCAAGGGGCCGGCTACGGGCTCACCCCCAAGTGCGTCAGGCGCCTCGATGAGGCCGCGCTGAGAATTTACCGAGCCGGGACAGTGACCTGGCAGGGCCGCTGGCATGTCATCGTTTTCGGCCCGGTCAAGGAGCGCCCGCGGCGCGAGCGGATCAGGGCCGACCTGACCTTCCTCGGTTACGCCGCGTTGTCGGAGACGACCTGGATCGGCCCGCGCTCCTCGATCGAGCTGGACAACCTGCTCGACGGCGAAGGCGTGCGCGCCGACAGGTTCGACGCGGCGCTCGAGGGCGACCCGCGCGAGCTGGTCTCGCGGGCGTGGGATCTGACCGCCATCGGCGAGGCGTACGAGGGCTGGCACGCCGACGCTGTCACGCTGATCAGCGCCATGCCCGAGAGGGCCCCGGCCGACCGGGTGTTCGCGACCAGGAGCAAACTCGTCCACGGGTGGCGCAACTTCCTGTTCCGCGACCCCGGCCTGCCGTCCGAGCTGCTGCCCGCAGGCTGGCCGGGAGAGAAGGCCAGGGCCTTCTTCGAGCAGGAGGCCGCACGGCTGCTGCCCGCAGCCGCCGCGTTCGTCGACAGGGAGCTACATTGATCCGCTACGAAGTGACCGGCGCCGTCGCCACCATCACGCTCGACCGCCCCGAGGCGATGAACTCGCTGACGGCGGAGGTCAAGACCGCGCTGCTGGAAGCGCTGCGACAGGCGGCGGGCGACCAGCAGGTGCGCGCGGTCCTGCTCACCGGCTCGGGCCGGGCCTTCTGCGCGGGCCAGGACCTGCGCGAGCACGCGGACAACCTGGAGGCGGGCCGCGGCCTGGCCAACACCGTCCGCGAGCACTACAACCCGATCGTCGAGCTGATCACCACCATGGACAAGCCCGTCGTGGCGGCGGTCAACGGCGTCGCCGCGGGCGCGGGAGCCTCCCTCGCCTTCGCCTGCGACCTGCGGGTCGCATCGGAGAAGGCCAAGTTCGCACTGGCCTTCGCCGGCATCGGGCTGGCCCCGGACTCCGGCGCCTCGTGGACGCTGCAGCGCCTGGTCGGCCTCGGCCGCGCGACAGAGCTGATGCTGCTCGGCGAGCCCGTCGACGCGCCCCGCGCGCTGGAGCTCGGCCTGGTCACCCGCGTGGTGCCCGCCGACGACGTGCTCAAGACCGCCGGGGAGCTCGCCGAGCGGCTCGCCCAGGGACCGACGCGGGCCTTCGCCGCCACCAAGCGGGCGCTGGCCCACGCGGCGACGAGCTCGCTGCCCGACGCTCTGGCCGTGGAGGCCGACCTGCAGGACGAGTGCGCCGCCACCGCCGACCACCTCGCCGCCACGACCTCGTTCCTGGCCAAGGAGCGTCCGACCTTCGGGGGCCGCTGAACCGGCTGGGTGGTGTCCCGTGGTGCGGGTACGGGCACGCGGTATGGATGATTTCCTGGCGCTTCGTGAGACTGCTCTGGCGTTGCTCGTCGACGAGGGCGTCGCGGATCCGGCCAGGTTGAGCGCGGCCGCCTCCGGACTGCTCAAGGGGATGCGACATCCGCATCTCTGGGATGATCTCCCGCTTGACGGGCGGCAGGGGCAGGTGACCGGGTGTTACGGGCGCCTGCGGGTGATCGCCATGGCCTGGGTCACTCCGGGGACGGTTCAGTTCGGCGACGACGAGGTGCTGGAGCGGGTGGTCGACGGGCTCGATCTGCTCCATCGACGGCACTTCAACGAGGGGTCGGCCGAGACCGGTAACTGGTGGTTCTGGGAGATCGGGTCGCCCGGGGAGCTGGCCCGGCTCTGCGTGCTGCTGGGGGATCGGCTGGGAGGCCAGCGGCTGGCCGGTTACCTGAGGGCGATCGATCGGTTCTGCCCGGACGCCGATCGGCGCACCGGCTACCGCGCCATCGTGGAGAGCGGGGCGAACCGGGCCGACAAGGCCTACATCATCGCCCTGCGGGGTGTCGCCGGACGCGACGGGCCGAAGCTGGCTCAGGCCCGCGACGGGCTGTCCGCCGTGCTGGACGACGGCCAGGGCAGCGTGTTCGGGTACGTGGACTCCGGCGACGGCTTCTATCGCGACGGGTCTTTCATCCAGCACGGCGAGGTCGCCTACACCGGGTCCTACGGGGTGTCCCTGCTCACCGCCGTCGCCCAGACCATGGCCCTGCTCGGCGGGTCGGCCTGGGCCGTGACCGATCCCGGGCAGCGGGTGATCCTGGACGCGGTGGAGCGGTCCTTCTCGCCGTTCGTGCTCGACGGGCTGATGATGGACGCGGTCCGGGGGCGGGCCGCGTCGCGGCAGGGCCATTCCGGCCGAGACGCCGGGCGAGCCGTCGCCGGCGCCGTGCTCCTGCTCGCCGAGAGCGCGCCGGAGCCGTACCGGACCCGGTTCGAGGAGCTGGCCAAGGGCTGGATCGAGCGCGGCGGCGGTCATCCGGTGCCCACCCGCAGGGAGCTGGCGTTCCGGCGCCGCGCGGGGGTCGCCGCGGCGCCGCCGCTCACCGGGCACTTCGTGTTCCCGTCGATGGACCGGGTGGTGCACCGGCGTCCCGGCTGGTCGTTCGCGATCAGCATGTCGTCGCGGCGGATCGCCGCCTACGAGGCCATCAACGACGAGAACCTGCACGGCTGGCACACCGGCGACGGCATGACGTACCTCTACACCGGCGGTTTCGAGGACGGCTTCTGGCCCACGGCGGACCCACGCCGGCTGCCGGGCACCACCGTGGACACCCGCCCGCGTGACGACCTCAGCATGAGCGCCCACCGGCCCGCCAACACGTGGGCAGGCGGGGCGGTGCTCGGCGGGCGCTACGGCGCGGCGTCCATGGAGCTCATCGGCGACGGCGTGTCGTTGCGGGCCCGCAAGTCGTGGTTCTGCCTCGACGACGCGGTGGTGGCGCTCGGCAGCGGCATCACCAGTCATGACGGCCGCACGATCGAGACCGTGGTGGACAACCGCGTCACGGGCGCGGAGCCGCGCCTGGAGGAGCGCTGGGCGCATCTGGAAGGCGTCGGCGGTTACGTCTTCCCCGAGGTCGGGCCGGTGCGCGGCCTGCGCGAGTCCCGTACGGGCACGTGGCACGACATCAACACCGGCCTCGACACCGGGGGGACGGCGGAGCCGGTCACCCGCGACTACGTGACCATCTGGTTCGACCACGGCGTCAGCCCGGTGGACGCCGCGTACGCCTACGTCCTGCTGCCCAACGCGACACTCCGGCGCACCCGCGCCTTCAGCCGCTCATCGCCGTTGCGGGTGCTGTCCAACACTCCCGCGGCGCAGGCCGTCCAGTGGGACGGGCTGATCGCCGCGACCTTCTGGCAGGCAGGCGCGGTGTGCGGCGAGGACGAGGTGAGGGGCGGCACGCGCGCGGGGGCGGGCGACCCCCCTGAGGGCCGGGAAGAGGGCGAGCGGGGTGGCGGGGGGATGCGGGTCGCCGTGGACGCGCCCTGCGCGGTGCTGGTGCGCCGGGCAAGGCGCCGGATCTCGGTGGCCGTCGCCGATCCGAGCCACTCTGTGGACACGGTGACCCTGACGCTGGACCACCCGGTCAGCAGGGTGGGCAGAACGGACGACACCGTCGAGGTGCGGATCAGGAAATATCCGGCTATCACGGTGAGGCTGGGCGGCTCCCGTGGCCGGACTCACACCTGCGAGCTCGTCCCGACCTGAGCCAGGGGCCCGCCTGCCGGAGGCTCGCGCCCCGGGAAGGCGTCAGGCGTTCACACGGGCCACGCAGCCCTCGATGTGGTCGTTGACCAGGCCGATGGCCTGCATCAGGGCGTAGGCCGTGGTGGGGCCGACGAACTTGAAGCCGTGCTTCTTCAGCTCCTTGGCCAGCGCCTTGGAGGCCGGGGTGATGGCCGGGATGTCCGCCATGGACCTGGGCACCGGGGCCGACGGGTCGGCGTAGCTCCAGACCAGGTCCGACAGGCCGCCCGGGAGCTCGGTGGCGGCCCTGGCGTTGGCGATGGCCGCTTCCACCTTGGCCCGGTTGCGGACGATGCCGGCGTCGGCGAGCAACCGCTCGACGTCCTGCTCGGTATAGGCCGCCACCTTCGGGATGGAGAAGCCGTCGAACGCGGCGCGGAAGTTCTCTCGCTTGCGCAGGATGGTCAGCCATGACAGGCCCGACTGGAACGCCTCCAGCGTCACCCGTTCGAAGACCCCGTCGTCCCCGCGGACCGGACGGCCCCACTCCTCGTCGTGGTAGGCGAGGTAGAGCGGGTCGGTCATGCCTCCCCACGTGCATCGGACGAGCTCGGTCACGGACGCTCGTCCTGGTGCTCGCCGAGTGACGCCCGCACGGGCTCGGCGTCCCGCTCGGGGTCCTGCTCCCGTTCCCCACCGCTGTCGGGGCGGGACTCGGAGCCGTCGTCGCGCTCAGCGGCTGCGTCCTCGTCGCCGCCCGCGGTCGTCGCGGTGCCGGCGGGCTTGTCGCCGTTGGAGGCGTCCGCCCACCCGGCGCGGGCGTGAGCGGCGTTGCCGTCCACTGCCTGCGGCAGATGGTCGCCGGAGTCGGGGAGCGGGTCGCCCTCCTCGGGAAGGTCTCTCGGCCTGGCGGGAGCCTCGGGCTCGTGGTCGGTGCGCGGGCCGCTGCCGGGGGCCGCGTAGACCTCCTGGCGGGCGTGCAGCCGGCTCGACAGCAGCTCGGAGACCCGCTGCTCCAGCACCGCGATCCTGGTGTCGCGGGAACTGATCGCGTTGGCCGCCCTGCGCAGGGTCTCGTCGACGCTCTGCGTGTGATAGCCGACCAGGTTGACCGGCAGCTGCAACGCCATGAAGTCCACGGCCGTCAGCTGCCCGGCTTCGGGCAGGTTGAGGGGCGGCACGTCCGGCGGGAACTCGGTCAGCTCACCGCCCTTACCCAGGGATACCAGGACCACGCAGGCCAGGATGGCGAGCGCGGCGATGGCGAGTATGACCAGCACATTGGCATCGTACTCATACCACCCGGGCACGAGTCCCGCACTTGCCGCGCCTGGGGCATGATTGGACTCTCAGCCCGCCGCCTCCCCGAGCTCCTCGACGCTGGGCCGCACGGGCTGGGTACGGCCCGCCAAGTGGTCGAACGCCTCCGGAACGGTGGTGGTCCAGGAGATGGCGTCGAAGACGTTCGCCCGGGTGAAACCGGCGTCGTACATGCCGGAGACCAGGTCCTTGAGCGACTGGTAGAGACCCCACGGGTCGAGGACCACCAGCGGGCGGTCGTGGATGCCGAGGACCCTGGCCGTCCAGATCTCGAAGAGCTCCTCAAGGGTGCCGATGCCGCCCGGCAGGACCAGGAAGGCGTCGGAGCGGGCGTCCATGACGCCTTTGCGCTCGCGCATGTCGGCCGTGACGATCAGCTCGTCGGAGTCCCTGTCCGCGACCTCGATGTCGACGAGCACCTGGGGGATCACGCCGACCGTGTGGCCGCCGGCGGCGCGCGCGGCCGTGGTGACGGCGCCCATGCAGGAGACGGTGGCGCCGCCGCTCACCAGGGTGTGGCCACGCCGGGCGAGCTCGGTGCCGACCTCTTCCGCCAGGCGGAGATATTTGTCGTCGATGTGCTGGCTGGAGGAGCAGAAGACGCAGATGTTCACGGAGAGCCAGCCTATTGCGGCTCGGCCACCTGGACTTCGACGGCCTCCTGTTCTTCCTCGTCCACCGTGGACCTGGCCCTGTCGGCGTCCACGATGATGCGCACGGCCTCGTCCACGTCGTCGGTCACCGTGATCAGGTCGAGGTCCTGGGGTGCGATCTTGCCGGTGCCGAGCAGGCTGCTCTTGATCCAGTCCAGCAGGCCGCCCCAGAACTCGGTGCCCAGCAGCACCACGGGGAACGAGGTGACCTTGCGGGTCTGCACCAGCGTGAGCGCCTCGAACAGCTCGTCGAGCGTGCCGAAGCCGCCGGGCAGGGCGATGAAGCCACAGGAGTACTTCACGAACATGGTCTTGCGGACGAAGAAGTAGCGGAACTCGATGCCGAGGTCCACGTAGTCGTTCATGCGCTGCTCGAAGGGCAGCTCGATGCCGAGCCCGACCGACACGCCGCCCTCGACCTCGGTGGCCCCGCGGTTGGCCGCCTCCATGACGCCCGGACCGCCTCCGGTGATGACGGCGTAGCCGGCCTGGGCCAGTGCGGTGCCGAGCGCGCGGCCCATCTCGTAGTCGGGCGAGTCGTTCGGCGTCCTGGCCGAGCCGAACACGGTGACCGCTCTCGGCAGCTCGGCGAGCTGCCCGAAGCCCTCCACGAACTCCGCCTGGATGCGCAGCACCCGCCACGGGTCCATGTGCACCCAGTCGGCCGGGCCCTGCCGGGCCAGCAGGCGCTGGTCGTGGGTGGAGTCGCTCACCAGCTTGCCCCGGAGCACGGCCTGCCCCTGGCGCCTTTCGGCGCGGTTTGATTTCATATGGATCACGCTAACCCTTCGAAGATGGTTCCTGGACGGCCCGTCCGGCCTGCCCGTACCCACGTCTACCTGGGTCGGGGCCGTTCCCGGGCGTCGTCCAGAAGAATCTTGAAAAACTTCCCGGGAAACCTGGAACCGAATTTCGCCGAGCCTGCGTCTAACCGGCGAGGGTGCTGCTCGGGACTGAAAGTGGCTCTCCCCGCCAAATGGCCGGCGAGGAGAGCCACTTTCACGTTGTCCGGGCTTCCGTCATGTCGCGAGCCAGGCCAGCATCGCCCGCTCGCATTCCACGATCTTCGTCAGCGACACGTATTCGCCCTGCTGGTGGGCCAGGTTCGGGTCTCCGGGACCGTAGTTGACCGCCGGCACGCCCAGCGCCGAGAAGCGGGCCACATCCGTCCAGCCCAGCTTGGCACGCGGGGTCCCGCCGACGGCGGTGGCGAACGCCGCCGCCACCGGGTGGGTGAGCCCCGGCCGCGCGCCGGGCGCCGCGTCCACGAAGCCGACCTCGTAGCCGTCGAAGACCTCCCGCACATGGTGCTGGGCCTGCTCGATCGACAGGTCGGGGGCGAAGCGGTAGTTGACCGTGACCACGCACTCGTCGGGGATCACGTTGCCGGCGACCCCACCGCGCACCCCGACCGCGTTGAGACCCTCGTGGTACTCCAGCCCGTCGACGACCGGCAGCCGCGCCTGGTAGGAGTTGAGCCTGGCCAGCACCGGCTGGATGCCGTGGACGGCGTTGACGCCGAACCACGATCTCGCGCTGTGGGACCGCTTGCCCCGCACGGTGATCTCGGCGCGCAGCGTCCCCTGGCAGCCGCCCTCGATCTCCCCGTCGGTGGGCTCCATCAGCACCGCGAAGTCGGCGCTCAGCCAGGCGGGGTGGTCGCGGGCGACCCTCGTCAGCCCGTTGCGCTCCGCCTCGATCTCCTCGCAGTCGTAGAAGACGTACGTGACGTCGCGGTTGGGGGCGGGCACGGTGGCCGCCAGCTTGAGCGCGACCGCCACTCCGGCCTTCATGTCGGAGGTGCCGCAGCCGTACAGGAGATCGCCCTCGAGGCGGCTGGGCAGGTTGGCGGCGACGGGGACCGTGTCGAGGTGCCCGGCGATCAGCACCCGCTCGCCCCGCCCGAGCTCGGTGCGGGCGACGACGGTCTGCCCCGACCTGTCCACCTTCAGGTGCGGCAGGGCGGACAGCGCCCGCTCGACCTGGTCGGCCAGCGCCTGCTCGGCGCCGCTCACCGACTCGATGTCGACGATGGCCGCGGTCAGCGCGCGCACATCCTGGGTCAGGTCCATCAGGTATTCACTCCGTGTTCGCGCAGCACCTCGTTGAGCGCTGCCTTGTCGTGGCGCTGCCCCGGCTCCAGGCGTCTGAGCACCAGCACGCAGGGCAGCCCGAAAGTGCCGCCGGGGAATTCCTTCTGGCGGGTGCCGCCCACCGCGACACACCAGTCGGGGATCCGGCCACGGCCCAGCTCCTCGCCGGTCCGCACGTCGACGACCGGCATGGACGCCGACAGGATGGTGCCGGCGCCGACCACTGCCCCGCGTCCCACCCGCGCCCCCTCCACGATCATCGCCCGGCTGCCGATCAGCGCCTCGTCCTCCACCACGACCGGCACCGCGCTCGGCGGCTCCAGCACGCCGCCGATGCCCGCGCCGCCGGACAGGTGGACGTCCCTGCCGATCTGCGCGCACGACCCGACCGTGGCCCAGGTGTCGACCATGGTGCCGGCGTCGACGTGGGCACCGATGTTGGTGAACGACGGCATCAGCACCACGCCCGGCGCCAGGTAGGAGCCCCAGCGCGCGATCGCGCCGGGCACCACCCGGACCCCGTCGAAGGTGTTCTTGAGCGGAACCCTGTCGTGGTGCTGGAAGTCGCCCACCTGTGACCTGGCCATGCCGAGCACCTTGAAGCTCAGCAGGATCGCCCGCTTGGCCCGCTCGTCGACGACCACCTCGCCACCGGACAGCCGGGCGACACGGGCCTTGCCTCTGTCGAGCAGGTCCACGGCGGCTACGACGGCGTTGCGCGCCTCGGCGTCGAGGGGTGACAACTCGGCACGGCGCTCCCACAGCGCGTCTATCACCGCGGGCATCGGTGACAGGGTGCTCACGTCGCTCATGGCCACGGAGCCTATCTGGCCGGGTAGGTTTTTCAGCGTGCGCCTGCGCTTCTCCCGGGGAGTCATCACCATCGCGGTCATCGTCCTCGTCCTCGCGGTGGGCATCTCCTTCGGGCTCTACCAATTGCTCAAGCGGGTCCAACCGCTGGCCCCGCCCGAGGCCTACTGCAACGTGCGCACCTCCCTGGGCGACCGTCACCTGGACATCGAGCAGGCGCAGGTCTCGGCCACGATCGCGGCGGTCGCGGCGCGCCGCAAGCTGCCCGAGCGCGCCGTGGTGATCGCCTACGCGACGGCTCTGCAGGAGTCGAAGCTCTACAACGTCGATTACGGCGACCGCGACTCGGTCGGCGTGTTCCAGCAGCGCGAGTCCCAGGGCTGGGGCAAGAAGAAGCAGCTCATGGACCCCGTTTACGCCACCAACAAGTTCTTCGCCGCCCTGGTCAAGGTCAAGGGCTACCGCAAGCTTCCGGTGGCGGAGGCGGCCCAGGCGGTGCAGCGCTCGGCCGCCGGCTACGCCTACGGCCCGCACGAGGAGGAGGCCAAGATCCTCGCGGCGGCGTTCACCGGGCGTGTCCCCAAGGCCCTGCACTGCTGGTATCCGCCCGACGGAGGCACCCAGAGCGCCGCCCCCCGCCCGAAGACCGGCGAGGCCCGCCGCCAGCTCTCCCGGGCGCTCGGCAGCACGTCCATCACCAGCGCCAGGCGCGGCTGGCTGGTCGCCGCCTGGTCGGTGGCCCACGCCCAGAAGTACGACCTGCGCCGGGTGGCCTACAGCGGCGCCACCTGGTCCAACGACCTACGCCAGAAGGGCTGGCAGCAGGGTGGCAAGGCGGGCGCCGGGGAGGTCGAGCTGGCCTAGCGCGTCCGGTCAGGAAGCGCGGCTGACGATGCTGATCGAGCCGGGCGCCAGGGGCTGGGCGTAGGCGGCGGTCCAGGAACTGCCCTGGATCCGTTCGAAGGAGAGCAGCCGCCCGTCGGTGGCGCGGTAGTCGGCGAAGTCGAGCAGGCCCCTGTCGGGAGCGCCGGTGCTGCCTTCGGACCGGAAGGCGGCCGTGCCCCGATCCAGCGGGAAGAACTCCACGCCCTCCATGATCAGCATGCTCCGCGCCGGGACCATGCCCTGGGTGGGCACGTCGGTCCACAGCAGCACCTCGAGATGCGACTGATCACCTTCGGCCAGGCCCTTGCGCACTTCCACGGACAGCCACTGCACGCGGCGGGCGCTGTCGCGCAGCCGGAATTCGACCCACTGCTGACCCTGCCAGGAGATGTGCATGGCGCCGAGCACGCGGGACGGCGACCCGTGCACCTCGATCCTGTCGCCCACCTTGATGGTGCGCGGGTCGGCGTAGTCGGAGCCGGCATGCCCGGGCAGGCTGACCGGCGCCGGTAACGGGGTCTCGATGGGAGCGACCTCGACCGGCTGCTCGGCCGTCCGGCCCTTCCTGTCCTGGCGCAATGTGGCCAGGAAGGCCCCCAAGAGGAGGAGGACGGTGGCGATGCTCAGCCCGAGAACGACCATGGAGGTCATGCTCATCGTTCGGCTCGCTCCACTCGCGGTTCGCCTCGGCAAACGCCCTTTATCTATTTGTGCTGCCCGCGACCTCGTCCTCCCCAAAGGACGGGCGCTTGAGGGGCGATACTACTGGAGCCGGCGCACTGCCGCATCGACGCGTTCGTCGGTCGCCGTCAGCGCGACGCGGATGTGCCGCCCACCTGCTGGTCCGTAGAATTCACCGGGCGCGACCAGAATTCCGATTTCGGAAAGTTTTCTTACCTGGTCCCACGAACTCTGCCCGTTGGACGCCCAGAAATACAGGCCCGCCGTCGAATGGTCAATACGCCAGCCCGCCCGCTCCAGCGCGGGCCGGAGGGCGGCGCGGCGGGCGGCGTAGCGCTCGCGCTGCTCGTCGGCGTGCCGATCGTCGCCGAGTGCCGCCGTCATCGCGGCCTGCACCGGGTCGGGCATGAGCATGCCGGCGTGCTTGCGGGTCTCCAGCAACCGCTTGACCAGGACGGGGTCACCGGTCACGAACGCGGCGCGGTATCCGGCCAGGTTGGAGCGCTTGGACAGCGAGTGGACCGCGAGCAGGTTGTCGTGCGAGCCCTCGCAGACGTCCGGGTGCAGGATCGAGACGGGCCGCTCCTCCCAGCCGAGCTCGATGTAGCACTCGTCGGAGGCGACGACCGCGCCACGCTCGCGGGCCCAGGCGACGACCTTGCGCAGGTGCTCGGCGGGCAGCACCTTGCCGGTGGGGTTGCCGGGAGAGTTCACCCAGACCAGGTCCACGTGCTGCGGGCCGAGCGCGAGCAGGCCGTCGGCGGCCGTGCCGGCGGCTCCGGCCAGGCGGGCGCCCACGTCGTAGGTGGGGTAGGCCAGCTCGGGGAAGACCACCCGCTTGGCGCCGAGGTAGGTGGGCAGCCAGGCGACGAACTCCTTGGAGCCGATCAGCGGCAGCACGTCCTGCTGGCCGACGCTGACGCCGTGCCTGCGGAGCAGCCAGCCCGCGGCGGCCTCGCGCAGCGCCTTGGTGCCGTGCGTGAAGGGGTAACCAGGGCTGTTGGCCGCCTGGACGAGAGCGTCCTGGACGAGCTCCGGCACCGGGTCGACGGGGGTGCCGACCGACAGGTCGACGATGCCGCCGGGGTGGGCGCGGGCGAGCTCTTTGTACGGGTCCAGCCGATCCCAGGGGAAGTCAGGCAGGTTGTTCACGGTTCTCCAGGGTTTCGGTGGACGCGCCGCGGAGGGAACCGGCATGCACGATCACGGGCAGGCGGCGCGGACCGTCCCGCGGGCGCTGTGCCCGCGGGTGAACCGCGCCGCAAGGCGGCCGGTTACGCCTCGCCCTGCGGCGGCAGGACGGCCACGACCGGGTGGTCCTTTTCGATCTTGCCGACCTTCGAGGCTCCACCGGGCGACCCCAGGTCCTCGAAGAAGTCCACGTTGGCCTTGTAGAACTCCTTCCACTGCTCGGGAAGGTCGTCCTCGTAGAAGATCGCCTCGACCGGGCACACAGGCTCACACGCGCCGCAGTCCACGCACTCGTCGGGGTGGATGTAAAGCATGCGCTCGCCCTCGTAGATGCAATCGACGGGGCATTCCTCGATGCACGCCTTGTCCAGGACGTCCACGCAAGGCTGCGCGATGACGTAGGTCACCTCGAGCTCCTTCTTCTCCGCACCATTCCGCACATGGGTATGACTCTGACCGCGGTTTGCTAAGCCCTAGTATTGCCGTGCTTGCCAACTGGCCGGAACGGAGGGTGGCAAACTCGTGGCCGCTCGCCTCGTGATCACTATCTCAGCAACGGACGTAGGGGCACGGATCACCACGCGCAGGAGGGTGCCCGGCGGGTTCAGCGACGCCGTGGGAACACTCGAGTCCTGGGAGGGCGGCGTGCTCAGCGTCCGCAAGCGTGACGGCACCGTCGTGGAGATCGCCGAAGAGACGCTGGTGGCCGGGCGGGTCGTTCCGGCCGCGCCTCCTCGACCTGGGCGGAAGTAACGGTAAGTATTCATTGTGTGACCGTACGTACCTGCGCAGCCGTAACAGCCATCCTCGTCAGCGCCGGATGCGGCGCGTCGCCTCCGGTGCCCGCCCAACCCGGTAAGCCCGTCAACGTCAAGGCCTCCTCCATGAAGGAGGGCTTCGGCACCCTGGAGCGGCTCGCCCAGGCCGCCAAGCAGGAGGGCGCGCTCACCGTGATCGCGCTGCCCCATGACTGGGTGAACTACGGCGAGATCATCGAGACCTTCGCCGACAAGTACGGCATCGAGGTCAAGGAGCTGGAGCCGAACGCCAGCAGCCGCCGCTCGATCGATGCCGCCGCGCAGCTCAAGCCGGACGTGTTCGACCTGACTCTGGACGTGGCCGTGGCCTCGGCCGGCAAGTTCGCCCCCTACCGGGTGCGGGGCTGGCAGGATCTGCCCGACCACATCAAGGACCCGTCGGGCGGCTGGTACGCCGCCTACGGCGGCTACATGTCCATCGGATACGACCCGCGCGCCGTGCCCGCGCCCGCCTCCTTCGCCGATCTCGCCAAGCCCGAGTACAAGGTCGCGCTGGACGGCGACCCGCTGCGCTCGGCGGCGGCCTTCGGCGGTGTCATGGCCGCGTCCCTGCAGAACGGGACTCCGCAGCCGCGGTACGGCGTGGAGCTGTTCGGCAGGCTGAAGAAGGCCGGGCAGCTGACCGACCCCGCCAAGGCCAACGTGATCGTCAACTGGGACCACCTCAACGCCGCCCGCAGCGCCCAGGACTCCGAATCCTGGAAGGTGACGATCCCGCGTGGCGCGCCGCTCGGCGCCTACCACGTGCAGGCGATCAGCAAGGACGCGCCGCATCCGGCCGCCGCCCGGCTCTGGCAGGAGTTCCTCTTCTCCGACGAGGGCCAGAACCTGCTCCAGAAGGGCTACGCCCGCCCGGCGCGCGGCGAGGCCATGATCATGCGCGGCACGCTCGACACCGAGCAGGCGGCCAGGCTCCCCGCCGTCCCCGGGCCTCCCGTGCTGCTGACGATCCCGCAGACCGACGCCGCGAGGTCCTACCTGAAGAAGGAGTGGGCGCGAAGCGTGGGGTGAGTCCAGTGTGACTTGATATGTCGCAGAGACAATCTGGCTCTAAAGTGAACGGACAGCACGGCCACGGGGGCCCGATGTCTGACGAATGAGAGCTGATCGTCTTGCGATACGACACACCGAGCTTGGAGCGGTGGAACAGTCGCGCCTACGACAGCAGCTTCGGCTACGTCTCCACGCAGGGCGCGCCGCTGGTGGACCTGCTCGACCCGCAGCCTGGCGAGCGCGTCCTCGACCTCGGCTGCGGGACCGGCGTGCTGACCGCGCAGATCGCCTTCCGCGGCGCGGAGGTGCTGGGCATCGACGGCTCCACCGGCATGATCGAAAAGGCTCTGGCGCAGTATCCGGGCATCAACTTCATCGTCGGCGACGGCCACGACTTCACCGTGGCCCGGCCGTACGACGCGGTCTTCTCCAACGCCGCGCTGCACTGGATGAGCCGCGACCCCGCCGCCGTCATCGCCAGCGTGCGCGAGGCGCTCGCGCCCGGCGGGCGCTTCGTCGCCGAGATGGGCGGGGCCGGCAACTGCGCCGAGCTGACCGCCGCGATGCTGACCGCCTGGCGGGAGTACGGCCTGCGCGAGCCCGAACTCCCCTGGTACTTCCCCACGCCCGCCGAGTACGCCCGGCGGCTGGAGCGGGAGGGTTTCGTCCTGCGGCTGCTGGAGTACTTCGACCGGCCCACGCCGCTTGACGAGTGCCCCGCCGGGGCCGCCGACTGGGTGCGCGTGTTCGCCGCCTCGGCGCTCGAAGGGCTGCCACCGGACATCGTCGACCCCCTGCTCCAGCGGGTGAACGAGTTGGCCGCGCCGGCGCTGCGCCGGGAGACCGGCTGGATGGCCGATTACGTGCGTCTACGGTTTGCGGCCGTTCGGCGCTGATGCGTAGTGCATGATGCGTAGGGCTGTTTTGCCGGACTATGGTCTGTTCCGTGGGCGCGAGATGATGGCATCGCAAGACGACGTTGAAGAGCCCGCGGCGAAACGGCGGTGTGAGGGGCTGGTGAACGGAACGGGATGAACTTCTGCCTGAGCGACCTCGTACCACCGTTGAGGTGGAGCGACGCGTCCACGATCACGCTGCTCACCGGGCAGCCGGACCTGCCCGAGTCCTGGTGGCGGAGCCTGCCCATGCCGCGCGTGCTGGCGGCCATCGGCCCCGAATCGCTCGGCGGGCTGCTCACCGAGATCGCGCTCGAGCACTGGCCCGCCGCCGCCGTGGGCGACGTGCTCCCGGCGCTGCACATGCTGGATCCCGACGAGGCGGACGAGCCGCACGTGGCGATCGCGCTCGACCGGGCCGGCTCGTGGCCTGGGCTGCTGGCCCTCACCAGCAGGGAGCTGGTCGACCAGCCGTTCATCCAGGCCCGTCCGGTGCTGAACACGCTGTTCTCGGCCGCTCTGGTGCGGCTCTCGGTCGCTCCCGCACACCCGGCGCAGCCGCCCGTCGCCGAGCCCTCCGCGCCGCCTGTGGAGGCGGCTGAGGAGGCCCCGGTCGCCGAGCCGGCCGTCGCGCCGCTCGCTCAGGAGGCTCACGAGGCTCACGAGGAGCACAGAGAGCACGACGAGCCTGAGGAGCGCGGCGAGGCGACCCTGGACGAGGAGTCCGAGGACGAGCCGCAGGAGCAGGTCGCGCAGCACGGCGAGGAGGCCGGCGAGGAGGACGAGCCGGCGGTGCTCCACGCGGACGACGAGCCGATCTCCGATGCGGCCGAGCCCGAGCCCGCCCCCGAGGCCCCGGCCGAACCCGTGCTCGACGCCGCCGACGAGCCCGCTCCCGAGCCCGCCGCCGAGCCCGCCGCCGAAAAGGCGGCCGAGCTTGAGGCGCAGCTGGAGGCCGAACCCCAGGACGAGCCTCAGGACGAGCCGCAGGCCGAGCCTCAGGACGAGCCTCAGGACGAGGGGCGGGAGCTGCCCGAGCTCATCGAGGCCGCCTTCTCCGGGCTGGACGACAAGAGCTGGGCCGTGGCGCAGAACCGGGTGTTCACCGACGAGCCGTCGGCGGTGGACCAGCTCGCCAAGCTGTTCGCCGTGCCGCCCGCCGAGATCTCCGCGACCGAGGCTCGGCTGTGGGCCAGGCTCGACGACTGGCTGGCCAGCGAGGAGGCCGCCCCGTACCGGGCGCACCTGGACGAGCTGCGCAAGACGATAGGCACGACCGCGCCCAAGGAACGGCTGATCAGCGCGGCCGACTGGCACGCCAGGGAGATCCGCGCGCTGGAGGTGCCCGCCTGGCAGTTCGTGCTCGCGACGCTGCCGCCCGGGCCGCACGCTCCCCCGCCGGAGCAGGTCGAGGCGAGGCCGGAGGAGCCGGCGCAGGCCGCCTTCGCGCCGGCCATGCCGCTGGGGCCGGTGCCGATGCCCGCGCAGGCGGGGTCGCTGCCGCCGGGGTTCATGCCGCCGGATCCGGTGCCGTCGCAGTTCCAGGCGTTCGCGCCGGCCATGCCGACAGGTGAGGGCAACGGGTCGTCGGGCGAGCAGGCCGGCAAGCCGTACCAGCCGCTGAAGGACGTCGCACAGACCAGGCGCTGCTTCCGCCAGCCGGACGGGCGGTGGTGGCTGCGCATCGACGTCACGGCCGAGCAGCTCGCCGGGAGCGAGTGCGCGCTGCCCACCGGGTTCGCCGCCTACCTGGGGCTGTCGCCCGGGGAGAGCAGGACCGTCAGGAGCGCGGCCGGTGAGCTGACCATGACCTGGCACGGCAGGCCGGTGCTGGAGACGATCGAGCGGCTGCTCGCCGACGTCGGAGCCAAGAAGGGCGGCCACCTGTTCCTCACGCTCTCGGACGAGGGCGTGCTGCGGGCCAGGCACCTGCCGGTCGCCGCGCAGGGCGCCGAGAAGATCACCAAGGCGCTGCGGCTGGTCGGCTACACGGCGCCGGGCGGGACGCGGGACCAGGCCGCCAGGGTGATCGCCACCAGGATCGGCCTGACCGGTCCGGTGGGCCTGCCCGATCTGCTCACCAGGCTCCGCGAGCGCGGGGACCGCGACCTGCTCGCCCTGCTGGACTGAGAGCCGTGCCGCGGCTCGCGATCGGCCCGGAGTTCCCCAGGGAGCTCAGCGCACTGGCCCAGCCGGTGCGCAGGGACGCCATGGTCGCGCTGCGGCGCTTCCTGTTGAACGTGGCGGGCGCCCCGCATCCCGAGCGGGTAAGAGGCGGCAGGGATCCACGGGTGGCGACCCTGCGCCTGGCCGAGGGCATGCGCGGGGTGGTGGTTCGCCAGCGGGACGTCTACTGGCTGCTCACCGTGCTGCCCGACCCGGAGGCGTGGGCGTACGCCGCCCGGCACCGCTACGGGATCAACTCGGTGATCGGCGTCGTCGAGGAGTGGGACGCGGAGGCGCTGGAGCGGGTCGAACCCGCACTGCGCCGCTCGGCGGGTGACTCGAGGTTGTTCGACCCGATCTGCGATGGCGATCTGATGGCGCTCGGCATCGACGTGCACGTGCTGTCCCTGGTGCGCCTCATCACCACCGAGGCCGACGTGGAGGCGCTCGAACCGCTGCTGCCGCCGACGCAGCACCTGCCGCTCGCGGTGCTGGCCAGAGGCGGCACGCTCACCGAGGCCTGGCGGGAGCTGGACGGCTGCCGGGCCCTCGACAGGGCCGACGCCAGATCCGGCGACAGGGACGAGGGCGAGTCCGGCGAGGAGCCGATCGACCCCGATGACCTGTACGCGGCGCTGCTGCGCAGCCCGGACCGCGCGGCGTTCGCCGCCGACAAGGTGGAGCTGGAGCAGGTGCTGACGGCGCCCGACTGGTGCACGTTCCTGCATCCGCCGCAGCACCGGCTGGCCCGGGCCGCCCGCTACGAGCACCCGGTGCTGGTGGTCGGCGGGGCCGGGACGGGCAAGACCCTCGTGGCCCTGCACCGGGCCGCTCACCTGGCCGCGCACGGCAGCGGGCCGGTGCTGCTGGTGACGTTCTCGCAGGGGCTGGCCGACGAGCTGTCGTCCAGGCTGGACCTGCTCGTCCAGGACGAGGTTGTGCGCAAGCGGGTCGAGGTGGACAACCCCGAACGGCTGGCCATGCGCATCGTGGCCCAGGCCGAGGGACGCCGCCCCGCGCTGGTCGGGCCGGGCGCGCGGACCATGGACGAGCTCATCGACGAGGCCCTCATCCTGCTGTCGAGGACCACCGGCGACCTGCTCGACGACGTGGAGCCGGGGCGCAAGCCGTACCGGCACGTCGTGGTGGACGAGGCGCAGGACGTCAGCCCGGCGCTGTGGCGGCTGCTGCGCGCCGCGGTGCCGCGTACGCACGACGACCTGTTCATCGTCGGCGACCCGCACCAGCGGGTCACCGACACGCACGTGGCGCTGGGCGCGGTGGGCATCCCGGCGGTGCAGCACACGCTGAAGCTCTCCCACCGGCTGTCGCAGGAGCTGGTGACGTTCGCGGTCAGGCTGCGCGGCGGCGGTCCCGCCGACGGGCTCGTCAAGGGCATGTCGGCGATGTACGGCTTCCGCGGCGCGAGCGCCGGGCGGCGGCCGGTGCTGCGGGCCTACGACACGCCCGAGGCGGAGCTCGCCGGGCTGGAGACCACGATCGCGGCCTGGCTGGACGAGGGCGTGCCCGCGGACCGGATCGCCGTGGGCGCCCGTAACCGGCGGCTCGTGCGCGAGGCCAAGCGGGTGCTGCGTGACGTGCCGGTGCGGGTGTCGACGTTCCGCGATCTCAAGGGCCTGGAGTTCGACCGGGTGGCCCTCATCGGGGTGGCCGAGGGGGTCGTGCCGGAGCATCCTCCCGACGATCCCGGCGCCCGTGCCAGAGCTCTGCAACGCGAGCGAAGCATGCTGTTCGTGGCCTGTACGCGGGCCCGTTCGATGCTCTATATATCGCATTCAGGGAGAGGAAGCCCATTTCTGTCCTTCTGATCACATAGTCTGAACTGCGGATATCTACCCTTTGCCGGTTGGACCCCAATGAACCTCAGCCTGAGCGACCTCGCGCCACCCCTGCGCTGGACCTCCCCTGGTCAGATCGCGCCGATCGCGGACGAGCCCCAGCTGCCCGAGGCATGGTGGCAGGCGATCCCGCTCGACCGCGTGTGCGCCATCGTCGGAACGCAGACCGTGGCGGGCCGGCTCGCCGACCTCGCCGTGGCCCACTGGGGACACCTGCTGCTGGGCGACATCCTGCCGTTGCTGCGCTTCTCCGACCCCGCCGAGGCCGAGCGGACGCCGGAGATGCTCGGCAAGGACGTGGTGCAGAAGCTGTTCGGCGGCGTGTTCGACCGGCTGCTCGAACCCGCCTCCGCGGCCGTCCCCGTGCCCGCCAGACCGGACCGGCCACTGCCCGAGCTGATCGACGCCGTGTTCGCGGCCCTGGACGAGCGCCAGCGGGCGATCGCCAGGGACAGGCTGTACGCGGTCAACCGGGTCACGCTGGACGAGCTGGCCCAGCGCTTCTCGGTGACCAGGGAACGCATCAGGCAGATCGAGCGGGACCTGCGTGACCATGTCGAGGCCTGGCTGGGCGGCCCGGAGGCGGTCGCGCTCGTCGCGCACGTCACCTGGCTGCGCGGCCGGCTCGGCTCGGCCGTGCCGGCGGACGACCTGGCGGCGGCCGTGCCCTGGCACCGTGGCGAGCTGCGCACGCTGGGCATCCCCGTCTGGAGGTTCGTGCGCACCCTGCTGACCGGCTACGAGCAGGCCGACGGCTGGCTGGTGGCGGGCGGCGCGGACGAGCTGCGGGAGAAGACCCGCCAGCTGTTCGCCGACGGGCCCCGGCCGCTGGCCGAGGCCGTGGCCATGGTCGCCCAGCTCGGCGTCCGCGAGGACGTGGCGGAGCGGTGGATCCTCGCCGTGCCTCTGCTCCGGGTGCTCGACCAGCACGTGGTGCCGTGGCCGCGCAGCATCAACGAGAAGGCGGAGGCGGTGCTGTCCGTCTCCGGGCGGCCCATGGCGCCGGAGGAGATCCAGGAGCGCATCGGCGAGGACTACAGCCTGGTCGGCATCCGCAACCAGCTCACCGCCGACGAGCGCTTCCGCCGGGTGGACAGGAACAAGTACGGCCTGACCCGCTGGGGCGGCGACGAGTATCTGGGGATCAGGGAGATGATCGCCAGGGAGATCGAGCGGGCCGGCGGCGAGGCCTCGGTCAGCACCATCGTGTCGAGCCTCACCTCGCGCTACGACGTGAGCGAGAGCTCGGTGCGCGCCTACTCGGGCGGGCCCGGGTTCGAGCGGACCCAGCGCGGCTGGATCCGCGTGGCGGGCACCTCCCCCACCGGCGAGGCCGAGCCCTACCAGCCGCGCAAGGACGTCTCGGAGACCCGGCGCAGCTTCCGCAGCCGCGACGGGCGCTGGTGGCACCGGGTGGACGTGAACGCCGAGCACCTGCGCGGCTCCGGCTCGCCGCTGCCCACCGGGTTCGCGGCCTACCTCGGGATGGCGCCGGGCGGGCAGCTCACCGCCTCGACGTCGTCCGGCGACGTGGTGATCAGCTGGCACAACCAGCCCACGATGGGCTCGATCCGCAACGTGCTCGCCGACTTCAAGGCTGGCGAGGGCGACCACGTCTTCCTCACCGTGTCGGACGGCGGCGAGCTGCTGACCCGCTACCTGCCCGGCGCGGCCACCGCGATGCCGCCGCTGAACCGGGCGCTCTACCTCATCGGCTACACCGCGCCCGTCACCTCGGAGGCGGAGGGCCTGCGGCTCATCGGCGCCCGCATCGGGCTGCCGGAGACGGCCACCCGCGAGGAGGTGTTCGCCCGGCTGCGCGAGCGCGGTGACCGGGACATCCTCGGCTACCTGGGCGGCTGAATCCGGCTAGGCTCGAAGGATGTTGCGGATCTACGACACGCGCACCAGACAGGTCGAGTCCATCGAGCCCGCCCGCGCGCTGCGCATGTACACCTGCGGGCCGACCGTCTACCGGCACGCGCACGTCGGCAATCTCCGCTCCTACCTGCTGTCCGACCTGATCCGCAGGGTGCTGGAGCGGCAGCGGGTGCGCATGGTCGTCTGCCAGAACATCACCGACGTGGGTCACCTGGTGGACGACGCCGACAGCGGCGAGGACAAGGTCCGCCGGCAGGCGCAGGCCGAGGGGCGCTCGCCCGCCGAGCTGGCCCGCCACTACGAGGACGCGTTCAGGGCCGACACCTCGGCACTCAACCTGCGGCCGCCCGAGCACACCCCGCGCGCCAGCGAGACGATCGACCTGATGGTCGAGCTCATCGCCAAGCTGATCGAGCAGGGGCACGCGTACACGGTCCCGGACGGCTCGGTCTTCTTCGACGCCCGAACCTTCCCCAGTTACGGCGAAATTTCGGGAAATCGGCTGGACGCACTGAAGCCCGCGCACCGCATCAACGCCATCGACCCCCGCAAGCGCTTCCACGCCGACTGGGCCCTGTGGAAGCCGGCCGAAGGCGAGCTGACCTGGGACACTCCGTGGGGCCGCGGCTTTCCCGGCTGGCACGTCGAGTGCTCCGCCATGTCGCTGCGCTTCCTCGGCGAGCGCATCGACATCCACACGGGCGGCATCGACCTGCGGTTCCCCCACCACGAGGACGAGCGCGCCCAGTCCGACTCGGCGGCCGGCCACGAGGTCGTCAGACACTGGGTGCACGGCGAGCACCTGCTCTTCGACGGCCGCAAGATGGCCAAGTCCACCGGCAACGTGGTGCTGCTCTCCGACGTGGCCGACGCCGGGCTCGACCCGCTGGCGGTGCGGCTGGCCTTCCTGGAGCACCGCTACCGCCATCAGATGAACCTCACCTGGGACACCCTGCGCGCCGCCGACCGCACCCTGCGCCGCTGGCGCGCCCGCGTCGCGGAGTGGTCGGAGTCGCCCAGCGCCCCGATGGCCGCCGGCTACGTGGAGCGCACCGAGGCCGCCTTCGACGACGACCTCGACACTCCGACGGCGCTGCGCGTCCTGCGCGAGCTGGAGCGCGACGAGTCCGTGGCGCCGGGGGCCAAGTTCGAGTCGTTCCTGCACCTGGACCAGGTGCTCGCCCTCGAGTTGTCCTCCGAGATCGGCAAGGCTCCGGCCGTGCTCCCGCCCGGAGCGGCCGAGCTCCTGCAGGAGCGGGATCGCGCCAGGCAGGCCCATGACTGGTCCGCGGCCGACCGCCTGCGCGACGAGCTCGCGGCACTCGGCGTCAAGGTGACGGACACGCCCGAGGGCCAGGCCTGGTCCTGATCGGGGCCTCTGCCCGCCGTCGCGCACGGACGGCGGGCGCTCTGGCGCGACCATGCCGCCGTTCATGATCAACTATAGTGAGCAAGATCGTTCGTGGGGGTGGGCGGACGGCATGGCAGGGGCCGTCCGCCCGGTGGCGCCGTCCTGGTGCGGGGGTGTGGACGGATACGCGCCGTACGCACGATAGGCAGATCTTGGGTTGCAACGGAGTTGCGAGATGTCTCGCCGCACAGGGGCCGGGACCACGCGTAACGGCGGCGGGAGGAGTGGGCGAGGGCTGCCAGACTTAGGACAGCCTGGGGAGATGGAGGTATTCGTGAGGTTGAGGCCGTATGCGTGGATGCCCTGGCCACTGCGCTGGTTACTGCGGATTCTGACCATCCTCCTGGTGCTGGCACTGGTGCTCTCCGCGGTCGTCGCCTACACGGTCAGGCAGTCGTTCCCGCAACTGGAGGGGACGCTGCGCCTTCCGGGCTTAACCGGAAATGTAGAGGTTTATCGGGATAAGTCGGGGATCCCGCACATCTACGCAGACACCTCCGAAGACCTGTTCCTGGCCCAGGGCTTCGTCCATGCCCAGGACCGGTTCTGGGAGATGGACTTCCGGCGGCACGTGACCTCGGGCCGCCTGTCGGAGCTGTTCGGCGCGGCGACGCTGGACAACGACAAGGCCATCAGGACCATGGGCTGGCGCAAGGTCGCCGAGCAGGAGCTGCCCGACCTGACCGACCGGACCAGGCGCTACCTCGACTCCTACGCCAAGGGCGTGAACTCCTGGCTGGCGGCCAACCCCAACGCCTCCGACCGCAGCCTCGAATACTCCGTGCTCAAGGTGCAGAACGGCGGCTACACGCCCGAGCCGTGGACCGCGCTCGACTCCGTCGCCTGGCTCAAGGCCATGGCCTGGGATCTGCGCTCCAACCTCGAAGACGAGATCGACCGCGCGCTGGCGCTCACCAAGCTGCCACCGGACCGGGTGGCGCAGCTCTACCCCGGCTACCCGTACGACAAGCACGCCGTGATCGTCACCCAGGGCACCATCACCAAGGAGCGCTTCGACCAGCAGGCCGAGCCGCGGCGCAGGACAGGCGCCCGCACCGCCCGCACCGGAGCGGCCGCGCTCGCCGGGGCCGCCGCGACGTTCGACGCGGTGCCCGGCACGATGGCCGGCGTGGACCGGGACGGCATCGGCTCCAACTCGTGGGTGGTGTCGGGTGAGCACACGGCCAGCGGCAAACCGCTGCTGGCCAACGACCCGCACCTGTCCGCGCAGATGCCGTCCGTCTGGTATCAGGTCGGCCTGCACTGCCGCAAGAAGACCGAGGCGTGCACGTACGACGTGACCGGCTTCTCCTTCTCGGGCGTGCCGGGCGTGGTCATCGGGCACACGGACAAGATCGCCTGGGGGTTCACCAACCTGGGCCCCGACGTGGCCGACCTGTTCCTGGAGAAGGTCACCGGCGACACCTACCTCTACCAGGGTCGGCAGGTCGAGCTGGAGACGCGGCAGGAGCAGATCAAGGTCGCGGGCGGACGGACCGTCACGCTCACCGTCCGCGCCACCCGGCACGGGCCGCTGGTCGACGGCGTCATGAGCGGCGCCGAGCCGAGCGGCGAGGCCGACGCCGTGGCCCTGTCGTGGACGGCGCTGACCCCCGGCAGGACCGTCGACGCGATCTTCGCGCTGAACGAGGCCGGCGACTGGCACGAGTTCCGCGCCGCCGCCGCCCTGTTCGACGTGCCCGCCCAGAACCTGGTCTACGCCGACACCGCCGGCACCATCGGCTATCAGGCCCCCGGCCGCATCCCGGTGCGCGCCAAGGGCGACGGCACCGTGCCGGTCCCCGGCTGGACGGGCGAGTACGACTGGAAGACCGCCCCCATCCCGTACGACCAGCTCCCGTCGGTGCAGAACCCGGCCGACGGGTACATCGTCACCGCCAACAACTCCGTCATCGACCCCCAGCGCTACCGGCCGCTGCTGACGAAGGACTGGGCGTACGGCTACCGCTCCCAGCGCATCGTGGACCGGCTCAACCAGGAGATCGCCACGGGCAAGGTGGACGCCGCCACCATGTCGCGTGTCCAGCAGGACACCGGCAACAGGTTCGCGCCGAGGCTGGTCCCGGCGCTGATGGAGGTGGACCTGGCCGGCCCGAGCGTCGAGGCAAGGAAGCTGCTCGACGACTGGGACGGCTCCCAGGGCGTCGACTCGGCCCCCGCGGCGTACTTCAACGCGGTCTGGCGCCACCTGCTGGAGCTGACCTTCCACGACGAGTTGCCCGAGGACGCCCGGCCGAGCGGCGGCGACCGCTGGTACGAGGTCGTCGGGCGGCTGCTCGACTCCCCCGACGACCCTTTCTGGGACGACACCGCGACCAAGGAGCTCGTCGAACGCCGCGACGACATCCTGCGCCAGGCCATGGCCTCGGCCTACCAGGAGGTCTCCGGCCTGCTCGGCGGCGACGTCACGGCGTGGCGGTGGGGCGAGCTGCACCGGCTCACGCTCACCCACGGCTCGCTCGGCACGTCGGGGATCACGCCGATCGAGCCCCTGTTCAACCGCGGCCCGATCGAGGCGCCGGGCGGCAAGGACGCGGTCAACGCCATCGGCTGGAACGTCCAGAAGGACTACTCGGTCACCACCGTGCCATCGATGCGGATGATCGTGGACCTCGGTGACCTGGACAAGTCGCAGTGGATCAACCTGACCGGCGCCTCCGGCCACGCCTTCCACGACAACTACTGGGACCAGGCGCCGCTGTGGGCCAAGGGTGAGCTGTTGCCGATGCGTTCGGACGCCGACTCCGTCAGGAAGGCCGCCGTCCACACCCTCCGCCTCACCCCGTGACCGGGGCCCGGAGCAGCTCGGCTCCGGGCTCTCTCACCTGGGAAACACTGCGTGCTGAGATGATCGCCGCCGACGTGAGGCACGTCAAAGCCTCACGCAGTAACGACTCGGAAAGGCGGTCAGGCGCCCGCGCGCCTGCGCCAGCGCGGTGACGCGCGCGGGTAGCCGCCGTCGTCCAGGTTCGCCAGGCGCTCGAAGGGGTTGTAGGAGGCCTGGTCGCCGCACACCACGACCGAGACCAGCATCGACAGCAGGTACAGCGGGAGCATGGGCAGGCCCACGCAGCAGGCCCACTGGGTCGCGTGTCTGCTCTCATGTCTCAGCAACCGCTCGTCGAGCGAGTCGCGCCTGGTCAGGACGACGTTGCCGACGGTGAACGCGCCGGCGACGGGGAAGCGGAAGCGGTAACCGCAGGCGAGCACGAGCCCGTCGGGTCCGGGCTGCCTGGATGCGCCGCCGACGATGGAGATCAGCAGGCCTAGCGGAGTGGTGAGGTTGAGGTAATTGACCACCCGCCGGAACCGGTGTCGCCTGTTCATGCGTCTCAGTCTTGACCAATCTTGACAAATCGGAATAATGATCTGCGTCCTGAAATCTCCCACAAGAGCAGGATTATGAGATTCACAATCCTGGGCGCGCTGCTCGGCACTGCAGCTCTGGCTGGAGCCGGCGGAATCGCGATCACCCAGACATCAGCGACCGATCCCCTACGTCTCACCGAATCTCCTTCCGGTGCGCAGATGGCGTTACGCGCCGTCTCAGCCCCCACTCCGACCCCCACCAACGGGCGTTACACCGCGAAGACGAAGATCGTCAAGAAGAAGGGCATCTCCTACCTGGACGTCTCCATCGCCTACGACGGAGCCGCAAGATTCAGCGTCAAGCAGCGAGCCTGCAAGAGCAAGTCCTGCAAGACCGCCAGCGCTCAGCTTCCGGTGACCACAGGCGCGGGTCAGATCCAGAAGAAGATCGGCAAGGGCACGTACAAGCTGCGCGGCAAGCCCCGGATCAGGGTCACGCCCCTCCCCGGGCCGACGCAGACGGTGACGGCCACGCCCACGGCGACGGTCACGGTCACCGAGCCGCCCCCGCCGGCCGAAACGGTCACGGAGACGGTGACACAGGAGGTCACGGTCACCGTCACGGAGCCGGGGCCGACGGTGACGTTCACCTGCCAGCCGGTTCCCACGACGCCTACGGACCTTCCCACGGTGTCGGACACGCCCACCGTGTCGGAGCCCCCGACAGAGCCTCCGACGGTGACCCCCTCGGTGCCGCCCACGGTGTCGCCCACGGTGTCGGACACACCCACCGTGACGGTCACGCCCACGGACGTGCCGACAGACACGCCTCCGCCGACCGAGACCCCGACGGACGTGCCGACGGACACCCCTCCGCCGACCGAGACCCCCACGGACGTGCCGACGGAGGAGATCCCCGTCTGCCCCACCCCGACCGAGACCCCGACGGACGTTCCCACCGAGACGCCGACCGACATCCCCACGGAAACGACGACTCCCGACCCTGAGCCCCCGGTTCAGTAACGCGACCTCTTCCGGCCCGGCGTCTCCCTTCAGGCGCCGGGCCGGAAGACTGAATCACCTTTACAGTTTTCTGTACTGACCTTCGTGATAGATCAGCGGAGAGCCTTCGGCGGGCGTTCCCAGAGCGGTCACCGCCCCCACGATGATCGAATGATCCCCGCCCGGATGAACCGCGTGCGTGCCGCATTCCACGGTCGCCAGCGCGGCGTCGAAGAGGGCCACTCCCGACTCCCCGCGGTGGTGCGGCCACGAGGTGAGCTGCCCGTTGAGCGGACGGCCGCGGTGTGCGAAGAACCGTGAGGCGTCCTCCATGGACTCGGGCAGCACCGACACCCCCCACACCCCGGCCTCCAGGACGGCGTCGTGGAAGCGGGCCACCTTCTCCGCGCAGAAGAGCACGAGCAGGGGATGCAGCGACACGGAGGTGAACGAGTTCACCGTCATGGCGTGGTCGATGTCGCCGATCCGGGTGGTGACGATCGCCACGCCCGTGGCGAAACGGCCGACGACCTTACGGTAGGTTTGCCGATCTACGTGCCGCTCTATAGATCCATGGTGCACGAAGTTACTTTATGCGGCTATGACCGGCTGCTCTCCGGGTGCCCGTGCAGCAACCACGAACCGCCTGATGAGGGCGACAGCAGGAAGGCCGCGATCACGGCCACGATCCCCCCGTAGAGATAGACGTACCCTGCGGGATTCCCCGAGATGACCAGATCCCCCGCGCCGAGCTCGAACGAGAACGCCATCGACACCAGGACCCACCCGGCCGCGGTCACGCCGGAGCCGAGGCGCGAGCGCATCATCTTCCCCGCGCCGAGGCAGACGCCGAACAGGGCGAGCAGCCAGATGATCGCCGTGACGGGGATCGGCCCGGCCTTCCAGCTCGCCTGTGTGAACCCGCCCACGACGCCCATGACGACGCCCAGCACGAAGAGCATGCCGTAGGCGGCTCCCGCCAGGGCGGACTCGGCCTGGCTGCGTTGCTCCATGTCGAACGAGGTTAGTGGATCCCGGCGAACAGATCGTTCTCGCGGTCGTGCGGCTCGCCGAGCCCTCCGGCCTCCATCGGCGGACCCGGCACGGAGGGCCCGAGCACCCCGCCGGCCAGGATGAAGTGCTCCACACCCAGCACCTCCTGGCCGATGTTGTTCGACAGCGCGAACCACGGCTCCTTCACGGTGATCTGCGTCGCGTGCGCGCGCATGGCCTCCACCTTGTGCCCGACCCACGGGCGCGCGTCGATCTCGGTGGTGATCGCCTCGTCGGGGCTGCCGAACGGCATCTCGTCCACGCTCTCGACGATGAAGCCCACGCCGGTCTCGGCGAGAGCCTCGTTCGTACGGCGCATCACGGACCTGGCGCTGGCCGTGTGGTAGAACTTCGCGATCACCCACGGCTCGCCCTCGCCGAACCCGCTGTCCGCGGCCAGCTCGGCCGCCCGCCGGGAGACGCGATGGGCCTGGATGTGATCGGGATGTCCGTAGTGGCCGTTGTCGTCATAGGTGACCAGCACCTGGGGCCGCACCTCGCGGATCACCTTGACCAGCTCCCCCGCCGCCTCGTCCAGGTCCGCCTGCCAGAACGCGTCGGGCCTGTCGTTGGAGGCGGCGCCCATCATGCCCGAGTCGCGCCAGCGCCCGGGAGCGCCGAGGAAGCGGTGGTCCTCCACGCCGAGCGCCGTGCAGGCGGCGGCGAGCTCGCCGATGCGGTGCCGCCCGAGCGTGTCGTCCCGATCGGCGGCCAGGTGCGCGAGCTCGCCGGGGATGATCTCTCCCTCCTCGCCCAGCGTGCAGGTCACGAGGGTGACGTGGGCGCCCTCGGCGACGTAGCGGGCCATGGTCGCCCCGGTGCCGATCGACTCGTCATCCGGGTGGGCGTGCACGAGCAGCAGCCGTCGGTCAATCATGGTCCCGAGCGTAACCAACACCTGCGTGCTGGCAGGATTGGGCCCATGAGTGAGAGCTTCCCGCGTATGTCGGCCAGGACCCGCCGGTTCACCCTTGGAGTGCCGAGGGGCTTCACGATCTCGCCTGACGGCGGGAGGGTGGTGTTCCTGCGCACCAAGGCTGGCACCGACCCGGTGACCTGCCTCTGGGAGCTCGAGACCGAGACGCACGTCGAGCGCCTGGTCGTCGACCCGCGCACGCTCGACGGCGACGACGGTGAGCTCCCGCCGGAGGAGCGCGCCAGGCGCGAGCGCAGCCGCGAGCAGGCCGGCGGCGTGGTCGCCTACTCCACGGACTCCACGGTGACCAGGGCCGCCTTCGCCCTGTCCGGCAGCCTCTACGTCACCGAGCTGCCCGACGGCCGGACGCGCAGGCTGGAGACCGCGGGGGCGGTCATCGACCCCCGCATCTCCCCCGACGGGCGACATGTCGCCTACGTCGCCGGCGGCGCCCTGCACGTGCGTGACCTGGTCACCGACGCTAACCGGGTGCTGGCCACACCGGAGTCCTCGACGGTCACCTACGGGCTGGCCGAGTTCATCGCCGCCGAGGAGATGGACCGGATGCGCGGCCACTGGTGGTCGCCGTCGAGCGACGCGCTCCTGGTGGAGCGGGTGGACGAGGCACCGGTCCGCACCTGGTACATCGCCGATCCGGCCAACCCCGAGCGGCCGGCCGCGGCCCAGCGCTACCCTGCCGCGGGCACGCCCAACGCCGTCACCGAGCTGTACGTCCTCGGTCTCGACGGGTCCCGGGTCGTGGTGCCGTACGAGCACGAATACCTGGCGAACGCGTCCTGGGACTCCCACGCGCTGTCCATCGTGACGCTGTCGCGCGACCAGAAGGCGATGCGCCTGCTCACGGTGGATCCCGCGACCGGGCGGTCCACGCTGGTGCGCGAGGACACCGACCCGGCCTGGGTCGACATCGTCGGAGGCGTGCCCGCGCACCTCGACGACGGCTCCCTGGTCTGGGTGGCCTCCGCCGACGGCGGGAACCGCCTGTTCGTCGGCGACCGCGCGGTCACCCCGCCCACCCTGCAGGTGCGCGCCGTCCTCGACGTCGACCACGACAGCGTGCTGTTCAGCGCGAGCGGCGACCCCACCGAGATCCAGCTGTGGACCTGGGACGGCCACTCGCTGCTGCCCGTCTCCACCAGGTCCGGCGTGTTCAGCGGGCGGATGGCCGGCGGCGTGGGCGTGCTGAGCGAGCAGAGCCTCGACGTCGAAGGCGTCGCCACCACAGTGGTACGGCGCGACGGCATGGCGATCCCGATCCCCTCCTTCGCCGAGCGTCCCGGCCTCGACCTGCGCGTCTCGCTCGGCCGTTCCGGCCGTCGCGAGCTGGCCACCGCCGTGGTGCTGCCCTCGTGGCACGAGCCCGGCTCGCGCCCGCTGCCGGTACTGATGGACCCGTACGGGGGTCCGCACGCGCAGCGGGTGCTCAACCGGCGCGCGGGCTATCTGGAGAGCCAGTGGTTCGCCGAGCAGGGCTTCGCCGTGATCGTGGCCGACGGGCGCGGCACCCCGGGCAGAGGGCCGGACTTCGAGCGCACCGTGCTCGGCGACCTGGCCACCCCCGCGCTGGAGGACCAGGTCGACGCCCTGCACGGCGTGGCCGAGCAGTATCCCGACGACCTCGACCTGACCAAGGTGGCGATCCGCGGCTGGTCGTTCGGCGGCTTCCTGGCCGCGCTGGCGGTGCTGCGCAGGCCCGAGGTGTTCCACGCCGCCGTGGCGGGGGCTCCGGTGACCGACTGGCGGCTCTACGACACCTGCTACACCGAGCGCTACCTCGGCCACCCCGACGAGCAGCCCGAGGTCTACGACAACTCCTCGCTGTTCGGCGACGCGGCCAAGCTCGACCGGCCGCTGCTGCTCATCCACGGGCTGGCCGACGACAACGTGGTCGCCGCCCACACGCTCCGCCTGTCGTCCGCCCTGCTCGCGGCGGGCCGCCAGCACAGTGTGCTGCCGCTGTCGGGCGTCACCCACATGACGCCGCAGGAGGTCGTCGCCGAGAACCTGATGCTGCTCCAGGTCGAGTTCCTCAAGAGGTCGCTGCACGTGCTGGGATGACGCCTCCGAGCCGGCCGGGCCCGGGCTGACGGACCTCGGGCCGGCCGGCTTGGGATGACAGACCCAGGGCTGATCTGCGCCCTCCCGGACCAGACCGTGGTCTGATGTGGAAGGGATGCCGGTTCCGCGATCGTGGGCCGCATGTTGAAGTCAATCGTGATCGCCCTGGCCGTCCTCGGTTCGGGTGGCGTCCAGGCGCAGCACTCCGCCGCCCTCGCCTGGAGCGCGTGCCCCAACGACAGGATCGGCATGGAGTGCGCCGACCTGCAGGTTCCGGTCGACTGGCACAAGCCCGACGGCCGGCGGATCACGCTCAAGCTCGGCCGCCTCAAGGCCACCGGCGCCTCCGAGGGGGCGGCCCTGGTGGCCTATGGCGGCCCGGGTGCCCCCGGCGTCGGCCTCACCCAGAGTGTCCCCGAGTGGTGGGCCGAGCTGCGCGAGCGCATGGACATCGTCACCTGGGACACCCGCGGCTACGGCAAGCAGTTCGGCGGCCTCGGCACCGGCCTGCCGTGCCTCTGGTCCCGCACCCCGATCGCCGAGTTCCCCGAGGACGACGCCGACTTCGCCCGCCTGTCCGACACCAACCGGGGCATCGCCGAGCCCTGCCGCCAGAGCGACCCCGAGCTGTTCGCCAACATGAGCTCCGCAGACCACGCCAGAGACATGGAGGCCATCAGAAAGGCGCTGGGAGGCGCCAAGCTCAACTACTACGGCGCCTCCTACGCGGGCTTCTACGGCCAGGCCTACGCCCGCCTGTTCCCCGGCCAGGTCCGCACGATGGTGCTCGACGGCACCTGGAGCCACAGCTCCGCCGACTGGGGCCGCGAGCTGGAGGAGATGGCCAAGAGCAACGAGAAGCTCCTGACCCGCTTCTTCACCTGGTGCGCCGCGGGTGAGTGCCGCGACGTGCCGCGCAAGTGGCGCTCTCTCGTCGCCCGGGCCGACCGCACCCCCGTCCCGGCCGGGAACGGTGTCGCCTACGTCGGCCGCGACCTGCAGTCCTTCGCGATCGGCGCGGCCAAGCGGGGCGAGGCCGCCTGGCCCGCGCTGGCCAAGGCCATCCGCGAGGCCCATGGCGGCAACGCCGCCGGCTTCGTCCCCGAGCGCGGCCTCCGCTACCCCGACCAGTCCACCGGCATCACCGAGTGCCTGGACTGGCCCCGGGCCACCACCCGAGCAGAGCTCGACTCCATCGTCGCCCGCCTGCGCCGCGTCGCCCCCAACGCGGGTGCCGCCAACACGCTGGCCACCGGGACGCTCTCCTGCATCGGCTGGCCCGCACCCGTGACCAACCCGCCCACCCCACTGCCCAAGACCCTCCCGCCCCTGCTCGGCGCCGGCGCGTGGGGCGAGTCCGATGCGGTCGGGCGGGTCCTCGCCCCGATCGCCGGCAGCTCCACGATCAGCCACGACGGCCCCGGCCACACCCTCTACGGCGCCAACCCCTGCGCCCGCGACCACATCAACCGCTACTTCGCCGACAAGGTGGTCCCGCCTCAGGGCACGAAGTGCTGACCTGGGGAAGGTGCCCGGCACCCACACCTGGCCGGGCCTGATGAGGCCGGCGAGCGATGCTCACGCGGACACCATCAGGGATGGGTGATCCGGCGACGTGGGTGGACCGACGCGTCGATGAGCACCCGGTCGCCCAGGGGCTCGTCGAGCTGGATGGTGAACGGCGTCGGAGGGTTTCCCTGACAAGTTCGGACACCTTCTGAGAGGCCCTCCACGCCGATGGTCACGCCGACCTCTGCCTGGCCCCGTTCGAGGCCGAGTCATCGCCACTCCGCTCACCGGATGAAAGCGCTTCTGCTTGACGCCCCCATCAACGTCGCCGGTTCGGGCCTGGTTCACCACGACTCGCCGTCGCACCGGACGAGTCCCCGTAGCAGGCACCGGCGGCACCCTTCACACAGTCCCAGGACTGTCCAGCCGTGCACCCCGCAGCCAAACCTCAAGACCACCCCACCTCAGCCCCCGCCTCAGCAGACCTCAAGGCCACGCCGCCTGTGCCCTGCGCCGAGTGCCACGGTCCACCCCGGGACGGGGCCGCCGGGTTCGCGGCGCCCCCGTCGCATCTCAGGTGCGGGTGCTGGTCGGGGTGCCGTGCCAGCTGTCCCAGAGGGCCGCGTAGGAGCCGCCTTCCGCCACCAGCTCGTCGTGGGAGCCGAGCTCGCTGATGCGGCCGTCCTCCACCACCGCGACCCGGTCCGCGTCGTGGGCGGTGTAGAGGCGGTGGGCGATGGCGATGACGGTGCGGCCGTCGAGGACCGCCGCGAGGGATCGCTCCAGGTTCCTGGCCGCTCGCGGGTCGATCAGCGAAGTGGCCTCGTCCAGGACCAGCGTGTGCGGGTCCGCCAGCACGAGGCGGGCCAGGGCGAGCTGCTGGGCGTGGGCCGGCGAGACGGTGACGCCGCCCGAGCCGACCTCGGTGTCGAGCCCGTCCGGCAGGGCGAGCACCCAGTCGAGGGCGTCCACCGCCGTCAGGGCGGCGCGGACGGCGGTGTCGTCGGCGCCGGGGCGGGCGATCAGCAGGTTGTCGCGCAGGCTGCCCTTGAAGACATGATGCTCCTGGGTGACCAGCGCGACGTGGCCGCGCAGGTCGTCGAGGGGCAGGTCCACAAGGGGGACTTCGCCGACGGAGACCGCGCCGGTGCGCGGGCCGTGGATGCCGGCGAGGAGCCTGCCGAGGGTGGACTTGCCGGCGCCCGACGGGCCGACCATGGCCAGCCGCTCCCCGGGCCGCACGGTGAGCGAGACGCCGTGCAGCACGTCGCGCCCCGGGCGGTAGGCGTAGCGGACGTCCTCGGCCCGCAGCAGCTCGCTGGTGGGGCGGGCGTCGGCGGGGGTCCGGTCGTCGGGCACGTTGGCGACGCCGAGGAGCCTGGACATGGCCGCGCCGCCGACCTGCAGCTCGTCGATCCACATGAGGAACCGGTCGAGCGGGTCGATGAGCTGCTGGGCGAACAGGGTGGCGGTGACGACCTGGTCCAGCGTGACCCAGCCGCGGGTGTAGAAAAGGCCGCCGACCAGCAGCGTCGAGACGACCGGGATGACGTAGCCGAGCTCCACGGCGGGGAACCACACGGTGCGCAGGCCCAGCGTGTAGCGCTCGGCGGCGAACGAGCCGGCGATGTCGCGGTCGGTGCGCTCCTGCCTCCGCTGGTGCAGGCCGAGCGCCTCGATGGCCCTGGCGCCTTCGACGGTCTCGGCCAGCCCTTCGGTCATCTCGGCGTAGGCGGCGTTCTCGCGCAGGTAGCCGTCGCGGGCCCGCCTGAGATACCAGCGGGTGGTGAAGAACAGCAGCGGGGCGGCGATCAGCACGGGCAGCATGAGCAGCGGGCCGACCAGCACCAGCGCGCCGATCGTGATCGTGAACGTGACGACCGCGATCAGCGTTTCCGGGACCGCGTGCCGCACGGTCCTGGACAGCGAGTCGACGTCGCGGGAGGTCCTGGTGAGCAGGTCGCCGGCGCCGGCGCGTTCGACCGTGGACAGCGGCAGGGCGAGCACCCGGTCGACGAACTCCTCGCGCAGCTCGGCGAGGACCTTCTCGCCCAGCCTGGCCGAGGCGAGCACCGCGAAGCGCACGAGCAGGCCCTGGAGCAGCAGGAAGCCGCCGATGCCGACGGCGACGAGGACCGGGCTCACCTGAGCGCCGTCCTGCACGTCCTGCACCAGGTCGCCGAGCTGCCACGGCACGGCGAGCCCGGCGACGGCCGCGAGCCCGTGCAGGCCGAGGGCGACGGCGAGCTGGCGCGGGTATTTCAGGGTGAGCCGCCGGGCATAGGCGCGCACCTGTTTCTGATCGGCGACGGGCAGGATCTCGCGTGCCATCTCGTCAGTCCTCCCCTCGGGTCACGGTCGCGGCGTAGGCGGGTGAGGAGTCCAGCAGGTCGCGGTGCGCGCCTTCGGCGTGCACCCTGCCGTCCTCCACGAAGATCACCTGGTCGGTGCGGTCGAGCACCAGCGGGCTGGTCGTGCAGACCAGCGTGGTCCTGCCGGCGCGGGCCTTGACCAGCCGCTCGGCGATGCGGGCCTCGCTGTGGGCGTCGACGGCGCTGGTGGGCTCGACCAGGATCAGCACCTCCGGGTCGGTGAGCAGGGCTCTGGCCAGCCGGAGCCGCTGCTGCTGGCCGCCGGAGAACTCCCGCCCGGCCTCGGCCACCTGGGCGTCGAGCCCTTCGGGCAGCGCCTCGACGATGTCCTCGGCGCAGGCGGCGTGCAGGGCCTGCCGGAGCTGCTCGGCGGTGGCGGTGCCGCGCACGTCGAGCTCGTCGCGGAGCATGCCGGTGAACAGGCGGGCGCCGTTGTCGGCGACCAGGATGCGCGAGCGGACCTCGTCCATGGGCAGCGTGGACAGGTCGGCTGGGCCGAAGGTGACGTCTCCCTCGGAGTAGCGGCCGAGCCGGTCGGCGATCGCCATGGCCTCTTCGGGCGTGCCGGCCGCGAGGGCGGTCAGCTTGCCGGGCTGGACGGTCACGCCGCTGTAGGAGTCGCGCAGCACGCCGCCGGGGCTGTCGCCGGCGCCGCCGGAGATCTCCGGCTCGATGGACAGGATCCGCACCACGCGGCGGGCGGCGACGTGGCCCTTGGTCAGCCTGTCGGCGGCCTCGGTGACGGTGCGCATCGGCCCGATCAGGAACACCGCGTAGGTGTAGAAGGAGACGAGCTGGCCGGGGGTGATCTCGTCGGCGACGGCGAACGACGCGCCGACGCCGGTGACGATGGCGATGAGCACGCCGGGCAGCACGATCTGGGCGCCTTCGAGCAGCGACTCGACCCGGGCGACGCCGACGCCGGCGTGCCGGACGCGCTGGGACTCCTCGCGGTAGCGGCCGGCGAACACCTGCTCGCCGCCGATGCCGCGGAGGACCCGCAGGCCGGCCACGATGTCGGCCGACCGGGTGGACAGGTCTCCGGTGAGGTCACGGTGCCGCTTCTGCCGCCGGTGCAGGGGCCTCAGCAACGGCCCGACCGCGACGGCCATGACCGGCACGCCGAACAGCACGAGCAGCCCGAGCGGCAGCGAGGTGGAGATGAGGATCACGGTGACCGTGACGATCGCCACGATCGCGCCGGTGCCGCGCAGCAGGATGTCCATCGAGCTGCCGATGTGGGCGATGTCGGAGTTGCCGACGCTGACGACCTCGCCGGTCGACAGGCGCTTGGGCAGGGTGGCGCCGAGCCGGGCGGCGTGCCTGGCGGTGAGCTGGACGGTGCGGTAGGCGGCGGACAGCCAGTTGAAGACGGCGTAGCGGTGCCGCATGATCCCGGTGAACGCCTGCACCAGGCCGAGCCCCAGCAGGATCGCCGACCAGGTGAGCAGAGCGCGGGTGTCCTCGGCCCTGACGGCGTCGACCCCCTTGCCGAGCACGGCCGGCACCAGCGCCTGGCCCAGCCACCAGAGGGTGGCGAAGGCGATGCCGGTCAGCAGGGCACGGCTCTGCCGCCGGGCGTTCCACCACAGATAGCGGAGCGGGCTGCGGATGTCGGGCACGCCGGGATCGGCTTCAGGAAGGGAGCGCATAGCCCGTTAAGATTTTCAAAAGATCGCTGGTCACACAAACGATTTTCCGGCGGAGCCGTAGCGTGAAGTGACCGAAACTATGATCAACATGACGCGCCGTACAACACGTGAACGATCCGGGCGCGTCAGCTAACACCTGCCCCAGGAGTACGCCACAATCGTTGCCTGTGGAGCACGGGTACACCAACAGCACGGTCGGAGACGGCGCTCTGGTCGTCAAGTGTTACCAGGGCCCTGACGCCGGGGTCCGGCTCAGGACTGAGGCCAGGTTCCTGCGGCGGCTTCGGGGCCGGTTGCCCGTGCCGCGGGTGCATTCGGTCACCGACACGAGCGTGAGCATGCGGTTCGTGGCGGGCGCGCACGGGCAGGACCTGCTCGACGACGGCCGGGCCGCCGAGGTACTCGCCGAGTGCGGGCGCACGCTGGCGCGTCTGCACCGGCTGGGCATCGTGCATGGCGACTACGGCCCGCAGAACATGCTGTTCGACCCGGAGACGTTCGAGACGGCCGCGATCCTCGACTGGGAGTGGGCGCACCCGGGCCACCCGCTGGAGGATCTCGCCTGGTGCGAGTGGATCGTCCGCGCCCACCACCCGGAGCACGTGCATCAGTTGCGGCACTTCTTCGAGGCGTACGGCGCTCCCGCGCCGCCGTGGGCGGACCGGCACGCCTGCATGCTGGCCCGCTGCCGCAACCTGCTCGAGTTCACCACCCGGTGGGAGCCGGGCGGCGAGGGCGAGAAGCTGTGGCGGCAGCGGATCGACGACACCACGACCTGGATCGGCGAGCCGTAACGGCTCCCGCCGCTGGATGATCACCCGGTGCATCGGCGATATCGCCAGTTCCCGACGCCTTTACATCACCCCCCTTTATCAGTTGACACTGGCGAGTAACACTCTGGTCATGTCGTTAGCCTCCCCTGTCACGCGCCCGCCGGCCCTGCATGGCCGTGCCGCCGAGGAGGACGCCGTGCACCGGCTGCTCGACCGGGCCCGCAACGGCGACGGCGGCGCACTGGCCCTGCTGGGCGCGCCGGGTATCGGCAAGACCGCCGTCCTGGACCTCGCAGCCGCGCTGGCGGGCGATTTCACCGTGCTGCGCGCCTGCGGGATCCGGCAGGAGGCGCACCTGCCGCTCTCCGGCCTGCACGCGCTGCTGCACCCGGTGTCGGGCCTGATCCGGTCGCACGTGCTGACGTGGGCGCTGCGGCTCGGCGTCACCGACGGCGGGGTGGCGCTGCCCGCCGCCCTGATGGAGTTCCTGAGCGAGCTGTCCGCCGCCGAGCCGGTGCTGGTCTGCGTCGACGACGTGGACCTGCTCGACGGGGCCAGTCGCGAGACGCTCGCGTTCGCGGCCAGGAGGCTCGCGGGCGAGCGGGTCGCGATGCTGTTCGCGGCCAGGCAGGCCGGCGAGCTGCCCGACGATCTGCCGGTGCGCGCCCTGGCCCCGCTGGACCAGGCGGCCAGCCGCGCGCTGGCCGACGAGTTGCTGCCCGGCAGGCTCTCCGACGATCTGCGTGCCGCTCTGGAACAGGTGGCCCGGGGCAACCCGCTCGCCCTGCGCGAGCTCGTGGACTCGCTGAGCGCCGAGCAGCTCGCCGGGCTGGCCGCGCCGCCCGACGGCCTGCCGGTCGGCGGACGGCTGCACCGGGCCCACGCCGGCCGGCTGGCGGGGCTGCCGGAGGACACCAGGTTCCTGCTGCTGCTCCTGGCGGCCGATCCGGGTCTCGACACGGCGACCCTGATCCTGGCCGCCGAGCCCGCCGACCCGCTGTCAGTGCTGGCGCCCGCGGAGGAGGCGGGCGTGATCCGCGTCGAGGCGGACCGGTACGTATACACCGACGAGACGGTGCGTGCCGTCGCCTACGCCGACGCGCCGCTGGCCCGCAGGCGCGCGGCGCACCGGCTGCTCGGCAACCTCCCCGGCGCGGAGCACCGGCGGCTCGCCAGGGCCTGGCACCGGGCGATCGCGCTGGACGGGCCGCCCGAACGGCTCGCCACCGAGCTGGTGACCGCGGCCGCCACCTCCGCCCGGCACGGCCATCCCGGCCCCTCGCTGGCGTACGAGCGCGCCGCGCAGCTCACCGGCCACGAGGCGAACAGGGCCGATTGGCTGGCCACGGCCGCCCGCCACGCGTGGACGTCCGGCGACTTCCGGCGGGCCAGGTCACTCCTGGCCCGGCTGCGCTGCCCCGTGGTGTCCGACTCCTCCAGCGGCCAGGCGGAGCTCATGTACGGACGGCTGGAGCTGCTGAGCGGCCACGCCGACAGCGCCCGCGACAAACTCCTGGCCGCGGCCACCTGGCTGCTCGAACACGACCGGCTCGTCGGGGTGAAGGCCCTGCTGCACGCGGCGGAGGCCAGCTACATGGCCGGCGACATCCGCAGCTTCCAGGTCATCGCCCGACAGGCCGCGCTGCTGCGCCGCAGCGACGACTGCGCGGCCGCGCAGCTCATGTTCGAGTATCTGGAGGGGATGGCGGCCACTTTCGGCGGCCGCCACGGCGCGGCCGCGGCGCCGCTGCGCCGGGTCGTGGAGTTGGCCTCGGCGGTGACGAGCCCGGTGACGCTGGTGTGGGCCTGCGTCGCCAGCCTCCTGCTCGGCGAGGACGCCACGGCGATCGAGCTGGCGGCCCGCGCCATCGACACGGCCCGCCGGCGCGGCGCGGTCACCGTCGTGCCGCAACTGCTGGAGTCGGTGATCCAGGCGCAGTTCTGGCTGGGCCGCTACGCGTCCGTCGCGTCCCACGCCGCCGAGGGTCTGCGGCTGGCGCAGGCGTCCGGTCAGCTCAACGCCGCCGCCCAGCACCTGGCCTGGCTGGCGCACGCCGCCGCGGTCCAGGGCGACGCGGAAGGCTGCCGCGACCACGCCAACGCCGCACTCGGCCTGGCCGAGTCCCACGGCCTGGGCATCGCCACCACCCTGGGCAACTGGGCGCTCGCCCACCTCGACCTGGCCGCCGGGCGCCCGGCGGACGCCGCGGCCAGGCTGCGCGGCCACCGGGGCAACGACCATGTCGTCATCCGGGTCATGGCCAGCCCGCACTTCATCGAGGCGGCCGCGCGTACCGGCGACGAACGGAGGGCCGCGGCCGCCCTGCGGGTGCTGGAGCGGTGGGTGGGCAGCACCAGCAGCCCCGACCGGCGCGCGCTCGTGGCGCGCTGCCGGGCGCTGCTCGCCACGCAGGGCGAGGCGGGCGAGCTGTTCATCCAGGCCCTTGAGCTGCACCGGCAGGGGGCGTGCCAGTTCGAGACGGCCCGCACGCAGTTGCTGTACGGCGGGGCGCTGCGCAGGGAACGACGGCCCGGCGCCGCGAGGGAGCACCTGCACGGGGCGCTGGAGACGTTCCAGCGGCTGGGCGCGGTGCTGTGGAGCGAACGGGCCCGCGCGGAGCTGCGCGCCTCGGGCGAGACCGTGGCCCGCGTCTCACCCGCCGGGGATCCGGAAAGCCTGCTCACCGCCCAGCAGCTGCGGATCGCCCGGCTGGTCGCGGAGGGCGCGACCAACAGGGAGGTCGCGGCGCAGCTCTTCCTCAGCCCGCGCACGATCGACCACCACCTGCGCAACGTCTTCGCCAAGCTGGGCGTGCGCTCACGGGTCGAGCTGGCGCGCCTGCTGTCCTGAGACCGGCGATTCACGCGATGCGGGGCCGACGGGCGGGTTCAACAATGTCGGCGGACGGGTCAACCCCCCAGACCCCCTGAGCACATGGAGTTCCCGACGTGCCTCTGCCCACCGCGAGAACCCTCACCAAGCTCGCCATGGTCGTGACCATGGCGTGCGCCACCCTCGCCATCGCCCCAACCGCCAACGCCGCCGGTCCGTACGATCGCGGCCCAGACCCCACCGACAGCATCCTGGAGGCGAGCCGCGGCCCGTTCGCCACCTCCAGCCAGTCGATCTCCTCACTCAGCGTGAGCGGGTTCGGCGGTGGCCAGGTCTACTACCCCAACGACACCAGCCAGGGCACCTTCGGCGCGATCGCCCTCTCCCCCGGCTACACCGCCTCGTGGTCCAGCATCTCCTGGCTCGGCCCGCGCATCGCCTCGCACGGCTTCGTGGTCATCGGGATCGAGACCAACAGCCGCTACGACCAGCCCGCCAGCCGTGGCCGCCAGCTCCTCGCCGCCCTGGACTGGCTGGTGGAGGACAGCCCCACCGCCGTCCGCAGCCGCATCGACCCGTCCAGGCTGGCGGTGGGAGGCCACTCGATGGGCGGCGGCGGCTCCCTGGAGGCCGCGGACGACCGTCCCAGCCTCCAGGCGGCCGTCCCGCTGGCGCCGTGGAACGCCACCAAGAACTGGTCGGGCGTACGCGTGCCGACCCTGATCATCGGCGGCGAGAACGACTCGGTCGCCTCCGTGACCACCCACTCCCAGCCCTTCTACGAGAGCATCCCCGCCTCGTCGGAGAAGGCGTACATGGAGCTCAACGGCGCGAGCCACTTCTTCCCGCAGACGACCAACACCCCGACCGGCAAGTACGCGGTCGCATGGCTGAAGAGGTTCGTCGACGACGACACCCGCTACGAGCGGTTCCTCTGCCCGGCGCCGCGCCGCAGCGACATCGAGGAGTACCGCGACACCTGCCCGCACTCCTGACCTGAGCGTGTCACGGCCTCCCGTCCCGCGTCGGACGGGAGGCCGTCTCGGTGCCCGCCCACCTGAGGCTGGAACGAGGCGCTCAGCAGACGCAGAACTCGTTGCCCTCCGGATCGGCCATGGTCACGTGATGGCCGGGATCCTCCCACAGCACGGTCGCCCCGGCCCCTGACAGGACGGCGACCTTCGCGCCGATCCTGGCCCACCGCTCCTCCGCGTCGCCCTCGCCGGACACGCGGATGTCGATGTGCACGCGGTTCTTGGCCGTCTTCGGCTCCGGGACCTCCAGGATCGAGAGGCGAGGATTCACGCCGGCGGGGTCGTGCAGCCATGCCCCTTCGCCGTCGTCCTCGGGAAGATCGAACTGCTCCAGCCACTCTTCCCTGGTGGCGTAGGGAGGGGGCGGCGGCTCGTCCTCGTAGCCGAGCGCCAGCTTCCAGAACTCGGCCAGCCGCGGCACGTTCGTGCCGTCGAGCGTCAGACCTACTCTCATCACCGATCCGCCCTCCTTGACGTCCGCGCAGATCGTATCCGTCCACTACGACAAACCGTCCTGGACGGCGCACCGAGCTGGAGGCCCACCTGGACTACGAGGAGGAGCAGCTGGTGCCGATCCTCAACAAGATGCTCACCCTTCCCGAGGAGGTCTAGGCCGGGCCTCCCGGTGAGATCTCGTGCCGCACATCTAGATCGGACGCTTCGGCCCGCGGGCGCCGAGCCCGATCGCGGGAAGGATCGCCTGGTCGACGATCGCCGCGAGGTCGTCGTCGCTGGGCGGTGTCCCGGAGTCGATCAGGCGCTTGGTGACGAGGGCCTCGCCGATGTCGGCCACGACCGGGGTCAGCAGTTCGGCGGGGAAGCGCCCCTGGTCGGCGTAGTGCCGCAGCACGGTGTGGGTGAACGTGCCGCCCCGGCTGGCGAAGACCCGCTCGAAGAGCGCCTCGGACACCAGCGCGGCGCTCTTGGGGTCGGTGAGGATGGCGGCCACCGCGCGGCCCGCCGGGCTGAGGGCCCACTCGACCATGAGGCGCAGGGCGCGGACGAGGTCGCCACGCAGGTCATCGGCACCGGTGGTCGGCTCCTCGACGGGGTGCTGGTGGTAGAGGGCGTCGAGGAGCACCTCGATCGGGTCGGACCAGCGGCGGTACAGCGTGGTGCGGGGCGTGGCCGCGCGCCGGCCGATGCCGTCCATGGTCAGCCTTCCGACGCCGACCTCCAGCACCTCTGCCAGCACGGCGTCGTGGATGGCCTTGATCAGCTCCTCGCCGCGCCGCCGGGTGTTGCGGTCGGCCATGCCACCCCCTTGCTTAGATACACAGCTGTAGTTTACCTTGGAGTATTAGCTACAGCCATGTATCTAATTTCGAGGGGACAACCATGTCCATCGCCCCACCACCACCGGCTTCCGTCCACGGAGCCACCCCCGTCGCCCAGCGCGCGCTCGCGCCGGATCTGGCGCGCGGGGTGATGCTGCTGCTCATCGCGCTGGCGCACGCGCACATGTACCTGTCAGGCCACGAGGCGGGCTTCCGCGGCTACGCCCTCCACGGCGGCGCCCTCGACCGGCTGGTCGCCGGAGCGCAGATCCTGCTGGTGGACGGGCGGGCGCTGCCCATGTTCGCCGCCCTGTTCGGCTACGGCCTGGTGCAGCTCGCCAACCGGCAGCTCGCCACGGGCAGCGGCTGGCCGCAGGTGCGCAAGGTGCTCCGCCGCCGGAGCCTCTGGCTGCTGGCGTTCGGCTTCTGTCACGCGCTGCTGCTGTTCTTCGGGGACATCCTCGGGGCGTACGGCCTGATCGGGCTCGTACTCGTCGGGTTCATCCGGCGCGAGGACCGGGCCGTGCTGTGGGCCGCCCTCGTCGGGCTCGTCCTGCACGTCGTGGTGCTGTACGCCTTCGGGCTGCTCACCGTCTCCGCGCCCAAGGGCGACACGCCCGCCGCCATGGCGGACCCGATCGGGGCGACGGTGATGCGGCTGATCGGGTGGGCCGGGATGACACCCACCTACTTCGCCGCCGGCGTGGCGCCGGCCTTCCTGTTCGGAATCTGGGCGGCCCGGCGCCGCCTGCTGGAGGAACCCGGATCACATCGGGACCTGCTCTCCCGAATCGCCGTCACGGGCACGGGGCTGGCCGTCGCCGGCGGGATACCGCTGATGCTGATCGACACCCGCGTCTGGACGCCGTCGGACATGGTAGCCGTGCCCGCGTACGCGCTGCACAGTGTGACGGGCATCGCCGGCGGGCTCGCGTACGCGGCGGTCATCGGGCTCGTCGCCGGCCGGATGCGGCGCGCGTATCCCGGCCCGGCCGTCAGGGCCCTCGCCGCGTGCGGCCAGTGGTCGCTTACCTGCTATCTCCTCCAGTCGGCGGTCTTCGTCGCGGTGTTCGCGCCGTACGCGGGCGGGCTCGGCACGCGCGTCGGCGACGCCGCGGCGTCCGGCATCGCCACGGTGACCTGGCTGGCCACCGTGGCGCTCGCCGCGATGCTGGCACCCGGCGGGCGAAGAGGCCCGGCCGAGGCCGCGCTGCGACGCCTCACCTACGGGCGCCGGTGACTCACCCGCACTCCGGCCGGCCGCGACCCGGCGGCGGCGGGAACCAGCGTCGTGCGCTGCTCACGCCTCGCTCAGCACGATGGCGGCGGCGGGGCAGACGGCGGCGGACTCGCGGACCGCCGCGTGCTGGTCCTCGCCCGGCTCGGGCTCCAGCAGGATGACGATGCCGTCGTCCTCGTTCTGGTCGAACACCTCCGGCGCGATCAGCACGCACTGACCGGCCCCGCAGCATTTGACCTCGTCGACGGTGACTTTCATGCCGAATTCCTCCTCTTTTATCGGGTCACCAGCGGACCGGGACCGTGCGCAGGCCGCCGACGGCGAGCCCTTCCACGCGCTCCAGCTCCTCCTCGGTCACGGCCAGCTCCAGGGTGGGGAGCTTGCGCAGCAGCACCTCCAGCACGACCTGCAGCTCGGTGCGGGCCAGCGCCTGCCCCAGGCAGGAGTGCGCCCCGGCGCCGAACGCCAGGTGCGGGTTCGGGCTGCGGCTCAGGTTCATCTCGGCGGCGGCCTCGAAGGCGCTCTCGTCGCGGTTGGCGGCGGCCATGCTGCAGATCACCGTGGTGCCGCGGGGCAGCGCGGTGCCGCTGACCTCGGTCTCCTCGGGCAGATAGCGGGGCAGGCCGAAGCCGGAGTTGGCGTCGAGGCGCAGCGACTCCTCCACCGTGGTGCGGATCAGCGACGGGTCGGCCAGCAGCCGCTCCCAGCGGGTCCGGTCGGCCAGCAGCATGGCGACCATCTTGCCGATCATGTTGGCGGTGGTCTCGTGCCCGGCGACCAGCAGCGCCATGCCGGTGACCAGGATCTGGATGTCGGACAGCCCGCCGTCCTCGGGGCCGCCGACCGCGATCAGCTCGCTCAGCAGGTCCTCGCCGGGTTCGGCGCGCTTGGCGGCGAGGTGGTCGGACATGTACTGGAAGAACGCGGTCTGGGCGGCCTCGATCTCGGCCTGACCGTAGCGGGTGAGGTTGAGCAGGGTGTCGGACCAGTACGAGAACCGGTCCCGGTCATCGGCGGGCACGCCGAGCATGTCGCAGATGACGTACACCGGGAGCGGGAAGCCCAGGGACGCCTTGAGGTCGCCCGGCGCGCCGCGCTCGACCATGTCGTCGATGAGTTCCTCGGCGAGCCGGGCCATCGTGGGTCGCAGGGCGGCCATGCGCTTGGCGGTGAACCACTTGCCGACCAGGCGCCGCCAGTGCTGGTGCTCGTCGCCGGAGTCGGGGATGATCGAGGCCATCTCGCTGGAGAACACCCCGCCGCCGTCGTCGCTCGTCAACCTGGCCGCGTCGGGCGCGGTGAGCTGGCGGGTGAAGCGCGGGTCGGCCAGCACCTGCTTGACGTCCTCGTACCGGGTCAGCAGCGACGCCTGGTCGCCGCTCGGCAGCTTCACGTGTGCCACCGGGCACGTGCCGCGCAGCTCGGCCCACTCCGCGGGCGGTGCGAGGGCCGCGTCGTTGGGGATCGGGTAGCTCAGTACCTGCTCATTGACACTCATGCGGCATCTCCTTGCGCATAGAAGGTCGTACTGCTTACGCGGACGTGAGGGGCTGGAGGCCCAGGCTCCGCTGCCTCAGCAGGCGAGCCTGCTTGGGCATGTTCCAGCCGAGGACGCCGGTGATCCGGCCGCTCTCGCGGTAGACGGCGGCGAAGCGGTGCTGTGCGGGGTCACCCTCGGCGATGCTCAGCTCGGCCGCCGGCGACGGCACGCCGTAGGCCTGGATCTTGACGTCGTACTGGTCGGTCCAGAAGTAGGGGACCGGGGTGTACGGGCGGTCGGCGCCGAGGATGTTGGCCGCCACCACCTGGGCCTGTTCGGTGGCGTTGGTGCGGTTCTCCAGGCGCAGCCGCCGGCCGAGCCCTTCGTGCTCGAACGAGGCGACGTCCCCGACGGCGTAGACGCCCTCGGCGGCGCGGCAGCGCGAGTCGCACTCCACCCCGTCGCCCACGGCCAGGCCGCTGCCCTCCAGCCAGCCGGTCGCCGGGCGGCATCCGATGGCCACCACGACCGCGTCGGCGGGCAGGAGCTCGCCGGTGGCCAGGCGTACCCCCGTGACCCGTCCACCGGTCTCCGTCAGGCTGTCGACCGCGGCGCCGAGCCGCAGCCGGACGCCGCGCTCGGCGTGCATCCGGCCGAGCATCGCGCCGACCGCGTCGCCGAGCTGGTCGCCCAGGAGAACGTGTCCCATCCCGGCGAGGGTGACGTCCAGGCCCATGGTGCGGGCGGTGGCGGCGATCTCCGCGCCCAGCACGCCCTCGCCCACGACGACGAGCCGTCCGGCGGCGGTCAGGTGAGAGCGCAGGGTGAGAGCGTCGTCCAGGCCGCGCAGCACGTGCACGCCCGCCCTGCCGTCCTGGCCGGGCAGCCTGCGGGGCGTCATGCCGGTGGCGATGACCAGGGTGTCGCCGTGCAGCACGCGGCCGGAGGCGGTGGTGACCGTGCGCGCCGCCGGGTCCAGCGCGGTGGCGGGCTCGCCCCGTAGGAGATCGGCGCCCAGGGCGTCCAGCCGCGCCTGGTCGCGAAGCTGGGCGCGGGCCGGCTCCCAGGCCCCCGCGAGGACCTGCTTCGACAGTGGTGGCCGGTCGTAGGGCAGGTGAGGCTCGGCGTCCAGCAGCGTGAGGCCGCCCTGGTGACCGAGCCGCCGCAGCGCCTCCGCCGTGCTCAGCCCGGCGGCCGAAGCGCCGACGATCAGGACGTCGCCGGGCGAGGTCACGAGGCGGCGCCCGGCTGGAGAACGACGTCCTGGCCTGCGCGTATCCGCATGAGGTGTTCCCTTCACTCGTCCCGAAAAGCCACATTACCTTACATCTGCAAGATAACTGACAAGTGTAGGCAGAAGGTACACTGGCAGCCGTGGCCACGACCAGACGCAGCACCTCCCCCTCGGGCGACCGGCGCGTACGCCGCACTCGCGAAGCGCTGGCACGCGCGCTCATCCAGCTCGTGGAGGAGCAGGACCTGTCCCGGATCAGCGTGTCCGATGTCGCCGAGCGCGCCGGTGTGAGCCGCACGGCCTTCTACGACCACTACCGGGACGTCCACGAGCTGGCCGAGGCAGCCTGCACCGCGATGATCGACAACTTGGTCCAGTCACTGCCCACGCAGAACCTGGACGCGGGGAACATCGAGCCGGAGGCGACCGAGTCGCTCCAGGCCTTCTTCGCCAGCCTCGCCGAGCACGCCGGGCTCTATCGCAGCCTGCTGGGACCGCAGGGCAGCGCGCACGTCGCCGACCACATCCGCCGCCGCAGCACCGCCGCCATACACGACCGCCTGCGCCAGGCCGCCGCCGAAGGCGAACTCCCGCAGTACGGCGGCCCGCCGCCCGACGTTCCGCACGACGTCCCCGCCGCGTTCACCGCCGGGGCTCTCCTGGGCGTCGCCACCGACTGGCTGCAACGTGGATGCCCGCGGTCCCCTGCCGAGATGGCCGCCCTGACCTGGCCGCTCTTCAGCGCGCTCTACCGTCTCGACGCCGGCGCCCGCGCCCCGGACCACGCGACCTGATCGGTGACCTCGGAAACCCCACACCGAGCCCGAGTCGCCGCGGGAACGCGAAGAGGGCCGTACCGGAAAGGTACGGCCCTCGGGGTGGTGGACTACTTGGCGTTGGCCTTGAGGTAGTCGCTGTTCATCTGGGCGATCGTGTCCAGCGGGATGCCCTTGGGGCAGACGGCCGTGCACTCGCCGGTGTTCGTGCAGCCGCCGAAGCCCTCGGCGTCCATCTGGTCCACCATGGCCTTGGCGCGGGTCAGGCGTTCCGGCTGGCCCTGGGGCAGCAGGCTGAGATGGGTGATCTTGGCCGCGGTGAACAGCGAGGCGGATCCGTTGGGGCAGGCCGCCACGCAGGCCCCGCAGCCGATGCAGGTGGCCGCGTCGAAGGCCGAGTCGGCGTCCTCCTTGCGCACCGGGATGCTGTGCGCGTCGGGCGCCGATCCGGCCGGGACCGAGACGAAGCCGCCCGCCTGGATGATGCGGTCGAACGCGCTGCGGTCCACGACCAGGTCCTTGACCACCGGGAACGGCGCGGCACGCCAGGGCTCGATGGTGATGGTGGCGTTGTCCTCGAAGTGGCGCATGTGCAGCTGGCAGGTGGTGGTGGCCCGCTGCTCGCCGTGGGCGACACCGTTGATGACCATGCCGCACATGCCGCAGATGCCTTCGCGGCAGTCGTGGTCGAAGGCGATCGGGTCGTCGCCTTCGAGGATGAGGCGCTCGTTCAGCACGTCGAGCATCTCCAGGAAGGACATGTCGGGCGACACATCTTCAACCCGATAGGTCGCCATCCGTCCGGAGTCGGTGGGGCCGCTCTGCCGCCAGACCTTGAGGGTCAGGTTCACTTGTAACTCCGCTGGGTCATCTTGACGTACTCGTACTCGAGCGCTTCCTTGTGCAGCACGGGCTCGCCGGACGGCGAGTGCTCCCAGGCCGAGACGTGGGCGAAGTGCTCGTCGTCACGCAGGGCCTCGCCGTCCGCGTCCTGCGACTCGGCGCGGAAGTGGCCGCCGCACGACTCCGAGCGCACCAGCGCGTCCAGGCACATGAGCTCGGCCAGGTCGAAGAAGTCGGCCACCCGGCCGGCCTTCTCCAGCACCTGGTTCAGCTCCTCGTTGGTGCCGGAGACCTTGACGTTCTCCCAGAACTCGGCGCGCAGCTCGGGGATGCGCTCCAGCGCCTTGCGCAGCGACTCCTCGGTGCGCTCCATGCCGCAGTAGTCCCACATGAGCCGGCCGAGCTCCCGGTGGAAGGAGTCGGGGGTGCGGTTGCCGTTCACCGCGAGCAGCCGCTCGATCCTCGACTGCACCTTGGCCTCGGCCTCGGCGACGGCCTCCTCGTCGACCTCGCCGAACGGCCCGGCGGCCAGGTAGTCGCCGAGCGTGGTGGGCAGCACGAAGTAGCCGTCGGCCAGGCCCTGCATCAGCGCGGAGGCGCCGAGGCGGTTGGCGCCGTGGTCGGAGAAGTTGGCCTCGCCGATCACGAACAGGCCGGGGATCGTGGACTGCAGGTCGTAGTCCACCCACAGGCCGCCCATCGTGTAGTGGACGGCCGGGTAGATGCGCATCGGCACGTCGTAGGGGTTCTCGCCGGTGATGCGCTCGTACATCTCGAAGAGGTTGCCGTACTTCTTCTCCACGGCGTCGCGGCCGAGCCGGCCGATCGCGTCGCGGAAGTCGAGGTAGACGCCGAGGCCGCCGGGGCCGACGCCGCGGCCCTCGTCGCAGACGTTCTTGGCGGCGCGGGAGGCGATGTCCCGAGGGACGAGGTTACCGAAGGCCGGATAGATCCGCTCAAGGTAGTAGTCGCGCTCGTCCTCGGGGATGTCGCCCGGCGCGCGCGCGTCGTCCTTGCGCAGCGGCACCCAGACGCGGCCGTCGTTGCGCAGCGACTCCGACATCAGCGTCAGCTTCGACTGGTACTCGCCCGAGACCGGGATGCAGGTCGGGTGGATCTGGGTGTAGCAGGGGTTGGCGAAGTACGCGCCGCGCTCGTGAGCCCGCCAGATCGCCGTCGTGTTGCACCCCTTGGCGTTCGTGGACAGGAAGAACACGTTGCCGTAGCCGCCGGTGGCCAGCACGACCGCGTCGGCCACGTGCCGCTCGATCTCGCCGGTCACCATGTCGCGCACGATGACGCCGCGCGCCCGGCCGTCGGCGACGATCAGGTCGAGCATCTCGTGCCGGGTGAACATCTCCACGGTCCCGGCCGCGACCTGCCGCTCCAGCGCCTGATAGGCCCCGAGCAGGAGCTGCTGGCCCGTCTGGCCGCGGGCGTAGAACGTCCGCGACACCTGGGCGCCGCCGAACGAGCGGGTGTCGAGCAGGCCGCCGTACTCGCGGGCGAACGGCACGCCCTGGGCGACGGCCTGGTCGATGATGTTCACCGAGACCTGGGCCAGCCGGTAGACGTTCGACTCGCGGGCGCGGAAGTCGCCGCCCTTGACGGTGTCGTAGAAGAGCCGGTAGATGGAGTCGCCGTCACCGCGATAGTTCTTGGCCGCGTTGATCCCGCCCTGCGCGGCGATGGAGTGCGCGCGCCGGGGCGTGTCCTGATAGCAGAACGACTTGACGTTGTAGCCCAGCTCGCCGAGCGTCGCCGCGGCGGACCCGCCGGCCAGGCCGGTGCCGACCACGATCACGTTGAGCTTGCGCTTGTTGGCCGGGTTGACCAGCTTGGCGGTGAACTTCCGCTTCTCCCACCGGTCCTCGATCGGGCCCTCGGGAGCCTTGGCGTCCCGGATCTCCGAACCCTCGGTGTACTTCACTTGACCACTCCGAACGTGATGGCGAGAGGCGGGGCGAGGAAGCCGACGACCAGGACGGCGGACACCGCCGCGGCGCCCAGGCGCAGTGCCCTGTTCCGGTCGCGGTTGGCCCAGCCGAGCGTCTGGAAGGCGCTCCATACGCCGTGCCGCAGGTGCAGGCCGACCATGACGACGGCCACGATGTAGAGCAGCGTCACCCACCAGCGCGACGCGTCGAACCCGGCGACCATCCGGTCCGCGGGCGAGGAGTCGAAGCCCTTCGGATTGACGACACCGAAGGTCAGGTCCAGCAGGTGCCAGACCAGGAACAGCACGATCGTGAGGCCGCCGAACCGCATGATGTGCGTCGCGTAGCCGCTGGCCTGCGACTTCTTCGCCACATACTTCACCGGCCTGGCGGAGTGGGCGCGGCGCGCCAGCGAGATCGCGGCCCACATGTGCAGCACGACCGAGACGACGAGCACGATCTCCACGATCGTCAGCAGCGTCCGGTACGGCGCGAGCGGCTCCAGCAACGTGCGCAGCGCGTGGGCGTAGTCGTTGAACGACTCCTTGCTCACGAAGATCTTGAGGTTGCCCAGCATGTGGCCGAGGAGGAAGAGCACCATCACGGCACCGGTGACGGCCATGACGACTTTCTTGCCGTTCGACGACGTCAGGAAGCCGCCCGGCTTCTTCCGTTTCGCGGGCTTGTCGCTCTTGGGGGAGGTGACGGGTGCCGTAGCGGCCCCGCGCTCTATCGTGGCTGTCACGTTTTCTGACGCTAGGTATCCAGCCATGATCCGTCCAAGTCATGACGGGCCTGGTTTCCATAGCCTGCGGCTATGATGTCTGGTTTGTACGGCCGACGTAAAGCGGACGGGTCAGCCGGTGCGAGGAAAATCACATGCAGCTCCAGCAGTTGGCTTACTTCGTCGCGGTGGCGGAGAGCAGGCACTTCACCCACGCGGCCGAGCGGATGCGGGTCGCCCAGCCCTCGCTCAGCAAGCAGATCAAGGCGCTGGAGACCGAGCTCGGCGCCCCGCTGTTCTCGCGCGCCCGCGGCAACGTCACGCTCACCCCGGCGGGCGAGGCGCTGCTTCCGCTCGCCCGCCGCATGCTGGCCGACGCCGACACCGCCAGGCAGGAGGTCGCCGAGCTCGCCGGGCTGCGCAGGGGCAGGGTGCGGCTGGGGGCCACGCCGTCGCTGTGCGCCGGGCTGCTGGCCGACGCGCTGGCCCGCTTCAACCACGCCTATCCGGGCATCGGCCTGCTGGTGGAGGAGGGCGGCTCGCGTGACCTGGTGCGGGCGCTGGCCCGCGGCCAGCTCGACCTGTCGCTGATCATCATGCCGCTGCAGCACGACGACCCCTCCCTGATCACCGAAGAGGTCCTGCGCGAGAACCTCGTGGTGGTCTCGCCCTCCCACGAGCGCGTACGCAAGCCGTACCTGCGCATCGACGACCTGCGCGGCCGGCCGATGGTGATGTTCAGGCGTGGCTACGACCTGCGGGAGGCGACGCTGGCGGCGTGCCGGCAGGCCGGGTTCGAGCCGAGATTCGCGGTGGAGGGCGGCGAGATGGACGCGGTGCTGCGCTTCGTGGAGGCCGGGCTGGGCGTGGCCGTGGTGCCCTCGATGGTGCTCGACGGCCGTCCCGGGCTGGCCGGCACACCGCTGGCCCCACCGGGGCTGAGCCGGACGATCGCGCTGGCGCACCGCAGGGACGTGGAGCCGACCCGGGCCGCGCAGGCGTTCCGGGCGACCCTCCTGAGTTTCGTGGTCGAAGCCGGACGAGACGGAACGCTTCCGCAAGGGGTTGAACTCATCGCAGAATGAGCACGAACGGCCCGTCCAACTGTCGGAAGAGGCGCGTGTGACGGCAACCCTTTCCGAAACGCTGACGTTGCTCCTCGTCGAGGACGACGACGGTGACGCGTTCCTCGTCGAAGAGCTGCTCAAACAGGCCGAGGCGCCCCCGAAGATCACCTGGGCGCGGACTTTGGAGGAGACCAAGGCCAAGCTGACCCCGCAGATCCAGTGCGTGCTCGTCGACCTCTCGCTGCCCGACGCCACCGGCCTGGAGGCGCTGGAGCATGTGCTGGCGGCGGCCCCGCACGCGGCGGTGCTCGTGCTCACCGGGCTGCGCGACGTGCACGTCGGGGTGGCCGCCGTGCAGGCGGGAGCCCAGGACTATCTGGTGAAACAGGACGTCGACGCGCGCTTACTGGCCAGATCGGTCCGCTACGCGATGGAGCGCAAGCGGGCGGACCTCGCGCAGCTCCGGCTGGTCGAGGCCGAGCTGACGGCCAAGGAGAACGCCCGCCTGGAGAACGGCCTGCTGCCCGTCCCCCTGCTGCACACCGACGGGCTGGAGCACATGACGCGCTACCTGCCCGGGACGCAGGGCTCCCGGCTCGCCGGCGACTTCCTGGACACCGTGCAGACCCCCGACGGTGCCGTGCACATCGTGGTCGGCGACGTCTGCGGGCACGGCCCCGACGAGGCCGCGCTCGGGGTTGCCCTGCGCATCGCCTGGCGCACGCTGGTGCTCGCCGGTCAGACCGGGGACCTGCTGCTGCGCACGCTGGACACGCTGCTGCGGGCCGAGCGCAGGGCGCCGGAGATCTTCACCACGCTCTGCATGGCGACGATCTCGCCGGACCTCTGCCACGCCAGGATGCGCGTGGTCGGCCACCCGCCGCCGGTGCTGGTGCGTGACGGCGTCGTCGAGGTCCTCACCGGCGGGCCGTCCGGGCCACCGCTCGGCATCTTCCCCGACATCGAATGGTCGGCCATCGACGTGCCGCTGGGAGAGCGCTGGTCGATGATGCTCTACACCGACGGCCTGATCGAGGCGGCGGTGGGCGAGGGCCGGGAACTGCTCGGCGTCGACGGGCTGCTCAACCTCGTCAAACGGCACGGTGTCATCGACCTCGACCGCCTCATCAGGCATGTGGGCACACTGAGCGACGACCTCGCCGCGGTGCTCGTGAGCAGGAGCGCCCCATGAGCATCAATCCACTTCCTCCGGCCAAGCCGCCCACCGGGATCGGCAAGCTTCCGGTGGCCCGCTGGTTCGTCTTCACCGGCGCGGTCACCACGGTGGCGTTCCTGGCAGGGGCGGCGGTCATCATGAAGATGATGGCCGATGTCCGGGACCTCACTCCCAAACCCGAGGTCGCCGAGCAGATCGGCATGCTGAACGTGGCGCTGTGGGTGCTGTTCCTGGTGCTCCTGGCCGCCGGAGTGGGGCTGGGGTTCATCGTCCACTTCGCGGTGCTCAAACCCATCGCCCAGCTCACCGACCAGGTCCGCACCGTCGCCGCCGGCGACTTCGACCACCGGCTGGGCGTCGAGAGGCCGGCGGAGCTGGCGGAGCTGTCGAGCCACCTCGACTCCATGCGCCGGCGCATCCTGACCGCCTGGCGCACCGCCGCGGACCAGGCCGACGAGCTGCGCCGCTCCAACTCCGAGCTGGAGCAGTTCGCCTACGTGGCCAGCCACGACCTGCAGGAGCCGCTGCGCAAGGTCGCCAGCTTCACCCAGATGCTCGAACAGCGCTACGGAGACCGGCTCGACGACCGCGCCAAGCAGTACATCTACTACGCGGTCGACGGCGCCAAGCGGATGCAGCTGCTGATCAACGACCTGCTCGACTTCTCCCGGGTCGGCCGGGTCACCAGCGGGCGCACCGCCGTGAAGACCCGGCCCGCACTGGACGCGGCGCTGGAGAACCTGTCTGCGGCGATCGAGGACGCGGAGGCCACCGTCACCGCGGACGAGCTGCCCCAGGTCATGGGCAACCGGATCCAGCTCACCCAGCTCTTCCAGAACCTGGTCGAGAACGCCGTCAAGTTCCGCTCCGAGCTGCCGCCCCGCGTCCACATCAGCGCCACCCGGTCCGGTGAGATGTGGGAGTTCAGCTGCTCCGACAACGGGATCGGGGTCGCGCCGAAGTACGCTGACCGGATCTTCCTCATCTTCCAGCGGCTGCACCCGCGCGACGTCTATCCGGGCACCGGTATCGGGCTCGCCCTCTGCCGCAAGATCGTCGAGTATCACGGCGGGCGGCTCTGGCTGGACGGTGACGGCGAGAGCCAGGGCACGACGTTCCGCTGGACGCTACCCGCGGCAGGAGACGACCGTGACTGACTGGCGGCCCATCGAAGTGCTCCTCGTGGAGGACGACCAGGGCGACATCCTGCTCACCAGGGAGGCCTTCGAGCTCAACAAGGTGAGCAACCGCCTGCACGTGGTCAACGACGGCGAGCAGGCGATGGCGTTCCTGCGGTGCGAGGGCGAGTACAGCGGCGCACCGCGGCCCGATCTCATCATGCTCGACCTCAACCTGCCGAGGATGAGCGGCCTGGAGGTGCTCAGCGAGGTCAAGGCCGACGGCGAGCTGCGGACGATCCCGGTGGTGATCCTGACGACCTCCGAGGCGGAGGAGGACATCCTGCACAGCTATCGGCTACACGCCAACGCGTATGTCGCTAAACCGGTGGACTTCACGCAGTTCATAAGGGTTGTCCGTCAAATTGATAACTTTTTCGTGACTGTGGTGAAATTGCCTCACCAGGGGCAGCGTCCCTGACGGGGGTACGTGACAGGAATCACAGCGGGTCCTGGAAAAAGTGAGTGACGCTCCTCACAAATCCGTATGCGGTCGTCGTAACGTATCCCACACCAACGCGCGCCGGTACGGCTCACGCGCCGACCGCATGCGCGCCAGAAACGAACGACCCGGACCCCAGGCGTGCGGGGTCCGCGGGAGGTGGAGAGGTCCGCGATGACCCAGACGACGCCCGACTCACCAGTGAGAAGGCAGCGTGCCCAAGTCAAGGTGCGCACGCTGCGCACCGACCGATGGTGGCTCGCCCCGCTGCTGACGTTCCTCGGGCTCAGCTCATTCCTTGTCTACGGCGTGTGGGCGATCTTCGACACCAGCTACTTCGTCGACCCGTACATCGCCCCGTTCTCCTCGCCGTGCCTGGCGACCTCGTGTCCCGAGGGAGCCCGGTTCCTGGGCTGGGCGCCGTTCGGTGACTGGTACACGCTGCCGCCGGGGCTGCTCATCCTCGGCCTGCCCGGCGGGTTCCGGCTGACGTGCTATTACTACCGCAAGTCCTATTACCGCTCCTTCTGGCTGTCGCCGCCCGCGTGCGCGGTGCAGGAGCCGCACGGCAAGTACACCGGTGAGACGCGCTTCCCGCTGATCGTTCAGAACGTCCACCGCTACTTCTTCTATTTCGCGATCATCATCGGCGGCGTCCTGACCTACGACGCGATCCTGGCGCTGATCCACAAGCCGGTCGGCCTCGGCACCTGGATCCTGCTGCTCAACGCCGTGCTGATCCTCGGTTACACCTTCGGCTGCCACTCATGCCGCCACATCACCGCGGGCCGGCTCAACCACTTCTCCCGCCATCCGCTCCGCTACCGGGCCTGGACGTTCGTCTCCAAGCTCAACGCCAAGCACCAGCCCCTCGCGTGGGCCTCGATGTTCTCCGTCATGGGCGCCGACCTCTATGTCCGCCTGGTGGCCAAGGGCATCATCGCCTTCCCGTACGCGTAAGGATCATCTCAAGTGGAAATCGAGCGTCACGAATACGACGTCGTCGTCATCGGTGCTGGAGGCGCCGGGCTGCGAGCCGCCATCGAGGCCCGCCAGCAGGGCAAGCGCACCGCGATCGTCTGCAAGTCGCTGTTCGGCAAGGCCCACACGGTCATGGCCGAAGGCGGCGCCGCGGCCGCGATGGGCAACGTCAACTCCGACGACAACTGGATGGTGCACTTCCGCGACACCATGCGGGGCGGCAAGTTCCTGAACAACTGGCGGATGGCCGAGCTGCACGCCAAGGAGGCCCCGGACCGGGTCTGGGAGCTGGAGGCCTGGGGTGCGCTCTTCGACCGCACCAAGGACGGCAAGATCAGCCAGCGCAACTTCGGCGGCCACGAGTATCCGCGCCTCGCCCACGTCGGCGACCGCACCGGCCTGGAGCTGATCCGTACCCTGCAGCAGCGCGTGGTCGCGCTGCAGCAGGAGGACTACGAGACGCACGGCGACTACGAGGCCTACATCAAGGTCTTCCAGGAATGTACGGTCACGCGCCTGCTCAAGGACGGCGACCGGATCTCCGGCGGCTTCGGCTACTGGCGGGAGACCGGAAACTACGTGCTCTTCGACGCCCCGGCCGTGGTCCTCGCCACCGGCGGCATCGGCAAGTCCTACGTGGTGACCTCCAACTCCTGGGAGTACACCGGAGACGGCCACGCCCTGGCCCTGCTGGCCGGCGCCAAGCTGATCAACATGGAGTTCATCCAGTTTCACCCGACCGGGATGGTGTGGCCGCCTTCGGTGCGCGGCATCCTCGTCACGGAGTCGGTGCGCGGCGACGGCGGCGTGCTGCGCAACTCCGAGGGCGAGCGGTTCATGTTCAAGTACATCCCCGAGGTGTTCAAGGACAAGTACGCCACCACCGAGGAGGAGGGCGACCGCTGGTACACCGACCAGGCCAACAACCGCCGTCCGCCGGAGCTGCTGCCGCGTGACGAGGTGGCCCGCGCCATCAACGCCGAGGTGAAGGCCGGCCGGGGCTCGCCCCAGGGTGGCGTCTACCTCGACGTCTCCACCCGGCTGCCCGCCGAGGAGATCAAGCGGCGGCTGCCGTCGATGCACCACCAGTTCAAGGAACTGGCCGACGTCGACATCACCGCCGAGCCCATGCAGGTGGGCCCGACCTGCCACTACATCATGGGCGGCGTCGAGGTGGACGCCGACTCCGGCGCCGCCTCCGTGCCCGGGCTGTTCGCGGCGGGCGAGGTCTCCGGCGGCATGCACGGCTCCAACCGCCTGGGCGGCAACTCGCTGTCGGACCTGCTGGTGTTCGGCCGGCGGGCGGGCGCGGGCGCGGCGGCCTACATCGACGCGCTCCCGGCCCGGCCCAAGGTGGCCCAGACCCAGGTGGACGCCGCCCGCGAGGAGGCCGAGGCGCCGCTCGAACGCTCCGGCGAGAACCCGTACGAGGTGCACCAGGAGCTCCAGCGGACGATGAACGAGCTCGTCGGCATCATCCGCAAGGCCGAGGAGGTGTCGGAGGCGCTGGAGGTCGTGGAGAAGCTCAAGGAGCGCGTCCGGCTCGTCGGCGCGGCCGGGTCGCGCATCTACAACCCGGGCTGGCACCTGGCGCTCGACCTGCGCAACATGGTCCTCGTGTCGGAGTGCGTGGCCCGCGCCGCGCTGCTGCGCCAGGAGAGCCGCGGCGGGCACACCCGCGACGACTTCCCCGGCATGCGCCCCGAATGGCGCCGCAAGCTGCTCGCCTGCACCACCGGGGACGGCTCCTCGATCACGGTCGAGGAAGAGGCCCAGCCCACGATGCGCGACGACCTGATCACGCTGTTCGACAGGGACGAGCTGACCAAGTACCTCACCGAGGAAGAGATCGCCGAGTTCGACAGGATCGCGAAGTCATGAGCTACAAGGCAAAGTTCAAAGTCTGGCGCGGTGAGGGCGGCGAGGGCAAGCTCGAAGACTTCACCGTCGAGGTGAACGAGGGCGAGGTCGTCCTCGACATCATCCACCGCCTCCAGGCCACCCAGGCCCCCGACCTGGCCGTCCGCTGGAACTGCAAGGCGGGCAAGTGCGGCTCCTGCTCCATGGAGATCAACGGCAAGCCGCGGCTGGGCTGCATGACCCGGATGTCCACCTTCGAGGAGGAAGAGACCATCACGGTCACCCCGATGCGGACCTTCCCCGTCATCAAGGACCTGGTCACCGACGTCTCGTACAACTACCAGAAGGCCAGGGAGGTGCCCTCCTTCACGCCCCCGGAGGGCGTGCGGCCCGGCGAATACCGGATGCAGCAGGTCGATGTCGAGCGGTCCCAGGAGTTCCGCAAGTGCATCGAGTGCTTCATGTGCAACAACGTCTGCCACGTCATCCGCGACCACGAGGAGAACAAGGCGGCCTTCTCCGGCCCCCGCTTCCTCATGCGGATCGCCGAGCTGGACATGCACCCGTACGACGTGGCGGACCGCAAGGAGTCGGCCCAGGAGGACCACGGCCTCGGCCACTGCAACATCACCAAGTGCTGCACCGAGGTCTGCCCCGAGCACATCAAGATCACCGACAACGCGCTGATCCCGATGAAGGAGCGCGTCGTCGACCGGAAGTACGACCCGCTGGTGTGGCTGGGCAACAAGATCTTCAAGCGCGCGAAGTAAGAGCGAGGACGACGTGGCGGGGCCTTCGGGTCCCGCCACGTGGCGTGTCCGGGACTACTTCCTGCGGCGCCCGAACCCTCGCCTGGACTTGGCGGGAGGCAGCGGCTGGACGACCGTCGTCTCATCCTGAACCGGGTCCAGGCCTTCGGGCTCGTGACCCGGAAGCGGCAACCCGCCTCCCCACGGCTCGGAGTCGCCCGGCTCGGCGGCCGAGGCGGCGGGCAGCGGGTACTCCGGTGAGTCCTCGTACGGGTTCGCGCCGCCGGGCGGGATGTCGGTGGGCGGCGGTTCCGCCGGGATCACCGGCTCGAAGGGAGAGCGGTACGCCTCCCCCTCGGGTGAGGGCTGGTGGCTGAAGGAGTCGAACTGGTCCGGCTGCAGGACCACGGGCTCCGGCTGGGCCGCGGGCGGCTGCTCGGGAGCGTGCCCCGGCTGGCCGTACATGCCCGGGTCCTGCTGATAGCTCGGGTCCTGATAGCTCGGGTCCTGGTAGACCGCGCCGTACTGGACCTGGCCTCCCGGATAGGTCTGCACCGGGACGAAGCTGATGATCGGCGCGTACGCCGTACCACCCGGGTAGCCGGGCGCCGGCATGGCGGCCGTGGCGTAGCCGGGGCCGGCCGGATAGCCGTGCGGATCGAGACGACCGGCCTGCGGACCCGCCTTGCGGATCGCAGCGGCGTGGGCCATGCGGCGCAGCCGCCCCTCGAAGATGAGCACGGCGAAGAGCGCGAGCAGCACCAGGATCAGCGCCGGGATGCTGAGCTGCTGAGTCAGCGTCCGCTGGTCGAACTCCGGAGCCGCGTTGCGCATCTCGAGCGGGATCTCGTCGCTCTCCGAGGACTGCGCCTCGGTCTCGGCCGGAGGCGTCGGCGTGTCGGTGCCGGCCACGGAGGGCAGCACGACGGACGAGTCCTCGGGGGTCGAGGAGGTGCTCGGCACCTCCACGCTCTGCGTCGGCAGCGGCTGCGGCGGGTCCGCGCTCTGCGTGGTCGGCGGCGGCTCGGGCGCCTGTGTCGTCTTCGTCACCGTGGGCTTGGGAGCCTGGGTCTTCCTCGTCGGAGTGGCCGTGACGGTCTTGGTGATCGTCGTCTCCGGCGACTCCGGCTCGGTGGTGGGAGGCGGCGTGGTCGTGACCGTGATCGTGGTCTCCGGCGCGGTCTGGCATTCATCGCCGACGTCGCACGGCTCGACCGGTGGATCGAAGGCGGAGGCCGAGGCTATCGCGCTCTGGCCGATGAACGGGGTGACGCCGATGCCGGCCAGCCCCAGGGCAAGCACCATCGCGGACACGGCCGTCGCTCGCGTACGTGCCACCGGTGCCCTCCGCGCAGTCCCGTAACCATGGTCAAGGGAATACTAGTCGGGTAAAAGTAACAGTAAAGACCGATTTAGAACACCTTTCTACGCGCACGTGCGCGGTGTGTTCTGCTGATTACCCACAGCCCTCCCAGCAACACCGCGATCCCCCCGGCCACCACGGGCATGCCCCGGGCGCCGGCCAGCGGATTCGTCACCTCAGCGGCCCGCAGCCGCACCTGCGGCACCGGCACGGTCCGAGGCAGCGGCGCCCCCTGAGCGTCCCAGGACACGGGGGCGGCGGATGGCGCCGGGGCGGCCGTCGCGGCCGCGACGGCGGCGGTGGGAACGGCCGGCAACTCCAGCCGAGGGTCACCTTGCTCTTGGGGGGCGACTTCGGGAGCTCCTCCGAGGCCGGGACTCCCCATCAGATCGCCGGCCGTCCCCGCGTTCCGCGCGGCCCGCAGCAGGGCTTCGGCCGCGCTGACCTGCCCCACGGCCTGGGGACTGGCCGCCTGCCCGACCTGCCCCACGGCCTCGGGCTGTCGCACGACTGCGGCCTTCCCAGGCTGCCCTGCGACTGCGGTCGTCCCGGGCTGCCGCGTCACCCCCGTCTTTCCTGGCTGCCCTGCGACCGCGCTCTTCCCGGGCTGTCCTGCTGTTGCCGTCTTCCCGGGCCGCCCTGCGACCGCGGTCTCGCCAGGCTGCCGTACGAGCTGGGCCTTGCCGGCCAGCCGCACGGGCTGGGCGGTTCCGGGCTCCCCGACCTGCTGGCGCGCGGTTCGGGCCTGGTCCGCCTCGGCGTTCGCGTCCACGCGCACCGCGGGCCCGCCGAAACCCGCGGAGGCGTTCGGCGCCGTGCCCGCCGAGCCCTTCACCGGCATGCCGGTGGAGTCCTTCATGGTCGTCAGCCCTTCCCCGTCGCCCGTGCGCATCTCGGCCACGGCGGCGAGCGCCACCTCGCCGGCCCCTTGCGGCACGGTGAGCACCACGTCCACGGCCCGCTTGCCGGAGAAGCCGCCCAGCACGCACGTCCTGGCACCGGTAACGGCCACCTCACCCGAGCCCGGGACCGCCGTGGCGGCGAGCGCCTTGGCCGCCAGCATGCGCGCGGCCCGCGCCCCGTCATCACCCGCTCCGCCCGCGAATCCCGCCGCGCGCTCCGGAGCCGCCTGGGCGACCGGCGGCTGCGAAGCCACCATCGGCGCCGGGACCCGCGTGTCAGCGAGCGGCACCGCCCCAGAGGTGGACGCGGGTGCCGGCTCGGCCGGATACGCGCTGGCCGGTTGTCTCAGGCGAGGAGGCGGCGCGCAGGTCACGGAAGTGAGCGCGTGGACCGGCGACGCCGCCACGGCGAGCCGGGCCTCTCGCGCCGTCCCGTCGAACCGCACCCGGTAGCGCAGCACGTCACCGGTCCTGATCGGCTGCTGCCGGCCGCCGGGATCGTCCACCCGGTCGAGCACCATGGACACCTCGTCCGCCGCCGCGGGCACGGCCGGCGCCGTCGCCAGAATCAGAGCTCCGCTCACGATCCAGCCCCGATTCATGAAAGCCGCCTCCCTCAACACAACAGATTACCCGTAGTAATCGTTATGTCACACAGAGCGACCATTCAACCCTGGGCGAGCAATTTCTCCACAGCCTCCATGACCGGCAGGTCGGCCCCCAGCCACGCCACGTCGTAATACTCGCCCGGCTCCAGCCACCGCAACGCCAGATGCTCCTTGGCCTCCGGCGTCCCGGAAGCCACCGTGGCGAGCCAGACCCGCAGCACGTATCCCGCGCTCAGCGGCCAGTCACCGCCGACCCGCTCCCCGACCGCGACCTCCACCCCGAGCTCCTCGCGGCACTCCCGCACCAGTGCCTCGATCTCGCCCTCGCCCGGATCGACCTTCCCGCCGGGAAACTCCCAACCCCCCACCAGCGCCGGCGGCTCCGCTCGTTGCGCGGCGAGCACCCGACCGCCGTCATCGACGATCACCGCGGCGACCACGGTCACTGTCATTTAGGCATTCTCCAGTTTCTCCAACTGAGCGAGCACCTCAGGGTTCTGCAGCGGCCGGGTGAAGCCCACGATCTTGTCCCTGGTCTGGTAGCTCGTCACCTTGATCGGCCCGCACAGGCGGCAGCGCGCCTCCACCATCTTCCCCTTCGACACGACCATCCCCACATGCCCGGGATTGGTGGGGGAAGTTCCTGGCCCCAGGTTGAAGAACACCAGATCCCCCGGCTGCTCGGCGCCCTGCTCGATCTTTAACCCGAACGGCCACTGCCCGAACGTCGTGCGCGGGATCGACAGCCCCGCGGCCCGGTAGGCGGCGAACACGATGCCCGAGCAGTCGAACGAGTCCGGTCCGGTGCCACCCCACACGTACGGCTTGCCGCGCTGGTCCAGCGCGTAGGCGAGGATCTTCGCCACCACCTCGCTGGGCGCGGCGTCCACCAGCGGCTCGTCGCACGCGTCGTCCGCCTCCGGTGGCACCTCCACCTCACCGGACTTGGCGTATCCCTTGGCGATCTCCTCGACCTGGTCCACGTACCACCAGGCCCGGTTGTAGACGAACAGCGCCCGCCGCACGTTTTCGGGGGCGCCGTTGCGCTTGAGCATCTTGGCGGCGCCCAGGATCGCGTCGGCGGGGTTGTAGACGTCGCCGATCCCGTCACCGTCGCCGTCGGAGGCGTAGCCGTTGAACGTCGAAGACATCGGGATCCTGGCCTGGCCTCCCCAGGTGCTGATCAGGAACTGCATCGGCCCGGCCGCCCCGGCGTAGTTGGTGCCGCTCTTCACGCCCGGCAGGTCGGAGCGGCCGTGGTTCGTCTCGCGCTTGCCGACGGCGGCGAGGATGCTCCACTGGACGCCGATCTTCTCGCCGTGCTGCCGGTAGAGCTCCAGGTATTCGGCCGGGATGTCGGCGGCGGCCGAGTCGGAGGCCTCCTGCACCCGAGTGCCGTCGTCGGTGCAGTCCGGCTGCTCGCCGCCGCTGCCGATGAAGGAGGGGATCGAGGTCATCATCATCGGCGACATGATGATCAGGACCAGCAGGAGCATCCCGGCGACGACGGCCGCCAGGACGACGCGGGGGCGGGAGACGTTCACTCCTCGCGGTCCCCCTCCTGACCTTCACCGGCGGGCCGCAGGTCGAAGACGCGCCAGTCGGAGCCGAGCTGGCTGACCGTGACCGCGTACTGCTCCGCCAGCTGGGTGGTGCCGCTCTTCGTGGCGAGCTGCTGCGTGCCGGCGACCACGAACACGATGGAGGACTTCTCGATCTGCCGGATCTCCTTCACCTCGGCCGTCGCCGTGGAGACGACCTCGTCGCTGCGGTTGCGCTCCACCGTGCCGGGGGAGGTCTGGGTCCTGGCGAGGATGTTGCCCAGTTCGGCCGTGGTGTACTTCTTCACCCTGGCCACGTAGACGGCCGGATCCTCGTCGTGGCGGAACGTCCCGTACTCGACGGTGAACCGCTCCGCCAGATCCGCGGCCGCTGCGAGCTGCTCCTTCGACATCGGCAGGTACGAGTAGACGTCGAACGGCACGTCGCTGGCCGTGGCCACCGGCGTGCTCGCGATGACGGGCGTGCTCGTGGTGCGGGTGGAAGGCGCCCGTTCGGCGGCCGGCTCCTCCGCGTCCGGCCACAGCATCAGATAGAGCCCCACTGCTGCGATGATCACCACGATGGCGGCGAAGGCGACCCCTCGCCTGTCACCTGGCTGCGCCATGATCAGTCCTTGTCCGGATTGGACGGGTTGAGCCAGAAGGGTACGGAGGGCTCATCCTTGCGGGAGCTGCCCCACAGCGGTGGCGGCTCGGAGCCACGCCTGTCGGAGTCCGAGGAGCCGCCGAACATGCCGCCTCCTCCGGACCCGCCGCCGCCGAAGATGCGCCCGTCGGGGTTCCTGCCGAACATGCCGCCGCCCGAGGAGTCGCGACCCGACGAGCCGCGGGACGAGCCGTTGGACCCGGAGTCGCTCCAGCGGGAGCGCCGCGACCCGCCGGACCCGCCGGACCCGCTGAACCGGGACCCGCCGGACCGTGAGCCACCCGAGCCGCCGGATCCGCCGGATCCGCCGAAGCGGGAGCCGCCCGAGCGTGAGCCGCCCGAGCCGCCGGATCGCGGGCCGCCCGAGCCTGCCGAACCGCTGGAGGCCCGCGAGCCGCCCGAGCCGCCACGCGGGGCCCAGCCGCCACCCGAGCGGCCGCCGAACCAGCCTCCCCCGCCCGACCCACTCGCCGTGCCGCCCGAAGAGGCGCCGCCGCCACGCGGCCCCGTGGAAGGTGCCGGGCCACGGCTGCGGGTCGGCGTGCCGCCCAGGTTGAGCGGCGGCGCGTCGCCCTTGCGCGGCGCGGGCGCCTGCCTGCCGGCCGCCTTGGCGCCCTGCTGATCGGTGTCGAGAGGCGCGGGCACCCTGACGCCCGATGTCGCCGTCGCGCCCTCCGACTCCTCACCCCTGGCCCTGCCCTGGGCGACGGTGGAGGCCGCGCCCCCGGCCATGCCGCCCGCCGCCGCGTGGATGATGGGCTCGGCCTTACGCGCTCCCCAGCGCCCGATCCTGGCCGAGGCGACCGGCGGCAGCACGTTCGACGCCCGCTCCAGCACCGGCGAGCTCGCCGCGTCGCCGAGCATGCGGGTGGTGAGCGTGTGACCGTTCATCGACGCGAACAGGTGCTGGAACGGCCGCCGGTAGAAGAAGACCGCGATCGTCAGCAGCGCCATGAACAGGATCTGCAACCCCCACGGCATCGCCGTGGAAATGATCAGCGCGTAGCCGTACACGAGCACGCCGAGCACGAGCGCGAGCACGGCCTGCCTGAGCAGCGTGCCGATCAGCATCTCCACCCAGCGCATCGCGATGATCCGCCCGCTGCCGGGATGCACGCCGATCAGCAGGAACACCGGCCCGAGTATCAGCAGCAGCAGGAAGCCCACCTTGAGCACCAGCAGCGAGACCGCCACCAGGAAGATGAGCACCCCCGCGACCATGGCCGCGATGAGGGCGCCGATCGACACGCCGAGCCTGCTCGTCCAGTCCCGGCCGGAGAAGATGAAGTACCGCGAGTCGTTCCTGAGCTTGTCGGCGATCTCGGCGTACTTCGCCTGGTGCGCGCCCACGTCCGGGGCCGGCTGGCCCGCCGTCGCCGCCGGTATGGACTGGGTCTCCAGCATCGTGCGGCCGAAGTCGCGGACGATGGGCTGGTTGGGGTCCGCGGTGCCGAACTGGCCCATCAGCCACGGCTTGCACACCAGCGTGGACCACAGGGCGTCGGCGTTCTGGTCGACGCCCGGCGTGCCGTTCTGCCCGTAGCCGCCGGCCTTGACCTGGGGGTTCGTCTCGCCCGGCGGCGGCAGGCAGGAGGCTCCGCCCGCGCCGGGGAGGCCGGAGAAGGCGGAGTTGACCACCTCGCCGGTCTTGTCCGTGACGATCTTGCCGAGGCCGGTGAAGTCCTGCGGCCGGCTGAGGAACCAGGTCGCCACCGTGACGGCGAGCACCATCCAGATGACGCCCTCGGCGGTGGTGGTGGCCCGCTTGCGGATCAGGCCGTACCACGCCAGCCAGATCGCGCCGAGGATCACCACCGGCTGCAGGTAGGGCCAGTACATGGCCTGCGACAGGTTCGTGACGATGTCGTCGACGACGTCCTTGATCGACTGGAGCGGTCCCTCGGTGGCGGCGGCCTGGTAGGTGGTGATCGTGAGCCGGTCGATCGCCTTGGCCCACAGGAAGATCGTGTTGGCCCACGAGTTGCCGAGGACCGCGGCGATGTCGGAGCAGCCGAGCTCGTGCGTGTGCCAGAACTGGCCGCTCATGCCGAACTCGCCGTAGTTGGTGGTGGGCGGCTGCACGCCGCCCTCCGGCACCGGCGGCTGCATCATGCCGTCGGTCCCGCTGCCGATCACCTCGGGCGCGAGCTCACCCGACAGGTCACAGGGCGCGGCCGCGGCGGGCGACAGGCTGCCCACCACGATCGGCACCACCAGCACGCCCAGCAGCACCACCAGGGCAAGAGCCAACCGCCTGGGTAGTCGGATCCTCATGACCGCACCTCCTGCGCCCTGCCCACTCCCCCTTGAAGATCATGCCCGCTGCCGTCGGGTTTGTCGTGTGTCGGGTTCGTGTCGAGCCAGCGGAGAAGCTCCTCAGAGATCAGGTCTACTCCGATACGTCCGGCCCTGCCATCCAGATCGCGGAAAATGCATTCACCGTTGCCGAGCGAGCGCAGGACGGCCTTGTGCTCCTCTGACGGTTCGACCCCGAGCAGCGACATGACGTGGTCTACCTCCACGCGTTCGGTGGACCGGAAGGCGAAGACGGACGACAGGCAGTTGGTCACCTGCTCGTTCAGCAGGTCGCCCGCGTTCTGGGAGACCAGCACGAGTGCGGTGTTGCGGGAGCGGCCCATCCGGCTGACCTCGGGCACCAGCTTGGCGCCCTCGGGCGTGGACGTGATCGCCCACGCCTCGTCCAGGAAGATCGCCTTGGGCGCGCGCCGGTCGAGCCCGTTCATCAGCCGCCGGGCGAACTGGGAGACCAGATAGAGCAGGGCCACGGACAGCCGCTGCTCGTAGGAGTAGTCGTCCCTGGTCGTGGCCACGTCGGGCAGCGTCAGGCCGCCCAGCGTGAACACGGTCGTCCACCCCTCGGAGTCGATCTGGTCGCCGCCCGACGGGTCGAAACAGAGCCTGGCCAGGTGCATCTCCGACATCGAGCGCAGCACCGCGCCCAGGTTCTTCGAGGCGGCGTCCTCGGTCTGCTCCAGATGGTCGACGACCTTGCCGAGCGAGGGATCGGGGCCGTTCGACACCGCCGCCACCGCCTGGATCATCGCCGACTCGCGCTCCTCCGACATCCTCGGCAGCAGCAGCCGCAACGTCTCGGTGGCCATGGTCTTCTTGGCCGCGATGTCGTCGCCGAACGAGAACGGGTCCAGCAGCCCCGGCGCGGCCGAGCCGAGCGGGATGATCCGCGCCTTGCGCTCGCGCTTCTGCAGGAGCTGCACCAGCGACTCGGCGTCGCCCTTGGGGTCGATCACCGCGACCGTGACCCCACGCAGCGCCATCTGATAGATCATCAGCAGCGCGAGCGTGGTCTTGCCGCCGCCCGGCTCGCCGGTGATCGCGATGGCGGTCGGGCGGTTGCGGCCGGCCGCGAGCAGCGGGTCGAAGTGCACGATGCTGCGAGCCCTGCCCACGGTCTCGCCGATGTAGGGACCCAGCCAGCCCTCGCCGCCCTCCTCCAGCCGGTCGCCGAGGTCCACGGTGGCAGTCGCCATGCCGCCGGCGATCGTGCGCAGCGGCTGGCGCTGGGCGTAGGCGTTGACGCTCACCTTCTCGCCCGGCAGTGCCTCGCGGAACAGCGAGAACTGGTCGCCCGTCGAGTTCACCACGTCGATGCCCATGTCGCGGTAGTGCTCGACGACCGCCTCCACGCGCTGCACACAGATGTCCTCCGTCGGGGCAGACACGATCAGCCGGTGCCACCCGTACACGAAGGGCAGCCGCTCCTTGGTGATGCCGTGCTCCAGCATGCGGGCCGCGTCGATCTGCTCGGCCAGCGCGAGAGGCGCCTCGGCGCCGGCCTCGCGGATGTGGATGTCCATGTCGCGGGCGTGCGCCAGCTTGCGCGCCACATCCCTCGACGCCTTCACCGGCGGGATCAGCCGCATCCGCGACGAGACCTCCACGGGGAAGGGCAACTGGTCGGAGAAGTGCATCCACGGCTCGCCGTCCGGGAACGGCATGAGATCGGGGAAGCGGGCGTACGACAGGTGCGCGACGTAGGAGTCACCCTGCGGCTGCACGATCCGCAGCAGCGACCTGCCGTTGTGAATCTCTCCCTCCACCAGCGCCTCGATCTCGCCCTTGCCCCAGCGCCGCTTCGGACTGGCCGAGGGCGGCGCGTCCGCGAGCGCGCCCGCCGCCGCGTGCTGGAACAACCACGCCACCTCGACGGAGGTGGCGTGGCGGGCGTAGAGGGCGCTGGAGGCGAGTGCCCTGCCCAGCCGTTCGGCCTGCTCCGTCCATCTGACGATCTCGCCCTCGGGCACGTGGTCGTCATCGAGGCCGAGCGCCTTCTCCGTCCGCTGGTAGAAGCCGAACAGCTGCGAGAGCACCCCGCTGCCGAGCTGCTTGCCGCGCGGGCCGAGCCGCACCCCGAGGTAGACCTCCTTGGACCAGAAGTCCTTCGCCCAGACGTGCCGGTACATCTCCTCCAGATAGTCGCGCCAGCCCGGCCCCTCGTCGGAGGTGGAGTTGAGCGCCATCGCCCATTCCGCCGCCGGATAGGCGCGATGCGCCACCCTCAGATGAACCTCGGCGTCAGGCATCCTGATCGCCGCGAGCGCGATCGTGATGTTGGTGGCCAGCGACTCGCGCTCCTCCGGCGTGACGAACTCGTAGCTGACCGTGGGCAGGCGGAAGTACGCCCATGCGGAGGTGTCTGTGAGCAGGATGCGGTCGTCGAAATAGCGGACCGCCAGGCGCTGATGCGCTCGGGACGCCCTGCTCATGCCGCCCCCTCGGCGCATGAACTGGCCATACCTGCTCGCATGTTCACTTATCGCTCACCGATTCTCGTGCCCGGGGGGTCACTCGCCAACTCCTCTTCGCTCGGTCGGACCTGCTGTGCCGCGAAGCCTGCGACCACGACCCCGGCGAGAGCGAGGTACGCCCGCCGCCCGGCCGCGCGCAACTGCCCCGGATCGACGACGTCGGCGCCGCCCGGCGCCAGGTCGTCCTCCCAGGGGACCCGGACGATGGCCCGGCACCTGCCGCTGGCCACCGCCTCCGCCTGCTCGACGTCCGCCATCGAACGCCTGCTCACCCCATTGACCACCATGACCGCCCGCCGCCGCAGGTCCGCGCAGCCGTGGCCGTCCAGCCACTCGTACGTCATCGCCACCGCCTCCGGCGCCTCCTCGCTCGCGGGGACCACGAGGACGAGCTGGTCGGCGTACGGCAGCACGCGCGCCGCCAGCGCCGCGGCCGGATCGATGACGGTCAGCTTGTAATGCCGGTCGAGCAGGCTCAGGGCCTCGCCCAGCCGACGGTCCGAGAAGAGGGTACGGTCGGCCAGTCGCAGCTCGGCCTCCGCGTCGCTGTCGGCCCCGACAACCTCCAGGCCGGTCGCCGTGCGGGTGGTGAAGCCGCGCATCGTCAGATAGCCGCTCACCCCGTGCAGCCCCGCCAGCAACGACGTCAGCGTCTCGGGGGTCTCCGGCTCGATCCGGCTGGTCAGGCTGCCGCCGCCGGTGCCCGCGTCGACGGCCACCACCCTGTCGTCGCGATATCTGGCGAAGGTGTGGCCCAGCATCAACGCCGTCGTGCTCTGCCCGGCGCCGCCCGTGCATCCCAGCACCACGACCCTGCGGCTGCCGCTGAACACCCCTCTGGCCCTGGCCTCGTCGATCTCCGAGCCGTCGGTCCGCACCCCGCTGCCGCCGACGACCACCTGAGCGATCCGCCGCCACCCGCCGGAGTCCCGGCCCACGACGGACTCGACCCTCCGCACCCGCCCTTCCCGCTCCCCAGCCCTCGGCACCGGCACGGCATGCCCCCCGGCCGCCCCCTCCCACCGCTCAGACACCTGCGGGCGCTCAGCGGAGACGGGCTCGACGGACGAACGCTCGGCGGCCGGCCGCTCGACGGCGGGCCGCTCGGCCGGGGCTTCGACGGCGCTGGGCTCGACGGTTTGACGCTCAACGGACGGACGCTCGACAGATGGGCGCTCGGACTGGGCTTCGACGGTGCGGGGCTCGACTGCGCTGGGCTCGACTGCGCGAGGCTCGTCGGGCTGTTGGCGCTCTACCGCGTGCAGACGCTGTACGGGCTCGTGCCGCTCCGCGGATGTCCCGCGCCGCGCCGACGGCTCGCGCGTCGCCGACGGCTCATCCCTCGCGGACCGCGGGCTCGGCTCATCTGTCGCCGACCGCCGGCTCGCCGCAGGCCGCTCGTGCTCCGCCGGGCGCCGGGGGGAGGCGGGCGCGGCCTCCTGGCCCGTCGGCGCATGCCCGGCTTCCTCGTCCCGCGCCGGACGAGCGCGGTCCTCGTCGCCCTCCTGAGAGCGCGTGGCCCCTTCAGCGGGCCTCTGGGTATCCGAAGGGCCTCGCTCTCCTTCGAGCCGAGTCGGGTCTTCGTGGTGCCGAGCGGGAACGTCGTCGTCGCGGTGAGCGGCCGGTGGGAGGGCCGCGTCGTGCCGGACCGGCAGCGCGGGCGACTCCTGCTCCGGGCCCTTGCCTCGCAGCGGGCGGGACAGCGTCACCGGCTTGGAGTCCGGGCTCAGCGGCGACCAGCCCCGCTGAGCCTCCGGCAGCAGCAGCGCGGGGCCCAGCCTGGGCGGCTGTCCCTTCCTGTGCTGGTTTCTGGCGACCTCGTCCTCCCGGCCGTACTCCTCCGCGGCAGGGCCGTCCTCACGGGCCGGTGAGGCCGAAGCGTCGGACGGCGGCGGCCCGTCAGCGCTCGCGGCGAGCCTGCGCAGCCTCCGCAGAGCCTCCGTGTCCATCGGCTTGCCCGTCGCAGCCGGGCGTGCCCTGCGCGCCGCCCCGGCCTCGCCCGCCGCAGCAGGCACGTCCCGGACCTCGTCACGCTCGCTCCGCACCTCAGCAGGCACGTCCCGGGCCTCGTCACGCTCGCTCCGCACCTCAGCAGGCACGTCCCGCGTCTCTCTCACCGCGCCGACGGGAGCATCCGCGCGGCCGGTGGCGGCGGGCGCGTCTCGCACCTCGCCATGGGCGTCGCGTCCGGCCGGGGCGTCATCCCGCGCACCGCGACCCGCCCGCACGCCATCCCGCCCGGTGCGGACGTCCACCGGCGTGTCGCGGACCAGCCTCAGCTCGGCCGGCGTGTCGCGTACAGGCTCCGGCCGCGGCGGCGGCAGGGCGAGGGCGGTGCCGGACAGGGCCGGGGCGGCGCCCTGGCGGGTGCGGGAGCCCCAGCCTGTGCGGGGAGACGTCTGGCCGGCGACCGGCGCCTGTGCGGCGGCGGCAGCGGCGGCCGCCACGGCGGGGCGGACCTGGCGCGGGCCGGTGGCGCGCTCGGCGGAGCGCTTGCGCTGGGTCTGGCGGGCCTTGCGCGGCGACTTGACGCGGACCCGCGCGGGAGAGACGCGCCAGACACGGCCTGAGAAGGTGATCGTCTCGGGCTCGGACTGCGGCGCGAGGCGATACCAGGCCCGCGGCTGCCCCAGGTAGCGGAGCTGGGACTCCAGCAGCTCGGTGAGCCGTTTGCCCTCGATCACGGGACGCGTGGACAGCCACGTCACGATCCCGGGCGGGACGAGGAAGAGCACGTGCCACGGCATCTCCATCGGCACGCCGATCAGCCAGAGCAGGAGCGACCACGGCACGACGACGCCGACGAACACGCCGATCCAGACGATGGGCAGCGGCATGGGCAACCGTAGGTCGTACAGCTTGTAGAGCCGCTTCTCGATACGCCAGATGTTCGTATACGTGGGCAGGTCCACGCGGTCCTCCTCTCCACCCGCTCGTTCATGACCGCCATGGAGCGGTCTCAACCCTTACTGGATGCCCAGGGCTCCCGCGATCGCCTTCGCCGTCACCTCGATGATGTTGGGAACGTAGAAGATCACGCCGATGGCCACGGCCAGGATGAGGAACTGCACGAATCGCGTGATCTCGCGCGTGAAGAGGAAGAACAGCGCGACCACGGAGACGACGACGAGGAAGAGCGGGGCGAAGAAGGCGCGCAGGAAGTTGGCGAGCCCTTCGGTGTTGACGCCTGTGGGTGCGGGTGTCGGCGTCAGTTCGATCAGGTTGAGCAATATCGTTTTCAAGATCACTTCTTGTCCTCCTGGGGGGATGCCGATCAGCAGTGCGGTCGTGCGTCTACCCAACGGCCCGACCGGCACCGCGGATGTCGTCGACATACCATTTGTCGCCCTGCTTCTCGACAGTGAGGCGATAGGCCTGCTGGAGGCGGCCGGCTCCCGCACCCGGGTCGGTGGTCTCGGGTTCGGCCGACGGCGTCGCGCCGTTCGGCACGACCCACACCACGACCGCCTGGATCTCTCGGGTGGCGCCCCCCACAGGCACCACGACGCTCTTGAGCTCTGCGAAGGTGAAGGCGCCGGCGAAGCTCGGCAGGCTCGTGCCGGCGGTGACGTAGCGCTGCAACTCCGCGGTGTTGCCGGAGGCGTAGTTGCGGAAGAAGCCCTCCAGTTGCGGCTTGAGCTCGGTCGCCGCCGCGTCGTCGCTCTCCGGCTCCGCGACCTGCGGCAGCTCGGCGGGCGCGGGCGCGGGCAGGATCGCGGGCCAGCCCGAGACGACGAATCTCCTGCCGCCCTCGTCACCCGAGTAGTAGACGGGCACGGACAGGTGGAACCTGCGGGTGCCCGACTGGAAGGCGACCGTGACGACGGCGTTGGCGGCGTCGGCGACCTCGATGTCGTACGGCTGGATCGCGACGGCGCCCAGCTTGCCGTTGCCGTCCCAGCCGAGCTGCTGATCCATGTCGTCGGCCACGAATGCCGCGAGCTTGCCTGATCTGCTCACGGCGTCTTCCGGGCTGAAATTCAGGTAAACCCCGGCGAACTGGGCGGCGAATGCCATCCCCCGATCGGTCGGGAACCCGTTGTCCGGCTGCGCGGCCTCATTGGGAGCGGCAGTGTTTTGCCCGGTAAACCGCTCAAATGGGGCACGGATCCCATTAACCACGATAACTACGATAAGCGCCCAGAGAATGATGCGGCCGGTCCACACCAACCAACGCCCGCCGCCGCCCGACCAACCACCACGCCGCGGCCGGCGCGGGCGCGGCGCGTCGAAGTCGGCTGTGTCATGGCGTACGGAAAGCTCGGGGTCGCCAGCGATCCGAGGACCGTGCTGGACGGTTGACCTACGAGCCATCACGCCTCCGCTCGCGCCAATCCCCCCGGCTGGCGCGGTGTCGTCCGTTGCCGATCCCCATCATCCGTGGTGAAGCAGTCACCTTATCCGGTCTCCGCCATTGTTCCAGGAAAGCTATGACCATGCTGCAGGCATCGCCGTCCGGGGGCAAACCAAGTGCGCATGAACGCATCAGCGTGCCAACTTGTGAGGGTTCCCTGTCGAATGGGCATTTGACCAGGCCAGAGACCTAAATTCGCATAGCGCGGCGGCCACGGATTGCTGTCCTCATCGCGCCAGGCCTCGCTGACCTGCGACGACACGCCCGAAGATGGGAACGGCCGCCTGCCCGATAGCGGGCAGGCGGCACGTCCGGACGGCTCTCGGTCAGGCGGGCTCGGGATCCTGGTTGCCGACCGGCCGCCTCCTGCTGTGCAGATCCACCACCGTCGGCTGCACCGCCCGCTCCAGCGTCCCTCGCAACTCCGCCAGCATGGTGGTGGTGTCACGGGCCCGCAGGTGCGTGGCGAGCTCCTCCCGCTCGTCCACCTTCCTGCGCAGGTAGGCCTCACGATTGACGCGCAGGCCGTACATGAGCTCCACCCGCAGCAGAGCGAGCTCCTCTTCGAGGCTGATGCCCGCGAGCCTGGGCTCCGAGCGTCGTTTCTGGATGATGCGGCGGATCATGAGGGGCCTCCCGAGTCAGCGTGAACGCCGTGACGATTCGACGCGCGGCGACCCGAAGTGGTTGACGCGGCAGTTGTCCCGCAATCAGACGTTTAGCGACAGCAGCTCTCCGGAAGGCCGGCAGCCTCAGAGAACCGGGCGAGCCACGAAGACGAACTCGCGCCCGGGGCGATCCGGGGCGTCGCGTACGTCCTCCACGCGGAAGCCCGAACGCCGCAAGGACCGCTCGACCTCGTCCCGGCCGCGGAAGCGGAGCGTCGAGTCCGACGTGACGACCGCGCCGTCCCGCGCGAACACGTACGTCCAGCGGAAGGTGACGAGCGGCTCGGACACGTCCAGCACCTCGCACCACGTCTCCACGGCCCCGACGCCCGGGATGTCGGTGGTGGACAGCGTCTGCCGGCGGTCCCACTCCTGCCAGGCCCGGCGGGCCGGGTCGCGGGTCTCGAAGACCAGGACGCCCTCCGGCCGCAGGCACGCCCGGATCCCGCGCAGGGTGGCGGTCCAGTCCTCGTCGGTGAGGAAGACCTGCGCCACGTTGCCGGTCATGGTGGCCAGGTCCGCCCGCATCGGCGGCAGCGTGGTGGCGTCACCCAGGATCCACCGCACCCGCTCCGCGCCGGGCTTGCCCCGCGCGACCTCGAGCGAGGCCTCGGCCGGATCCACACCGACGACCTCGACGCCGCGCGCCGCCAGCACGCAGGCGAAGGAGCCGGTGCCGCACCCCACGTCGAGAACGCTGCGCGCGCCGAACTCGGCGACGATCGCGGCATAGGCGTCGAGGTCACCGCGGTCGGGGTCGAGCGGATCGTAGATCCGGGCCAGCCGGCGGTCCGCGAAGATCGGGTCGGGCATGGGCCCCACGCTAGGTCACCAGCCGCGGGGGCGGTGCGCGCTCACACGTTGAAGCGGAACTCCACCACGTCGCCGTCGCGCATGACGTAGTCCTTGCCCTCGATGCGGGCCTTGCCGGCCGAGCGGGCGTTGGCGATCGAGCCGGCCTCCATCAGATCCTCGAAGGAGACGACCTCCGCCTTGATGAAGCCGCGCTGGAAGTCGGTGTGGATCACCCCGGCCGCCTCCGGCGCGGTGGCGCCCTTGCGGATCGTCCAGGCCCTGCTCTCCTTGGGCCCGGCCGTCAGGTAGGTCTGCAGGCCGAGCGTCTCGAAGCCGACCCTGGCCAGCTGCGAGAGGCCGGACTCCTGCTGGCCTACCGACTGCAGCAGCTCCAGCGCCTCCTCGTCGTCGAGCTCCACCAGCTCCGACTCGATCTTGGCGTCGAGGAATACGGCCTCGGCGGGCGCGACCAGGGTCGACAGCTGGGCCCGCAGGCCCTCGTCGACCAGCTCGTCGGCGTCGAGGTTGAACACGTAGAGGAACGGCTTGGCCGTCAGCAGGTGGAGCTCGCGCAGCTCGGCGCCGTCGAGCCCGCTCTCGAAGATGGTCTTGCCGGTCTCCAGGACCTTGAGCGCGGCCTCGGCCGCCTCCAGGGCGGCCTTCTTGTCCTTGTTGTGGCGCGACTCCTTCTGCAGGCGCGGGATGGCCTTCTCGACCGTCTGCAGGTCCGCCATGATCAACTCGGTGTTGATCGTCTCGATGTCGCGCTTGGGGGAGATCTCGCCGTCGACGTGCGTGACGTCGGGGTCGGTGAAGACCCGGATCACCTGGCAGATCGCGTCGGTGTCGCGAATGTTGGCGAGGAACTGGTTGCCCCTGCCCTGCCCCTCGGAAGCGCCCTTGACCAGGCCCGCGATGTCGACGAACTCCACCTTGGCGGGCAGGATCTTCGCAGATGCGAAGATCTCGGCCAGCTTGGGGAGCCGCTCGTCGGGCACTCCCACGATGCCCACGTTGGGCTCGATGGTGGCGAACGGGTAGTTCGCGGCGAGGGCGTTGCCCGTCTTGGTCAGCGCGTTGAACAGCGTGGACTTACCGACGTTGGGCAGGCCGACGATGCCGATTGAGAGGCTCACGTCCAGCGAGTTTACTTGCTCGCGCGAGGCGGCCGGATACGGCGGCGAACGCGGGCGGGCGAGGCGTGTCGGGGCGGGATCCGGGCGCGATGTCCTGCAATCATCGCTGGGATGGATGTCGTCTCGCTTCTCATCGGTCTGCTCATCGGTTTGGCCATCGGATTCCTGGTGGCCAGGACGAGAGCGGCGGTGCGAATGGCCGAGGCCGACGCCCGGGCCAGATCCTCCGCCGAGAAGCTCGTCTACGTCGAGGAGCAGCTCGCCGAGCGCTTCCAGGCCCTGTCCACGCGGGCGCTCGACGTCAACAACGTGCGTTTCCTGGAGCTGGCGGAGACCCGGCTGGCGGCCAGCCGGGCGGAGGCGAGCGGCGACCTGGAGCAGCGCAAGCAGGCGGTCGAGCACCTGGTCGAGCCGCTGAAGGACGCGCTGGCGCGGGTCGAGGCGCAGCTGCGCGACACCGAGTCGGGCCAGCGCGCCGCCCGCGCCGAACTGGCCCAGCAGATGGACTTCGTCCGGCACAGCCACGAGCAGCTGCGTGCGCAGACCACCGCTCTGGTGCGGGCGCTGCAACGGCCCGAGGCGCGCGGGCGCTGGGGCGAGATGCAACTGCGCAGGGTCGCCGAGATCGCCGGGATGCAGCGCCACTGCGACTTCGACGAGCAGGTGACCGAGGGCGCCCAGCGGCCCGACATGGTGGTGCGGCTGGCCGGCGGCAAGAACATCGTGGTCGACTCCAAGGTCTCGCTGGCCGCCTACCTGGAGGCCGCCGAGGCCGCCGACGAGTCGCTGGCCTCGGTGCGGCTCGACGCGCACGCCAGGCATGTCCGCGAGCACATCGACAAGCTCGCCGCGAAGGCCTACTGGCAGGGGTTCAACCCGTCGCCGGAGTTCGTCGTCCTGTTCATCCCCGGTGAGGCGTTCCTGGCGCCCGCGCTGGAGAGGGATCCGGGCCTGCTGGAGTACGCGATGATCCGGCGGGTGCACATCGCCACCCCGACCACGCTGATCACGATGCTGCGCACCGCGCACTACGCCTGGCAGCAGGCGGCACTGAGCGAGAACGCCAGGGCGGTGTTCGAGCTCGGCAAGGAGCTGTACGAAAGGCTGTCCTCGCTGGGCCGGAACGTGGAGTCGCTCGGCAGGGCGCTCACGCGTACCGTGGAGGCGTACAACAAGTCGGTCGGCTCTCTGGAGAGCCGCGTCCTGGTCACCGCGCGAAAACTGCACGATCTGGGCGTAGTGGACGGCGAGCTCGACTCCCCCGAGATGCTCGACGGCCTGCCCAGGCCGCTGGCCTCTCCCGAACTGCTGGAAACCACGTCTCTCATTTCGCACGCGAACGGTAAGTTGGCCAACGGGTCGCAGTAAGGGGGGCGGGGCCAATGTCCGGAAAAGGCAAGCGATCGGCCGTCAGGCTGACCGCCCGCGGCGCCATCGCGCTCACGCTGCTCGCCACACTCGCCGGCTATGTCCTGGCCGCCCTGTTGGACATGCCGGTGCTGATCGGCCTGGCGTTCGTGGCCGCGTGCCTGCTGAGCGTGATGCTGGTCAACCGGCGCGAGCTGCTGTCGCTGGTGGTAACGCCGCCGCTGGTGTTCTTCGTCGCGACGCTCTTCGTCGAGCTCGGGCGGGCGCTCAGCTCGGTCGGCATCGTGCAGTCGCTGGCACTCGGCCTCTACGGCTCGCTGTCGAGCGGGGCCCCCTGGCTGTTCGCCGGGTCGGCCGTCGTGCTCGGCGTGGCGTGGGGCCGGGGGCTGCGCGACAACGTCCGTGAGCTGCGTGAGGAGCTGCGGGCGGGCGCGGAGGCGCCGCGCCCGCGCCAGCCGTTCGTCCCGGAGCCCGAGGGCTACTTCGAGCCCAAGCTCTACGGCACCCCGCGCACCGAGGACTAGCCGCTCAGGAAGCTCGCAGGTCCTTGCGGAGCTCGTGGGGCAGCGCGAACCGCACGCTCTCCTGCACCGGCTCGACCTCCTCCACGTCGCCGAACCCGTGCTGGGCCAGCCGCGCGAGCACCTCCTCGACCAGCTCCTCCGGCACCGAGGCGCCGCTCGTCACGCCGACCGTGGTGATGCCGTCGAGCCACTCGTCCCTGATGAAGGTGGCGTTGTCGACGAGGTAGGAGGCGTCCGCGCCGTAGTCCTTGGCGACCTCCACCAGCCGCTTGGAGTTGGAGGAGTTCTCGGAGCCGACCACGATCACGAGCTGGGACTGCGCCGCGATCTCCTTGACGGCCGTCTGGCGGTTCTGGGTGGCGTAGCAGATGTCGTCGCTGGGCGGGTCGATCAGCGTGGGGAAGCGCTCCTTGAGCCGGGCGACCGTCTCGGTGGTCTCGTCGACCGACAGCGTGGTCTGCGACAGCCAGACCAGCCTCTTGGGGTCGCGCACCTGGATGCGGTCCACCGAGTCGAGGCCGTCGACGAGCTGGATGTGCTCGGGCGCCTCGCCGGAGGTGCCCTCGACCTCCTCGTGCCCCTCGTGGCCGATGAGCAGGATGTCGTAGTCCTGGTTGGCGAACCTCTTGGCCTCGTTGTGCACCTTCGTCACCAGCGGGCAGGTGGCGTCGATGGTGCGCAGCTTGCGCCGCTCGGCCTCACCGTGCACGGCGGGCGAGACGCCGTGGGCGGAGAAGACCACGATCTCCCCCTCGGGCACCTCCTCCGTCTCCTCGACGAAGATGGCGCCCTTGGCTTCGAGGGTCTTGACCACGTGGGTGTTGTGGACGATCTGCTTACGCACGTAAACAGGCGCGCCGTACTGCTCCAGGGCCTTCTCGACCGCTACGACGGCTCGATCGACTCCGGCACAGTAGCCACGGGGCCTGGCTACGAGGACTCGGCGGGAAGTAGCAGTCTGGGGCTCCATACTTCTTATGCTACGTGGAGCGGCCACCAGGCCCGCGCGTGCGTGGTTGCCCGCCGTTTGCCAGACTGGCCGTCCAATACTGACCTCCCAGGGAGACGTACATGTCCCTCAGCGACGTGATACGCAACATCACCAAGACCGTCACCGACAAGGACGAGATGAAGGGCAAGGCGCGCGGCCTCCCGCTCCTCGTCGTCCAGACCACGCTCAGCGCGGCGGGCCAGGCACTTCTGCTGGTCGACCGCGTCAAGAACTCGATCAAGGGACTGGGCGCCAAGGAGGAGGAGAAGAAGGAGCAGGAGTACGACTCCCGCCCCTCGGCCGCCGAGCAACTGGCCGCGACCGCCGAGGAGGACAAGCCGGCGCGCAAGGAGCCGGTCATCTTCGCCCCCCGCCCCAGCGCCGCCGAGCCCAACGGCACGGCCAGGACCAAGCCGGACCCGGTCATCTTCAGCCCCGCCGCCAAGCCGGTCCCGGAGCCCGCGACCGAGCCCACCGCCGGGCCCACCGCCGGGCCCACCGCCAAGACCGAGGCCAAGACCGAGGTCACCGGCTCCACGCCCGCGTCCTCCGGCGTTTCCGAGCCTCCCGCCGCCTCGTCAGCCCCTGTGGCCGCTCCGGAGCCTCCCGCCGCCTCGTCCGCCCCCGTGGCCGCGCCCGAGCCTCCCGCCGCCAGCGCGGCTCCCACGCTCGCTCCTGAGCCCGCCGTCGCCAAGCCCATCACCATGACCGAGCCCGAGCCGGCCGCCGCGGAGAAGCCGAAGGCCGCCAAGGCGAAGGCGACCAGGGCCGCCAAGCCGAGGACCGCCAAGCCGAAGGCCGCCAAGCTGGCGGAGGCCGTCGAGGCCGTCCCGGCCGAGGAGGACGACGCCAAGCAGGCCGCCACCGCCGTGACGGGTCTGGCCGAGCCGCTGCCGGGCTACTCGGAGCTGACCGTCGCCTCGCTGCGCGCCAGGATGCGCGGCAAGTCCGCCGAGCAGATCGGCGCGATGCTCGCCTTCGAGCAGGCCACGACCGCCCGCCCCGACGTCGTGCGCATGTTTGAGAACCGCCTGGCCAAGCTGCAGGCGGGGGAATAGTCACCGCGGCACCGTAGTCTTCCGCCATGACCTCGAAGACCACGCCCGAGTCACCGCTGCCGGTCCGCACCGTCCTGCAGATGGTGGGCGGCTGGATCGGCAAGCTCGGGACGGTCTGGGTCGAAGGCCAGATCACGGACCTGAGCGCGCGCGGGGGCACAGTCTTCCTGACCCTGCGCGACCCGGTGGCCAACGTGTCGGCCCGGGTCACCGCTCCGCGCGGCGTCTACGAGGCGACCGTGCCGCGCCCCGCCGACGGCGCCAGGGTGGTGGTGCACGTCAAACCGGACTTCTGGGTCAACAGGGGTTCGTTCGCGTTCACCGCCCTGGAGATCCGCCCCATCGGCGTGGGCGAGTTGCTGGCCCGGCTGGAGCGGCTGCGCCAGTTGCTGGCGGCCGAGGGGCTGTTCAACACCGACAGGAAGCGGCGGCTGCCGTTCCTGCCCGGCACGGTGGGACTGATCTGCGGGCGCGACTCGGCCGCGGAGCGCGACGTGCTGGAGAATGCCAGGCGCCGCTGGCCGGCCGTGCGGTTCAAGGTCGAGGAGGTGGCCGTCCAGGGCCCCTACGCGGTGGGCGAGGTCACCGAGGCGCTGGCCAAGCTCGACGCCGACTCCTCTGTCGAGGTCATCGTGATCGCCCGCGGCGGCGGCTCGCTCGAAGACCTGCTGCCGTTCTCCGACGAGACGCTCGTCCGCTCGGTGGCCGCCTGCCGCACCCCCGTGGTGAGCGCGATCGGCCACGAGCAGGACAGCCCGCTGCTCGACCTGGTGGCCGACCTGCGCGCCTCCACCCCCACGGACGCCGCCAAGAAGGTCGTCCCCGACGTCGGGGAGCAGCTCGCGCTGGTGCGCCAGCTCCGCGACCGGGGCCGCAGGGTGGTGAGCGGCTGGCTCGACCGCGAGATGTCGTGGCTCACCTCGGTCCGCTCCCGCCCGTCGCTGGCCGACCCGGTGCGTGAGCTGGAGAGGCGGGCCGAGCAGGTCGACGCCATGCGCGAGCGGGCCAGGCGGTCGCTGACGAGCTCGCTGGAGCGGGCCGGCGACGACCTGACGCACATCCGCGCCCGGCTCGTCGCCCTGTCTCCGGCGGCCACGCTGGAGCGCGGCTACGCCATCGTCCAGCACCCGTCGGGCGAGGTGGTCCGCCTGGCCAAGGACGTCTCTCCTGGCGCCCTGCTCACCGTCCGGCTTCCCGACGACCGTCTGACCGTCCGCGTCGAGCCGGCCGACGACAAACCCCGCAAAGCTCGCAAGAAGCCCGAGGGCCCCGCGAAGACCTCCTGATCTCAGGGCCGGCTCCCCGCGCGGGGAAAACCGATCCGCTCACCCGCTCGGGCGCGTGAGCGCCTGGGCGAGGTCGTCGACGCCGGCCTTGATGGCCTCGACGGTCAGGCCGCGCTCCTCGCGCTGATAGCTGATCATGTGGGCGGTGAGCGGAGCGAGCAGGGCGTCGGCCAGGAACCGGGGGTCGGCCTCCGGCCTGACCTGGGCGAGCAGGGTGGCCAGGTGGGTGTGGTGGATCCGGTACGGCCCGCTGTACTTGGCCTTCGGCGAGCCGAGCTCCAGCAGCAGGAAGAGGTCCTGCTGGTCGACGATGCGGTCCACGAGCGCGGCGAGGAACGCCCTGACGCGCTCGGCCGGTGCCGCCCCCGGGCCGACCGGCGGGGGGCCGCTCAGGAAGGCCTGCTGAAACCGGCGTTCGCGCTCGTCGATGAGCGCGAACACCAGCCCGGCCCGGTCGCCGAAGCGGCGATAGACGGTGCCCACGCCCACGCATGCCTCGCGGGCCACCTCGTCGAGGGAGAGCTGGTCGGCGCCTCTGGACTCGATCATGCGGGCGGCGACATCGATGATCTTCTGCCGGTTTCGAGCGGCATCAGCGCGCTCCGGCTGCGGCTGCCCGACGATCGGCAACTGTTGACGCACACGCCGAGCATAGCCTTTGCAACCGGAGGAATCTCCGGTTAGTCTCGGCGGTTAGACGGAGACTTCTCCGATTAAGGAGCATGCCATGCCCAACGACTTCAACCAGCAGATCATCGAGGAGTTCCGCGCCAACAAGGGCGTGGTCGGCGGTTACTTCGAAGGGGCCACCCTGGTCCTGCTCACCACGACCGGCGCCAAGTCGGGCAACCGCACCACCAGCCCGGTGATGTACTTCGAGGACGGCGACCGCTACATCGTCATCGCCTCCAACGCGGGAGCCGACCACCACCCCGCCTGGTATCACAACCTCGTCGCCAAGCCCGAGGCCACCGCCGAGATCGGCACGGAGACCTTCGAGGTGACGGCGAGCTTCATCGAGGGCGAGGAGCGCGACAGGCTGTATGCGCGCATAGTGGAGCGCGCCGCGACATTCGCGGAGTATGAGGCGAAGACCACGCGCCGCATCCCCGTCGTGGCCCTGCACCGCGCCTGACGGCTCGCGCGCCGGCTAGAAGGGGGCGTCGTCCGCGGCGGCGGTGGGGTCGGACCTGCGCGCCATGGCGGCGGCAAGCTTGACCCGAGCGCCCTGGAGCCACTCCTCGCAGATCGCGGCCAGCTTCTCGCCCCGCTCCCACAGCTCGATCGACTGCTCCAGCGTGAGCCCGCCGGTCTCGAGGCGGCGCACCACCTCGGTCAGCTCCTCGCGGGCCTGCTCGTATGAGGGTGCCTTCTCGTCTGCCACGCGCACCACCATAGAGTCACCGGCCGACAGGCGCGGCCAGGCCCACCGTCAGGCGGTCGGCTTGGGGCGCTGCTGGAGGGTGGCGGCGATCTCGGCCAGCTCGGGCCAGTCCGCCGTGCCGGTGACCACCACCGTGACGTCAGGCAGGGTGCGGACCAGGGTTCGCTGGTTCTTGTCCTCGCGCCAGCGCCGCTCCCAGGGCTGGCCGTTGACCTGCTGGGTGCCGACGGCCTTGTCGGAGTTGGCCATCCGGTTGGCGAAGCCCGCCGGAGGCTTCTCGTCGCTCTGGATGATCATCGCGTGCTCCCGCTTGGCGGTGGCGTAGCCGAGGTGGAGAACCTGGGCGCCGTTCTCGCCCTTGGCGATCCTGTTGCTGTTGGGGACCCAGCCCACTGGGTCCTTGACGGGGGCCCACACCTGGTATGGCACCGTACGGCCGAAGTTGGCGACCGTGATGGAGTAGTCGCGCTTGGGGATGTGCTCCCCGCTGCTCTGCGGCGTGATGAGCAGGAACAGCCCAGCCGCCGCGAGGCAGACGAACAGGGCTACCGCGTAGCCGTAGAAACCTTCGGTGAACCGTCGCACACTTGGCGAGGTTACCCGTTGGTGGTGCCGCTCGCCGAAGTGGCCGGACGGATCTGGCCGATGATGGTGAGCACGTCCTCGGCCAGCTCGCGATCGCCCGACTGGACGACCTCGGTGACGGCGGCGGCCAGGGCGCCGGTGATGACCACGGCCAGGGCGTTCTGGTCGTCGTCGAAGAGGGTGGCGTTGCGCCTGGCCCAGGTGCGCAGCCGGTCGCGCATGACGACCTCGAAGCCGGGCGGGCCGTCGCCACGCAGGAACAGCGCGGCGAGCTCACGCTCGGCGAGGCAGCCTTCGAGGTAGGCGCGGGCGGCGCTGATGAAGACCCGCATGGGGTCGCTCTCGCCGGAGTTGCGGGCCTCGCGGGCGGCCTGCTTGGTGCGCTGCGTCTGCCTGGCCTGAAACTCCTCGAACAAGGTCAGGTAGAGGTCCGCCTTGCCCGCGAAGTGGTGGTAGAGGCTGCCGACGCTGGCGTCGGCCCTGGCCACCACGTCCGTCACGCCCGCCTCGGCGAAGCCTCTGGAGACGAAGACGTCCCTGGCAGCCTTGAGGAGCGCCGTGCGCGTGGCCGCACCACGCTCGGAGGTGCGCGCTGTCACCGGCTGTTCCACATCGCTGCTCATGAGTGGCACATTATCCTCCGCTGACCGGGGATACAGGGACAACTACGATCGAGGTAGTCGTTCCTAGGAGGCCTCTCATCATGTCCGATCAGACGTCCGTACCCCCCGCGCTGGCCACGGGCGAGCGCGCACCCGACCGCAACCTCGCCCTGGAGCTCGTCCGGGTCACGGAGGCGGCGGCGATGGCGGCGGCTCGCTGGGTGGGACGAGGCGACAAGAACGGCGCTGACGGCGCCGCCGTCAACGCGATGCGCCAGCTGATCAACACGGTGTCCATGAACGGTGTGGTGGTCATCGGCGAGGGCGAGAAGGATCACGCCCCGATGCTGTTCAACGGCGAGCGGGTCGGCGACGGCAGCGGTCCGGAGTGCGACGTCGCGGTGGACCCGATCGACGGCACCAGGCTGACGGCGCTCGGCATGCCCGACGCGGTCTCGGTGATCGCGATGAGCGAGCGCGGGTCGATGTACGACCCGTCTGCCGTGTTCTACATGGAGAAGCTGGTCACCGGGCCGGAGGCGGCCGAAGTGGTGGACATCGAGGCGCCCGTCGCGACGAACATCAACGCCGTCGCCAAGGCCAAGCACTGCTCGCCCTCCGACGTCACGGTGGTCGTGCTCGACCGGCCCAGGCACGAGCGGCTGGTCAAGGAGATCAGAGAGACCGGGGCCCGGATCAAGTTCATCACCGACGGCGACGTGGCGGGCGCGATCATGGCCGCGCGTGGCGGCACCGGCATCGACCTGATGCTGGGCATCGGCGGCACGCCCGAGGGCATCATCGCGGCCTGCGCGCTCAAGTGCCTGGGCGGCGTCATCCAGGGCAAGCTGTGGCCGCGCGACGACGCCGAGCGCCACAAGGCCATCGACGCCGGGCACGACCTCGGCCAGGTGCTGACCACGAACGACCTGGTCAGGTCCGACGACGTGTTCTTCGCGGCGACGGGCATCACCAAGGGCGAGCTGATGGAAGGTGTGCGTTACCGGGGCGGGGTGGCGATGACGCAGTCGCTGGTGATGCGCGGGCGTTCGGGCACGATCCGCAAGGTCGAGAGCGAGCACCAGCTGTGGAAGCTGCGCGCCTACAGCGCGATCAACTTCGACACCGCGGGGTGAGGGTCAGCGGCGGCGCTTGCGCCGGGGTGGTTCCTTGACCTTGACCTCGCCGGCGAAGTTCGTGGTGCGCACCTCGACCACGGGCGCTCCCGGCTCGGTCGGCTGCTTGGTGAGGCGGGCGGTCTTGTCCTTGGTGACGCGGATGACCTCGAGCCCTTCGGGCACGTGGATCTCCAGCCCGCCGAAGACCAGGGTGGCGTTGATGATGATCCGCCGGTTCTGCAGGATCGCGTCGCGCAGGTCGAGCTTGGTGGTGCCGAACATGGCCGTCACGGTCAGCTCGGCGGGCACCACCCAGCGACCGCCGCGCTGCTCCTTCTTGAAGATCGCGGAGACGGGCCTGCCGTCGAGGTTGAGCGGCTGCTCTTCGGCGGGCAGCAGGTCGGCGGTGACGTGGGCTAGCTCGCCGAGCGTGCGGGCCGAGTAGACGATCGTGAGCCGCTCCTCGAGCTCGTCCAGCATGAGACGGCCGTCGGCGTGGGCGTCCTGGAGCACCTGGGCGATGCGCTCGCGGTCGGCGTCGGAGGCTCGCAGCTCGTGCGGCTGGGGGGAGCCGTCCGGGGAGCCGTTCTGGGCGCCGCGGCGGGCCGACGTCCACTCTTCCGCCAGCCGCTCCCCGACTTCCTGCAGACGCGGCAACCAGGATCCAGGGCGTTCATTCACACTTCAGACAATATCCCCCAGGAAACCGGAACGCTCCCCCTAGCAGGCGGTGGTCTCAGCGGATCGGGACGATCAGGGCGGCGACGTCCTCGGCCAGCGCGGCGTCCACCTCCGCGTGCCGGTTGAGCAGGCGGTAGCACATCACGCCGAAGGCGACGTCCACCGCGAGCTCGGGGTCCACGTCCGGCGCGCCGCGCTCCAGGACGCCGCGCAGGGCCCGCCGGCGCGGGGAGAGCAGCCTGGCGTCGAGCTCGGCGGCGAGGGCGGGGTCGCTCTGGGCGTCGAGCATCAGCCCGACGACCACCCGCCCGGCGGAGCCGTGGGCGAGCGCGAACGTCTCGCGCAGGAAGACCACCAGGTCCTCCTGCGGGTCGCCGCTGTCCGGCGGCGTCGGCGGCTGGGTGCCGACCGCTTCGGCCACGGCTTCGAGCAGCACCTGGGCCTTGGTCGGCCACCACCGGTAGAGGGTCTGCCGCCCGGTGCCCGCCGCCTCGGCGATGCCCTTGAGCGTGACGGCGGCGTACCCGTCGCGCACGCACAGCTCCAGGGCGGCGCGCAGGATCGCGTGCCTGGCCACCTCGCTGCGCGGTCTGCCTGCCATGGCGCCCACCTTACAAGACACCATGCCTCGTTTAATTCCCGGAATCCACCGGGGTTCGCGGCCGTTGAAGGCGGCAGGAGGATCGGCGAGAGGGGTGGTCGTGCATCGGGCGGCACGCTGGGGACTGGGCGCCGTGGGCGCCGGCGTCACCGTGATCATCGGCCTGGACCTGGCCGCACTCGACGAGATGGACCCGTTTCGGCGCACCATCAGCGAGCACGGCCTGCGGGAGGGGGGATGGCTCTTCGGGCTGGGCGTCGCGCTGCTGGCGGCGGGTTCGGCGGCCATCGGCGTCTCGCTGGCACGCAGGCGGCTGGCCGGGATCGTCGGCACCCTGGCACTGATGGCGTGGAGCGCCGGGCTGCTCGTGACGGCCTACTTCCCCAAGCACGACTGGTCTGTGGGGCCCAGTCTCAGCGGCAGCATCCACCGGGCGGGCAGCGTCGTCGCCTTCCTCAGCCTCCCGCTGGCCGCGCTGATCATCGCCCGGCCGTGGCGCCGCGTGGAGCGGGGCGCGGCGTCGCTGGCGGCCTTCGCGTTCGGGCTGCTCTCGGTGCTGTTCGTGCTGGGCATGGCCGCCCTGGTGACGGTCGGCGCGCGCAGCGGGCTGTCGTGGTGGCAGGTGATGCCGCTCGGCCTGGTCGAACGCGGGCTCGCGGCCATCGAGGTCGCGGCGCTGACGGCGCTCGGCGTGTGGGCGGCCGGGCAGCGGCTGGCGCAGGCGCAGGAAGGCCCTCTGTCCTCCCCTGTAGGGGACGCCGAGGACGGTCGACGCATTCCTACTGTCTGAGACGATCTCGTGCTGGTGGTACGCGTGGCGCACGGACTAACCTGACCCAGCCTCACGTTTGATTCCCCCCCGATCAGGAGGCCGCCGTGCCGTCCCCGCGTGATCGCCAAGCCCGCCTGGCCACGTTCGTCGTCTTCGCGGTGCAGGGCCTGTCCTTCGCCGCGCTGCTCACCCAGGTCGCGCACCTGCAGGACAAACACCAGCTCAGCACCGGGGCGCTCACGGCGCTCCTGCTCATCGTGCCGGTCTTCGCCGGGGTCGGCAGCGTGGCCGCCGGCTCGTTCGCCGCCCGCCTGGGCAGCAAGCTGCTGCTGCGCCTGGCCCAGCCCGCGGTGGCCGTCGCCGTGGTGCTCGCCGGGCTGGCCCCGAACGTCCAGCTGCTCGTGCCGGTGCTGCTGCTGTTCGGGCTGGCCGTAGGCGCGGTGGACGCGGGCATGAACATGCAGGGCGTGGCCGTGGAGCGCAGGTACGACCGGGCCGTGCTGAACGGCTTCCACTGCCTGTGGAGCGTGCTCAGCCTGGCCGGAGCGCTCTGGGTGGCCGCGGCCGGCGAAGACCTGCCGCTGGAGGCCGTCATGGCGATCCCGATGGTCGTGGCCGTGGCGGGCTCCCTCTTCGCCGGTCCGAGGCTGTACACGGTGGCGGAGGAGAAGGTGGAGACCACCGTGGAGGTCGCCACCGGCCGGTTCCCCTGGCGGCCGATCATCCCGCTCTGCCTGGCGATGGGCTTCCTGTACGTCGGGGACGCCGCGGTGTCGAACTTCAGCACGGTCTTCATGCAGGACGTCCTGTCGGCGGACGCCAGGGTGATCCCCCTGGCCTACGCCGCCTACCAGGCGACCACGCTGCTGGTCAGGCTCGGCGGCGACCTGGCGGTCAGGAGGTACGGCCCGGCCACCGTCGTCAGGCTCGGCGGCGCGATCGCCACGCTCGGCTTCCTCGGCATCGTCGCCGCCCCCAGCCAGCCGCTGGCCATCGTGGCGTTCGGGCTGACCGGCGTGGGTCTGGCCGTGGTGGCGCCGCAGTCGTTCTCCGCGGCGGGCAGGCTCGACCCGGCGGGCACCGGTGTCGCCATCGCCAGGGTCAACCTGTTCAACTACGTCGGCTTCATCGTCGGCTCCGGCCTGGTGGGCGCGATCGCCGACGCGGGCGACATGCGGATCGGGTTCGTCGCGCCACTGGTGCTGGCCGCCGGGATCGTGGTGCTTGCCAAGGGCTTCGCCCCCTCGGTCAAGGCCCCGGACATGACGCCATGACCTCGTGCGGCGGTCAGCTCCCGCCCTGCCGCACCTCCGCGATCTCGACGGGACGGCCCTGGCTGCGCGACAGCTCCGCCGCCTCGGCGACGTACAGCGCGGCCAGGGCGTCCTCGATCGGGCACAGGCTGGCCGAGCTGCGCAGGAAGGCGTCGATCTCGGCCGCGTAGGCGTCTGCGAACCGGGCGACGAAGTCCGGCCACGGCTCCTGGTCCGGCTGCAGCCCCTCGGTCGAGGACAGCGGCGCGCGCGGGCCGAGGCCGACAGCCCTGGTGCCTTCGGTGCCCGCGAGCTCCATGCGGACGTCGTAGCCCGCGCCGTTGTAGCGGGAGCCCTGCACGGTGGCGAGCGTGCCGTCGTCGAGCGTCAGCAGGGCGGCGCTGGTGTCGACGTCGCCGGCCTCGGCGAAGAAGGCGGCGCCCCGGTTCGCGCCCGTCGCGTAGACCGACACCACCTCGCGGCCGGTCACCCAGCGCAGGATGTCGAAGTCGTGGATGTGGCAGTCGCGGAAGATGCCGCCGGACAGCGGAATGTAGGCGGCGGGGGGCGGGGCGGGGTCGGCGGTGATCAGGTGGACGCGGTGCAGCTCGCCCAGCTCGCCGGCGCGCAGGGCCTCGGCGGCGGCCGCGTAACCGGCGTCGAACCTGCGCTGGAAGCCGATCTGCACCCGGTTGCCCCGGGCGGCCTCCAGCACCTCGATCGTCTCCTTGACTCCGCCGGCCACCGGCTTCTCGCAGAAGGCCGGGATGCCGCGCCGGCAGGCCTCGATGAGGAGCTCGGCGTGCGTGCTGGTCGGGGTGGCGATGACCACGGCGTCCGCCTCGAACGGGTCGCCCGGGCGGCCGTGCGGCGAGGAGCGCACGGGATCGGCCACGATCAGGTCCTCCACCAGCGGATGCGCGGCCAGGGTCGCGGCGTGGAACGCGCCGATCCTGCCCAGGCCCAGCAGTCCCACACGCATGGCGCCTCCAACTCCGGCGGGGCCTTCTTTCTAAGCGAGCCGGTCTCACTCAGTCAATGCTTTGTCCAGACATTCTGACCTTCAAGCCTTGTACGGCCTCTGCGGCCCTGCGCGCGGGCAGCCGGGCGAAACCGACCACGACGGCGGGCGGGCCCGCGGCTGAGCGCATGATGCCGATCGGCTCCGCGGCCAGGCCCAGATCCAGGGCCGCCGCTGCCACCCGGCTCTCGTCCCAGCCCTCAGGCAGGTCGAGATAGACGTGCAGCCCCGCCTCGATCCCCCGCACCCGGACCCCCGGCAGGTGCTCGGCCAGGGCGCCGACCAGGGCGTCCCTGCGGCGGCGATACTCCCTGCGCATGCGGCGCAGGTGCTTGTCGTAGCCGCCGGTGCGCAGGAAGTGGGCCAGCGCGTACTGCTCGATCACCGGAGAGCCCAGGTCCAGCTCGCCCCGCGCGCGCCGGACGGCTTCGGCGAGGTGGGCGGGGGCGACCACCCAGCCGAGCCGGAGCCCCGGCGCGAGCGCCTTGCTGACGCTGCCGGAGAGGATCACCCGGTCGGGCGCGAGCCCCTGCAGGCAGCCGACAGGATCGCGGTCGAAGCGGAACTCGGCGTCGTAGTCGTCCTCCAGGATCGTCCGATCACCCTCGCGGGCCCACTCCATGAGCGCGGCCCGGCGCGCCGGGGACAGCACCACGCCCGTCGGGTACTGGTGGGCCGGGGTGAGCAGGGCCGCGTCGGCATGCTGAGCGCGCAGCCGCTCGACGTCCATCCCCTGGCCGTCCACCGGGATCGGCACCAGGTCGGCGCCCGCCCGGCGGAGCAGCGGCGTCTGGCGGTGGCTCGTGGGGTCCTCCACGGCGAGCAGCTGGCGCCTGTGGCGGGCCAGCACGTGCAGGATCAGGCTGAGGCCCTGGGCGACGCCGCCGACGATCACCACGTTCTCCGGCCGCACGTCGGCCGCCCGCACCCGCCTGAGGTATCCGGCGAGCTCCTCGCGCAGCTCGGGCACACCGCCCGGGTCGCCGTAGTCGAGGGCGTCACCCGGCATGGTGGCGAGGACGTGCTTGACCGAGGCCAGCCAGCGCTCCCTCGGGAAGAGGCCGAGATCAGGAGAGGTGGGGCGGTGGCCGTAGTAGGGGGCGTGCTGCTCCACGCCTCCCGCCGGGGCGTGGGGGCGCGGGGCGGTGACCTGGGCCACCTGGGTGCCGGAGCCCACGCGCGAGACGAGGAACCCCTCGGCGACCAGTTGCTCGTACGCCTCCACCACCACGCCGCGCGAGACCTGGAGGTCGGCGGCGAGGTCCCGGCTGGCGGGCAGGCGGGTGCCTGGGGCGAGGCGGCCGTGGCGGATGGATTCGCGCAGCTCGGCCGCGACCTGCCCGGCGATCCCACCTTTTTCACGATTTATCGCTACATGGAGGTCAGCCATATTGGTCCTGGTTTATCGCGGGTCATTGGACTGTTTGTACGGACCATTGTCTCCATAGTCTCCATCACATGAGAAACGGATTCGCCGGAGCCGCCACCGCGATGTTCTGCGTAGGGACGCTGGCCGGGGTGTCGGGCCTGGTCAAGGACTATCCCGTATACGGCGGCCAGGCGGTGCGCTATCTGCTGGCCGCCGCCGTCCTGCTCGCCGTGACCAGGACGCTCGGCCTGCGCTTCGTCCGCCTGAGGCCCCGCGAGTGGCTGCTGCTCGGCGCCCTCGCCCTGATCGGTCTGGCGATCTTCAACGTCTGCGTGGTCGAGTCCGCCCGCGCCGCCGGCCCCGTCCTGGTGGGCACCGTGCTGGGCACCGTCCCGCTGGCGCTGGCCCTGGCGGGCGGCCGACCGGCCCCCCGCCTGCTCGTGGGCGCCACGGTGGTGGTCGCGGGGGCCACCCTCGCCACCGGCCTGGGCAGCGGCAACCTCCCCGGCCTCCTGTGGGCCCTGGGCGCCCTGGTGGGCGAGGTCGCCTTCTCCCTCCTGGCCCTGCCCCTGCTCCCCAAACTGGGCGCGATCCGGGTCTCCACCTACTCCACCGTCCTGGCCGCACCCATCCTCGCCGGCATCGGCCTGGTCAAAGAGGGCACGGCCATGCTCAGGGTGCCCACACTCGCGGAGGTCCTGGGCTTCGCCTACCTCGCGGTGGTGGTGACCGTGGTGGCATTCCTCCTCTGGTACACCTCGCTGCCCAAACTGGGGCCGGGACGGGCGGGCCTGTTCGCTGGCCTCATCCCGGTGGGCGCCATGGTCACGGGCCTGGTGCTCGGCATCGCCACCCCGAGCGCCTACGACGTCCTGGGGGCGGCCCTGGTCATCGCGGGCATCCTCGTGGGCCTCGGCGCCACCCGGCGGCGCCCCGACGGCCCGCACATCACCGACCAGGCGGCTGAACGGGCGCACGTGACGGCGCCCGGCCCCGTGAACCCCGGAACCGTTCCCCTGGACAGAGCCCGGCCACGTACGGAGGCTGGGCCCTCCCGCGCGTAGCCGTAAAAAATGAACGGCCATCAGCCCCCACGGGCGGAGAGGACGCGCGGACGCGTAATCTTTTGCACCGGATCGAAAGGATGACGATGGCGGACTTCGACTACACCGACCTACTGCCCTTGGGTGCCGATGACACGGAATATCGGCTGATCACATCGGAGGGGGTGCGGACGGTCGAAGCGGCGGGGCGCACGTTCCTGGAGGTGGAGCCGGAGGCGCTGCGGCAGCTCACCGAGGCGGCGATTCACGATATTTCCCACTTCCTTCGCCCGTCGCACCTCGCCCAGCTCCGCAAGATCGTCGACGACCCCGAGTCCAGCGGCAACGACCGGTTCGTCGCGCTCGACCTGCTCAAGAACGCCTCGATCTCGGCCGGCGGCGTGCTGCCCATGTGCCAGGACACCGGCACCGCGATCGTCATGGGCAAGCGCGGCCGCCATGTGCTGACCGACGGCCGCGACGCCGAGCACGTCTCGCGCGGCGTGTACGACGCCTACACCAGCCTCAACCTGCGCTACTCGCAGATGGCGCCGCTGACCATGTGGGAGGAGAAGAACACCGGCAGCAACCTGCCCGCCCAGGTCGAGCTCTATGCCGAGGACCCGCACGGCCACCCGGACGAGTACAAGCTGCTCTTCATGGCCAAGGGCGGCGGATCGGCCAACAAGTCCTTCCTCTACCAGGAGACCAAGGCTGTCCTGAACGAGAAGCGGATGATGGCCTTCCTGGAGGAGAAGATCCGCTCGCTCGGCACCGCCGCCTGCCCGCCGTACCACCTCGCCGTGGTCGTGGGCGGCACGTCTGCGGAGTACGCCCTCAAGACGGCCAAGTACGCCAGCGCCCGCTACCTCGACTCGATCCCCACCGAGGGATCGGCGTCCGGGCACGGCTTCCGCGATCTGGAGCTGGAGGCCAAGGTCTTCGAGCTGACCCAGAAGCTCGGCATCGGCGCCCAGTTCGGCGGCAAGTACTTCTGTCACGACGTGCGCGTCATCCGGCTGCCGCGGCACGGCGCCTCCTGCCCGGTGGCCATCGCCGTCTCCTGCTCGGCCGACCGCCAGGCCCTGGCCAAGATCACGCCCGAGGGCGTCTTCCTGGAGAAGCTGGAGACCGACCCGGCGCGCTTCCTGCCCGAGACCACCGACGAGCACCTGTCGGACGACGTGGTCTCCATCGACCTCAACCGCCCGATGCCGGAGATCCTTGCGGAGCTGTCGAAGTATCCGGTCAAGACCCGCCTGTCGCTGACCGGCCCATTGGTGGTGGCCAGGGACATCGCGCACGCCAAGATCGGTGAGCTGCTCGACGACGGCGGCGAGATGCCGCAGTACCTCAAGGACCACGCCGTCTACTACGCGGGCCCGGCCAAGACGCCCGAGGGCTACGCCTCCGGCTCGTTCGGCCCGACGACGGCGGGCCGGATGGACTCCTACGTCTCGCGCTTCCAGGCCGCGGGCGGCTCCATGGTGATGCTGGCCAAGGGCAACAGGTCCAAGCAGGTCACCGAGGCGTGCCGGCAGCACGGCGGCTTCTACCTGGGCTCCATCGGCGGTCCCGCCGCCAGGCTGGCGCAGGACTGCATCAAGAAGGTCGAGGTGCTCGAATACCCCGAGCTCGGCATGGAGGCGGTGTGGAAGATCGAGGTGGTGGACTTCCCCGCGTTCATCGTGGTCGACGACAAGGGCGAGGACTTCTTCACCGACAGCACGGGGCCGGTGCTCAGCATCGGCCGGCGTTGACGGATCAGACGCCGAAGGGTGCCGGGTAGGCGATCGTGCCGCTCGGCACCGGCCGGGAGCCGTCGAGCACCAGGGCCATCATCGCCTCGTCGGGCACCTCGAACGGGGCCCGGATGCCGAGCCGGGAGGCCGGCGCGAAGCCGAACCTCGGGTAGTAGTCAGCGTGGCCGAGCACGAGCACGAGGCTCTCGCCCAGCTCGCGGGCCTTGTCGAGGCCGGCTCGGATCGCCGCCGAGCCGGCGCCCAGGCGCTGGTGATCCGGCAGCACGGCACAGGGGGCGAGGGCCAGCGCCGGTGCCGCGTCGACGTGGCACCGGGTGAGCAGCGCGTACCCGGCCAGGACCCCGTCGCGCTCGGCCACGACGGAGAGCTCGGGCAGCCAGGCGGGGTCCTCGCGGAGCGCGTCGACCAGGTCGGCCTCGAACGGCGTGGGAAACGCCGCGAGGATCACCGTGCGGATCGCGGGGGTGTCCGCTTCGGTCTCTGACCGGGTGGTCCAGCCGCCGCTCACGCGGCCACGGGCATGCGGTGCGGCGCGACGGTCTGGCCGTCGGGAAGCAACAGGCCGGTGTCCTCGAACAGCACGACGCCGTTGCAGAGCAGGCTCCAGCCCTGGTCGGGGTGGGCACGGATCACGTGCGCAGCCTCACGGTCGAGTGATTCGGCACTGGGACATACGGGGTGGTGACTGCACATCGTGCACCTCTCAGATGGCGCTCCTGGATTGATCTTAGTAGGGCAGCTGTCGCCCTGATGGCGTGCGAAGGTCCAGCTCGGTCGCCTTCGGCTTGCGCGGCCGGTGGCGAACCTGGATCTGGCGCATCTTCATCACGTCCTCGATGGTTTTCAGTTGCGGTCCAACCTCGGGCGTATCTCCTCATTCTGACGACCGGCACCGACAGTTTTCGGTCGCTTCATGAGCATTCATTCCCGATAGATCCACCATGCCCCCGCCCCCTTACCACAGCCTTACAACTTGCTGACGGCCGTTAAAGTTCCTTTCAGGAAGCCTGCCAACTACTTTCCGCGTGCCGAGGGGACGGACGGGCGACCTGCGGGAATGCGATCCGGTCAGCCCGCAAGGACGCCGTCGCCTGCGGGACCGGCCTGCCGTACGGCCTCGCGACGGCGGCGCCGGCGGGGCTCCCGGCACAGGAGCTCCGACGACACACCGGAGCCCCTCGCCGGGCCTGGCACCGAGCGGGGCTGACGTGACCAGTCAGACCAGTTGACTTCGATTCGCAACAATTTATCGGCCCCGCCTCTACTGGTGGGTTTACACAAATAGGTAAGCTGCCAGGCATGCGTGCGCCCTCCGGTTACCTTCTCGCCGCGCGCTACCGGCTGGTGGAGCCGGTCGGACGCGGCGGCATGGGCACCGTTTGGCGGGCGCACGACGAGCTGCTCAACCGCGAGGTGGCCGTCAAGGAGGTCCGGCTGCCGACCGTCCTCGACGAGGAGCTGCGCGCTGAGCTGTGCGCCCGCACCGAGCGCGAGGGCAGGGCGACCGCGATGGTCGCGCACCCCTCCGTCATCACCGTCTTCGACGTGGTCACCGAGGACGACCGGCCGTGGATCGTGATGGAGCTGCTCCGAGCCAAGTCGCTGGAGCAGCTCATCCAGGAGGAGGGACCGCTCCACCCTCGCAAGGCCGCCGAGATCGGCCGGCAGATCCTCGGAGCGCTGCGCGCCGTGCACGCCAAGGGCATCCTGCACCGCGACGTCAAGCCCAGCAACGTGCTGGTGACCGAGGACCGCGCGGTCCTCACCGACTTCGGGCTCGCCGCACTCGAAGGTGACGTCTCCATCACCCAGGCGGGCATCGTGCTGGGGTCCGCCGGTTACATCGCTCCAGAGCGGGTGCTCGGCTCGAAGGCCAGCCCCGCCGGCGACCTGTGGTCGCTCGGCGCGACCCTCTACACCGCCGTCGAGGGCAGGGGCCTGCACGGCCGGCGTACGGCGGCGGCCGCCCTGGCGGCGTTGACCAGCGGCGAGCCGATCCCGATGAGCAAGGCGGGACCGCTCGCGCCGGTGCTGGACGCGCTGCTGCGCATCGACCCGCAGACCCGGCTCGACTCCGTGCGCGCCTCGCTGATGCTCGCCCGGGTGGCGGCGGGCGGCTCGGCGGAGGAGCCGCTGACCCCGCGCAAGCCGCCGCGACCGGCGGTGGTGCCGGCGGGACCGTCTTTCACACGCAGGCCCTCGCATCGAGGGCTGCACAGAGCCGAGGCCACGATGGCGGCGCTGACCGTGCCCGCGCAGCGGCTGGAGCGCAGACCAGGTGAAGGAGTTCACAGGAAGCGGGTCGAACCGAGGCCAACTCCGTCCGCTTATGCCCGTTTCAAAGCGACGGTGATAAAGTTGTGTCTTCCTCGGCGGTTCTGGCCAAGAGAACTTCGCAAGCGAGGGTAAAGCACTTCCCAAGCGAGAATCGATATCTTCTTCTCATGCCGGAACACCAGACACGCCTGCTGGCGGAGCGCTACGAGCTCATCTCGCCCCTCGGCCGGGGCACCATGGGCACCGTCTGGCGCGCCCGCGACCGTGCCCTCGGGCGCGAGGTGGCGGTCAAGGAGATCCGCCAGGATCCCGGGCTGACCGAGGAGCAGCGAGCCGAGCTGCGTGAGCGCATGGTCCGCGAAGGACGTCTCGCCGCACGCATCAGCCATCCGGCCGTCGCCGCCATCCACGACGTGCTCATCCACGACAACAGTCCGTGGATCATCATGGAGCTCATCGAGGCCCGCTCGCTGGAGCAGGTGATCGACGAGGAGGGCCCGCTGCCGCCCCGGCTGGTGGCGGAGATCGGCGTCGACCTGCTCGGCGCGCTGCGCGCCGCGCACGCCCAGAGCATCACCCACCGCGACGTCAAGCCGGGCAACGTGCTCATCACCGAGACCGGGCGGGTGGTGCTCACCGACTTCGGCATCGCCAAGGCCGAGGGCGATCCCAGACTCACCAAGACCGGCATGGTCATCGGCTCCCCCGGCTACACCGCCCCGGAACGTGCCAGGGGCGAGTACACCGGGCCGGAGTCCGACATCTGGTCTCTCGGGGCGACCCTCTACTTCGCCGTCGAGGGGCGGCCCGCCTACGAGCGGTCCACGATCGCGGAGACGCTCGCGGCGCTCCTGAGCGAGAGCGCCGACGCGCCCACCCAGGCGGGGCAGTTGCGCCCGGTGCTGGAGGGGCTGCTGAACAAGAACTACAAGCAGCGGCTCAACGCCGCCAAGGCGGAGACCATGCTCAGGATGGTCGCCGACACGCCGACCAGCGAGATGCCGGTGATCACGGCCGAGGCCTTGACCGACCAGGAGGGCCCCGTGCCGAATCCGCCCGCCGTGCCAGGACCCCCGGCCCCCGCCCCGGGCCCGCGAGCCGGCGCACCGGGTCTGCCTGGAGGCGGCCCCGGGCACTCCGGAGGCGTGCAGGGCCATCCGCCAGGCCCGGCCGGGCCTGGCGGACCTGCGGGCCGGCCGCCCCGCCCCGCCCAGCCCAGCGCTTCGCCCGGCCAGCAGTCGCCGCAGGGGCCCTCCGGCCCTCAGCGCGATCCCGCCCGGCCTCTCGCGGCCGGTCATGGCCAAGCCGCCGGACTGGGTCCCGGCACTGTGCCCACTCCCGGCCCCGCGCCTGCTCCGGGTGCGCAACCTCCGGGTACGGGCCCCGTACCCGGACAGCCTGCCGGCGCCTCTGCCGGCGCGGTGGATCCGGAGCGGACCATCAGCCTGAAGCGCCCGAAGTCGCCGCTGCCGCCTTCCCACGACGCCCCTCAGCAGGGTGCTCCCCCGCAGGGCCAGCCCCGTCCGGGTGACGAGAGCGCCATCACCACCACCCGCATCCACCAGTCGAGACCGCAGAACGGCTCCCCCGGCCTGCAGGTCTACCCGCCCGCGCCGCCCCAGCAGCCCATGCAGCACGGCCGGCCGGGCCCGATGCCGCACCAGCCCGGGCCGCAGCAGATGCCCTACCAGCAGGGACCGCACCCGATGGGCCAGCAGCCGGAGCGGCCCGACTCCCACGGGCTGGGCACCGACCTGTTCGCCATCGCCGGCCAGCCGGAGCAGCGTTCCAGCGGCAACCGCAACGGGATGCTGGTCCTCATGGCCGTGGCCGCCGCGGCGGCCGTGGTGATCGCCATCCTCATCGTGGCGCTGCTCTCGGGCTGACCGCCTTTCGTGGCGCCGCCCGCCGAGCTGATCGGCCATGCGTGAGCCAGACTGGGAGTCATGAGCGAGTTCCGTATCGAACATGACTCGATGGGCGAGGTCCGCGTCCCGGCAGGCGCCAGGTGGCGCGCGCAGACCCAGCGGGCAGTGGAGAACTTCCCGATCTCGGGACGGGCTCTGGAGCCGTCCCACATCGCCGCGCTCGGCTTGATCAAGGCGGTGGCCGCGGAGGCCAACGGCGAGCTGGGGGTGATCGACAAGGACATGGCGGAGGCGATCGCCCAGGCGGCGGCCGACGTCGCCGAGAACGAGCACGACGCCCACTTCCCGGTCGACGTCTTCCAGACCGGCTCCGGCACCTCCTCCAACATGAACGCCAACGAGGTCATCGCGTCCCTCGCCGAGGAGCGGCTGGGCCGCCCGGTCCACCCGAACGACCACGTGAACGCCTCGCAGTCGTCCAACGACGTCTTCCCGACCTCGATCCACGTGGCGGCGGCGACCGAGGTGAGCTACCACCTGCTCCCCTCGCTGGAGCACCTGGCGACGTCGCTGCGCACCAAGGAGCTGCAGTTCCAGGATGTGGTGAAGTCCGGGCGGACGCACCTGATGGACGCCACGCCGGTGACGCTCGGCCAGGAGTTCGGCGGCTACGCCACCCAGGTGGAGCACGGCACGGTGCGCGTCAAGAGCGCGCTCGGGCACGTGCTGGAGCTCCCCCTGGGTGGGACCGCGGTGGGCACCGGCATCAACACCCCGCCGGGCTTCGCCGAGCTGGCGATCACCAAGTTGCGGGAGGCGACCGGCATCGGCTTCCGCGAGGCGATGGACCACTTCGAGGCCCAGAGCGCCCAGGACTCCATCGTCGAGCTCTCGGGCCAGCTCAAGGTGGTGGCCGTCTCCCTCAACAAGATCGCCAACGATCTGCGCTGGATGGGCTCGGGCCCCCGAGCCGGCCTCGGCGAGATCAACCTCCCGGACCTGCAGCCGGGCTCGTCGATCATGCCCGGCAAGGTCAACCCGGTCATCCCCGAGGCCACCGCCATGGTCGCGGCCCAGGTCATCGGCAACGACGCCGCCATCACCTTCGCCGGCGCCTCGGGCAGCTTCGAGCTGAACGTCCAGCTCCCGATCATCGCGCGCAACATCCTGGAGTCCGTCCGCCTGCTGGCGAACGTCTCGCGCCTGCTCGCCGACCGCTGCGTCATGGGCATCACGGCGAACGTGGAGCGGATGCGCGAGTACGCCGAATCCTCCCCGTCCATCGTGACGCCGCTCAACCGGCACGTCGGCTACGAGGAGGCCGCCAAGATCGCCAAGCAGGCTCTGGCCGAGCGCAAGACCATCCGCGAGGTGGTCATCGAACGCGGCCACATCAGAAACGGCACCCTGACCGAGGAGCAGCTCGACGCCCTGCTCGACGTCCTGTCGATGAGCCGCCCCTCCTGACAGGCGCCGGTCCGGTCAGCGGGCCCGCTGGGTGGCGGTGATCCAGCGGGCCAGGAGCGCCGTGGCGGTGCCCGTGTCCACGGCTTCGGCCGCCTGCTTGTAGGCCTGGGCCAGGGCCGCGGTGAGGGCGTCGGGGGGCGGGGCGCCGTTCGCGGCCACCAGGGCGGCGGCGGCGTTGAGCAGGACGATGTCCCTGACCGGGCCGGTCTCGCCCGCCAGGACGGCGCGGGCCACGGCGGCGTTGTGGGGTGCGTCGCCGCCCCGGAGCGCCGCCGGGTCGCAGTAGGCGATGCCGAGATCGGCGGGGTCGAAGCGGGTCCGCTCGGCCGTGCCGCGGCGGACCACGTAGATGGTGGACGGGCCTGACGTGGTGAGCTCGTCCAGGCCGTCGTCGCCTCTGAAGACCAGGGCGGAGGCGCCGCGGTCCGCCAGGACGCCCGCGATGACGGCTGCCATGGTCTCGTGGTAGACGCCGACCGCCTGGGCCCCGGGGAGTGCCGGATTGGTGAGCGGGGCCAGGAAGTTGAAGACGGTGGGGACGCCGAGCTCGCGCCGGGCGCGGGAGGCGTGCCTGAGCGCCGGATGGAAGGTCGGGGCGAAGCAGAAGGTGATGCCCACCTCCTCGGCGACCCGGGCCACGGCGGCCGGTGGCAGCTCGATGGCGATGCCGAGCTCTTCCAGGACGTCGGCGGCGCCGGTGGTGGACGAGGCGGCTCGGCCGCCGTGCTTGACGACCTTGGCGCCGGCCGCGGCGGCGACGATGGCGGCCATGGTGGAGATGTTGACGGTGTTGGCGCGGTCGCCGCCGGTGCCGACGAGGTCGACGGTGTCGCCGGGGATCCTGATCGCGGAGGTGCCCGCGAGCAGGCCGTCGGCCAGGCCCGCGACCTCGGCGACGGTCTCGCCCTTGGCTCGCATGGCGATGGCGAAGGCGGCGATCTGGGCGTCCGTCGCGGTGCCCGACATGATCTGGGACATGGCCCAGGCGGCCTGACCGGAGGTGAGGTGCTCGCGGCCGATGAGGGTGGCGAGCAGTGCGGCCCAGGTGGTCGTGCCGGTCATGTGACGCCCTTTCGTGTGTCGAGTGTGCTCGACGGGGGCGTCCCTGGTGATGCCGGCGGCCGCCTCGTCGAGGCGGCCAGAATGCGTATGCGCGCTGGTGGGACCGCCTAGAGGGCGGGCCACCAGAAGGACGGATACGCGGTCATGCCTCATACGCTAGCAGCTCTGGGAGATTCCCCTTCCAGGAGCCGGGCACACATAGCTCGTCACTGATCTATGTCGTTCGCAGCCATGCGACCCGGGCCGGCCAGCGCCTAGGGTCGAATGCATGGCGAAGGAGCTGACTGGGCGTACTGCGCTGGTGACGGGGGCCGGGGGCGGCATCGGGGCGGCGTGCGCCCGGCGGCTGGCCGCGGCCGGGGCCAGGGTGCTGGTGGTCGACCGGCAGGGCGAGCCGGCGGAGAAGGTGGCGGCGGAGATCGGCGGCCTGGCCGTGGTGACCGATCTGAGCGCGCCCGGGTTCGCCGACGGACTGCCGGACGAGCCGGTGGACATCGTGGTGAACAATGCCGGATTCCAGCATGTCGCACCGATCGAGGAGTTCCCGCCAGAGGTCTTCTCCACCATGCTCAGGGTCATGGTGGAGGCTCCGTTCCTGATCGCGCGGCGGGTGCTGCCGGGGATGTACGCCAGGCGCTGGGGACGGATCGTCAACATCTCCTCCGTGCACGGACTGCGTGCCTCGCCGTACAAGTCGGCTTATACGACGGCGAAGCACGCGCTGGAGGGGTTCTCCAAGACCCTGGCGCTCGAAGGAGCCCCGCACGGCGTGACCTCCACCTGCGTGTGCCCCGCCTATGTGCGGACGGCCCTGGTCGAGGGGCAGATCGCGGACCAGGCCAGGATGCACGGCATCGGTGCGGACGAGGTCGTCGAGGACATCATGCTGGAGCCGGCGGCGATCAAGCGGCTGATCGAGCCCGAGGAGGTGGCCGAGCTGGTCGCCTACCTGTGCGGGCCCAGCGGCTCGTTCATCACCGGCGTGTCCCTGCCCGTCGACGGCGGCTGGACGGCTCGATAGTGGTCAGGCGCTTCCTCGAACTGCTCGCCAGGGAGGCCTCGGCGGTCGAGTTCGAGGGGCCCATCATCGAGGCCAGGGCCGCCGGGGCCGACCCGGCGACCGTCGAGGAGCTGGAGCGCGCCAAGGTCGAGGCGCTCAAGGTGCGGGCTCTGCTGAGGCGCAGGGCCAGGCGCGAGGCCGAACTGTCGGCCCTCTACGACACCGCGGGCGACCTGTCGGCGCTGCGCGACGTGGACGCGGTGCTGGAGGCGATCGTGCACCGGGCCCGGCAACTGCTGGCCACCGACACCGCCTACCTCACGCTGCACGACCCCGCCCGCGGCGACACGTACATGCGGGTGACCGACGGCTCGATCTCGGCCAAGTTCAGGGCGCTCAGGCTGGCCATGGGGGCGGGACTCGGCGGGTTGGTGGCGCAGACGGCGGTGCCGTACTCGACGGCCGACTACTTCGACGACGCGCGGTTTCGTCACAAGAACGACATCGACGAGGCCGTCACCGAGGAGGGCCTGGTCGCGATCCTCGGCGTGCCGCTGCGGCTGGGCCAGCGGGTGATCGGCGTGCTGTTCGCCGCCAACCGCAGCGCCAGGCCGTTCGCGCAGGAGGAGGTGTCGCTGCTGGCGAGCCTGGCGGCGCACGCCGCCGTGGCGCTCGACAACGCCAGGCTGCTGCAGGAGACCAGAAACGCGCTGGAGGAGCTCTCCCAGGCGCACCGCACCGCCAGGGAGCACGCGGAGGCGGTGGAGCGGGCCGCGACGGCCCATGACCGGATGACCTCGCTGGTGCTGCGGGGCGGCGGCATCGAGGACGTGGCCGCCGTCGTGACGGACGTGCTCGGCGGGTCGCTGGCCGTCCTCGACGACCTCGGCAGGCCGCTCACCGGCGACGCGGGCGAGCTGGACGCCGGCGTGTTCGAGGCCGCCCAGGCCTCCAGAGCGCTGGGCCGTACGGTGCGCAAGGGAGACCTGCGGATCGCGTCGGTGGACGTCGGCGGGGAGCCGCTCTGCACGCTGGTCCTGCGCAGCGACGACGCCGACGAGCGCATCCTGGAGCGGGCCGCGCTGGTGTGCGCGCTGTTGCTGCTGTTCCGCAGGAGCGTCGCGGAGGCCGAGGGACGGGTACGCGGCGAGCTGCTCGACGACCTGATCTCCCGGCCGGACTCGCCCGGCCTGCACGACCGGGCGCGCAGGCTGGGCGTCGACCTGTCCGCGCCGCACGTCGTGGTGGTGGTCAGGCACGACGGGCAGCGCGAGCGGGCCGCGTTCTGGGCCTCTTCGGAGGCGGCCGTCCGGCACGGGCTGGCCGCCGGCCGGGCCGGTGAGGTGGTGCTGCTGCTGCCGGGCGCGAACGCCGGACACCTCGCGCAGCGGGTCGCCGCAGAGCTGAGCGCGTCGCTGCACGCCCCGGCCACGGCGGGCGCGTCGCAGGCCGGCGACGTGGCCGCCGCCTACCGCGAGGCGCGGCGCTGCGCGGAGGCACTCATCGCGCTCGGCCGGGCGGGCGACGGCGCGAGCGCCGCCGAGCTGGGCTTCGTCGGCCTGCTCATCGGCGAGGGCCACGACGTGCACGGCTTCGTCGGCTCGGTGCTCGGCCCGGTCATCGACTACGACAGCCGACGGGGCACCGCGCTGGCCGGGACGCTGGCCGCGTACTTCGGCTGCGGAGGCTCGCCGTCACGCACGGCCGAGACCATGCACATCCACGTCAACACCGTCACGCAACGCCTCGACAGGATCGGCAAGCTGCTCGGTGACGGCTGGCAGGAGCCCGAGCGGGCGCTGGAGATCCAGCTCGCGCTCCGCCTGCACCGGCTGGGCCACACAACCTCCGAATAGAGTGTGGGTGCCGCCCCCATATGAGTGACGCCGGTCACTCCCTAGCGTGACGGCATGGCCACTTCCATCAAGAAGATCGTCGGCGCTAGCCTGATCGGCACCACCATCGAGTGGTATGACTTCTTCCTGTACGGCTCGGCAGCCGCACTCGTGTTCAACCAGCTCTTCTTCCCCGACTCCGACCCGCTCACCGGAACGCTGCTGGCGTTCCTCACCTACGCCGTCGGCTTCGTCGCCCGCCCGCTCGGCGGGCTGATCTTCGGCCACTTCGGCGACCGCTTCGGCCGCAAGTCGCTGCTCGTCGTCAGCCTCCTGCTGATGGGCGCCGCCACGTTCCTCATCGGCTGCCTGCCCACCTATGAAGGGGTGGGCGCCGCCGCGCCGATCCTGCTCACCACGCTCCGGCTGGTGCAGGGGTTCGCCCTGGGCGGCGAGTGGGGCGGCGCCGTGCTGATCGTCTCCGAGCACGGCGAGGCGAGCCGCCGCGGCTTCTGGGCCTCCTGGCCGCAGGCGGGCGCCCCCGGCGGCAACCTGCTGGCCACCGGCGTGCTGGCGGCGCTGGCCGCCTGGCAGTCGGACGAGGCGTTCCTGGCGTGGGGCTGGCGGGTGCCGTTCCTGCTGTCGGGCGTCCTGGTCTTCATCGGGCTCTGGATCCGGCTCACGATCACCGAGTCGCCGGTCTTCCAGCAGGCCGAGCCGGAGAAGGCGCCGCCGATCGTCGGCGTGCTGCGCCACCACTGGCGCGACGTGATCACCGCGATCGGCGCCCGGATGGCGGAGAACATCTCCTTCTACCTCATCACCGTCTTCGTCATCACCTACGCCAAGACCACCGGCATCGACAACTCGACCGTGCTCAACGCCGTGCTCATCAGCTCGGCCATCCACTTCGTCACGATCCCCATGTGGGGCGCGCTGTCCGACCGGATCGGCCGTCGCCCGATCTATCTGGCCGGCGCGGCCGGGGCCGGGGTGTGGATCTTCGCGTTCTTCCCGCTCATCGACACCGGCAACTTCCTCGCCATCACCCTCGCGGTCACCGTCGGGCTGCTGTTCCACGGCATGATGTACGGACCGCAGGCGGCCTTCTTCTCCGAGCTGTTCGGCACCAGGATGAGGTACACCGGAGTGTCGATCGGCGCCCAGCTGTCGGCGATCGTGGCCGGGGCACTGGCCCCGATCATCGCGGTGACGCTGCTGCGGGACTTCGGCAGCAGCGTGCCGATCTCCGTCTACCTGGCCGCGGCGTCGGTCATCACCCTGATCGCGGTCTACGCCGCCAAGGAGACCCAGGGCCGCGACCTGGCCGAGAGGATCCGAGCGTGAAGGTCACCACCCCCAGGCTCACCCAGCACGTCATGACCGTCGAGGGCAGGACCGGCGAGCCGGTGCTGTTCGTGCACGGCAACATCTCCTCCAGCGCCTTCTGGCGCGACACCATGGCCGCGCTGCCCGGCGGCCTGCGCCCGCTGGCGGTGGACCTGCGCGGCTTCGGCGAGACCGACCCCGCGCCCGTCGACGCCACCAGAGGCGCGCGCGACTTCTCCGACGACCTGGCCGAGCTCGTCGACGTGCTCGGCCTGGCCCCGCTGCACCTGGTCGGCTGGAGCATGGGCGGCGGCGTCGTGCTCCAGTTCCTGCGCGACCACCCCGCCGCCGTCAGGAGCCTAACCCTGGTCAACCCGGTCTCCCCGTACGGCTTCGGCGGCACGCAGGGCCCGGACGGCCTGCTCACCCATCCCGACGGCACCGGAGCCGGCGCCGGTGCGGTCAACCCCGACTTCGTGGCCCGGCTCAAGGCAGGCGACATGTCGGACGAGGCCCCCACCTCGCCGCGCTCCGTCTTCCGCGCCTCGTACGTCAAGAACCCCGTCCCCGACGAGGACTTCTACATCCGCTCGATGCTCACCACCCGCGTCGGCGAGGCCAACTACCCGGGCGACGCCGTGTCCTCGGCGGCGTGGCCCAACGTGGCTCCCGGCAAGCACGGCGTGCTCAACGCCATGGCGCCGACCAACTTCCGCGTGGACGATCTGCACGAGATCGATCCGAAGCCGCCCATCCTGTGGATCAGGGGCGCCGACGACCAGATCGTCTCGGACGCCTCGCCGTTCGACCTGGCCCACCTCGGCGCGCTCGGCGTCGTCCCGGGCTCCCCCGGCACGCCCGCCCAGCCCATGGTGACCCAGACCAGGGCGGCGCTGGAGCGCTACGGCCGCTACCGCGAGGTCGTGCTGGACGACTGCGGGCACAGCCCGCACCTGGAGCACCCCGCCGAGTTCCAGCGCCTGCTGGCCGGCCATCTCTTGGAGGCGCCATGATCGTCGCACTCAGCCTGGTGGCGAGCCTGCTCGTGCCGGGACCGCAGCAGCTCACGGTGCCCGGGGCCGAGCACACGGTCAGCGCCAGGCTCGACGACCTCACCACGGCGGGCACGGCGTCGACCGGCCACACCGACCCCGCCGACTGGGCCGGCCTCCACCCGGCCGGCACGGTCAACCCCACCGGCGTGCCCGGCATCCAGCTCGACGGCTACTTCCCCGACACCTCGGCCACCAACACCAGCCACGGCTGGAACCACGACTCCCAGTTCGTCATCAGGCTGCCGGAGAAGTGGAACGGCGGTCTGGTCGTCACCGGCACCCCCGGCAACCGCGAGCAGTACGCCAACGACTTCACGATCTCCGACTGGGTGCTGTCCAAGGGCTACGCGTTCGCCTCCACCGACAAGGGCAACACCGGCGTGGACTTCCACACCGACGGCCGGCGCCCGGGCGACGCCATCGCCGAGTGGAACCACCGCGTCACCCAGCTCACGGTCGCCGCCAAGGCGGTAGTCAGGCAGAGGTACGGCAAGCGGCCCGCGCGTACGTTCATGGCGGGCATCTCCAACGGCGGCTACCTGGTCAGGTGGCAGCTGGAGAACCGCGGCTGGCTCTACGACGGCGGCCTGGACTGGGAGGGCACCCTCTGGCGGCTCAAGGGCGACAACCTGCTGAACTACCTGCCGGAGGCGCTCAAGGCGTATCCGGACCCGGCAGGCGTCCGCGCGGCGGGCTTCGCCGAGGGCTCGGAGTTCCTGTGGCCGTTCCACCGGCAGTACTACTGGGAGCTCACCCAGCAGCTCTACCAGAAGGAGCTCGACCCGGCCTACGCGGGAGCCCCGGCGGACTACGACTACGACGAGCGCAGGCCGTACGCGGCCGTGGCGAAGATCGCGCTGACCGGGAGGATCACCAAGCCGCTGATCACCATCCACGGCACGCTCGACACGCTGCTGCCCATCTCGCGTTCCTCGGACGTGTACGCCGAGATGGTCGGCCCGCGCCGCCCCTTCCGCTATCACCGCGTCGAGGGCGGCAACCACCTGGACAGCCTGGTCGACGCCTACCCGGACAGGCTGGTGGCGATGCTGCCGGTCTTCAGGGACTCCTTCGCCGAGCTGGAGGAGTGGGTCACTCCTTGAGGTAGCGGTGCCTGCCCGCGCGCGCCAGCCGCACCAGGTGCCGCGCGCCGGGCAGGCGGCGGCCCAGGCGGTGCAGCGCGGTGTCGCGGCCCATGGGAGAGCGCCCCTGCGGGGTGACCGCCGAGCTCTGGCGCACCGAGACCTTCCCTCTGCGCATCTCCAGCGCGAAGCGCAGCCCGATCTCCTCCTCCGTGCTGCGCAGCGACGGCAGCCAGGCGCCTGGGCCGAGGGCGTCGCGGCCCGGCATCCGCCGCTTGACCGGCACCTTGGCCACGAGCTGGCCCGCGAGCCTGCCGGGGACTCCGGCCTCGACCAGCGCGGGCGCCGACACCTCGCGGGGCCGCCGCCCGGCGCCGCGCAGCACCAGCTCCAGCGGCGGCCCGCCGCTCGGCGGCACGTACGGCACGGGCAGCACGACGAACAGGTGCTCGTCGACCAGCTTGGCGCTCACACCGGGTGACACCAGAGCGATCGACTCGGTGAAGGAGCGCGGCTCGACGGCCAGGCCGAGCTCGCCGGCGTCCGTCCAGCACGGCACCACCAGCCGCATCCTGGGCCGCTGGGCCAGCACGCCGAGGCAGTTGAGCGGGCCGTCCTGCCTCCGCACCCGGCTCCTGGCCTGGTACGCGCCGCCGAACATGCGCACGTGCACCTCCCACTGGCCGGGCCTGAGCGGCTCTCCCTGGGCGGCGGCGATCACGTCGACCCGGGCCTCGCCGATGACCCGCACGCGGACGTGACGGCGGCCGTCAGGCACCTGCTCGACCTGGTAGGCCACGGGCAGGAAGTGGACCTCTCCGGTCTCCGCATGACGCACGTAGACCTCGATGCGGGCGCGTTCCACGGCGTCGGTGATGTCGGTGACGCTGTCCGGCAGCAGCTTGGCGTCGATCGCACGCGGCGGCTTCCAGAACAGGCGGTCGCCGTCCGTGCGGAACCTGTCGGGCCTGCCATCCCCGGCCAGCACCTCGACGGCCACCCCGAGGACCAGGACGTGCGCGTCCCAGCGGACCTCGGTCAGGTCGGCGCGGAGCCCGGACCGTCTGGAGGAGTTGGCCAGCATGACGAGCTGATCCAGCCGCCCCTCGCGGATCAGCGCGGCCACGGCCCTGAGCTGGACGGGCAGGTAGCGGTCGAGCCGCTCAGGGAAGCGCTCGCCCACCAGGTCCTGGATCACGCGGAAGTACGCGCCCCGGTCGATGGAGGAGCCGGCGAACGTAGCCGTCAGGAACGGGCGCAGCACAGCGGAGCGGAACCAGTAGGCGTACATGCGGTCGCGCTGGCGGCCCTCCCCGACGTAGGCGTCGATGTCGCCGAGCAGCGCCCGCAGCTCCCGGACGGCGGTGCGCGGGTTCTCCTCGATGTCCTCGCGCCGGCCGAGGTGACAGCAGACGTGTTCGGCCAGCACGGCGATGACCTTGGCCTGCAGGTAGGCCCGCACCGCGAAGGCCTGCTCGGCGATGGGCCCGCCGGGCACGGCGAAGCCGAGCTCGTGCTCCTCGAGGAAGGCGCGGCGGTAGAGCTTGTGCGGCGTGAGCAGATTGAGCAGCCGGTCGCGCAGGATGTCGGCGCGGGCCTTGCTGCGGTCGAAGGCGGTCATCGGCGCGCCGCCGTCGCGCACCAGGCGGCCGACGAGCACGTCAGCGTCGGTCTCCACGGCCCGCTCGTGCATCCGCTCGAGCGCCTCCCGCTCCAGCCTGTCGTGCTGGCCGAGCAGGTAGACGTAGTCGCCCCTGGCTGAGGCCAGGCCGACGTTGCGCCCGCGCATCGGTGATCCCGTGTGCGGCAGGTGCAGCACCCGCACGTTCCGCCGGACGGCCGCGACGGTGTCGAGCCGTTCCGCGATCCCGTCGGTGGACCCGTCGTCGACGAAGATCACTTCATAGTCGTCCGCCGGGAGGGTCTGCTCCAGCGTGGAGCGAATGCACGCGTCGGCGGATTCCCCCGGGTTGTGGACATTGACGATCACACTGACCTTCACACCCATGCGGCCAGCGTGCGTGGTCATACATGGACGGGCGCGACGGCTTGCCGATTACAGAAGGAAAGCTGACCTGTTAATACCATCCCCTGGCCTGGGAGTGTCCCCACGCTCCACAGGGGGTGCCGTAGCGGCCCTTGATGTAGCCGAGCCCCCACTTGATCTGGGTGGCGGCGTTGGTCTGCCAGTCGGCGCCCGCGCTGGCCATCTTGGTGCCCGGCAGGGACTGCGGGATGCCGTAGGCGCCGGAGTAGCGGTTCATCGCCCGCTCGTTCCAGCCGCTCTCCTTCATCCAGAGCTTCTCCAGGCAGCCCCACTGGTCCTCGCCGAAGCCGAAGGAGGAGAGCATGTTCTTGGCCGTGGCCTTGTTGCTGCCCGGTGACGGGTCGCTGCCGGGCGGGAAGTTGGCCGGGGGGAAGCCGTCGCCGCCGGGCCCCTTCTTCTTCACCTCGATCACGTCGAGGCTTTCCTTGCCGTCGCGCGCCGCCTTCAGCTCGTCGGCCTTGTGGGCCTGGATCGCGGCCTCCTTGAGCGCGTCGGTCTTCGGGTCGGGCGTGCCGAACTCACCACCGGCGAGCCTGCCGAGGTCCTCCAGCGACAGCACGTCCGGCGGCGGGGTGTTGGCGTTGTCGATCGCGCGGTAGGCGACGAAGCCGCCACCGCCGAAGACGATCACGGCGGACAGGCCGATGATCACTACCCGCTTCGGGGTCAGCCGCGAGCGCCGGCGTGACGAGCGCGAGGCTCTCTGCGCGGGGCGCTCACTCAACTTCGGACCATGGCTCACGGTCCATGAGCTTGCCCTGTCCTGGGGGGTGGTCCGCAACCGATACGCGGTATTCGCTTTGCCTTCCATTGGCTAACCGGCAGGTTAGCCCGCCCTTTCCCGACAGATGTGATTTTGGTCACACTGGGGCGGTCCGCCCTTCGGGCGCCCGTCACCGAAGGGAGGACCGTATTCAGGCTCCCGCAAGGATTTCGGGGCTACATCTACAGCACGTCACAGTTTCATGACACAACACGGATATACGCGACATGGACTAATAATGTGCGCGTGGCAGGCATCCTTCTCGTCGAAGACGACCCCTCCGTGCGCATGGCCCTGGAGCTGGCGCTGACCAGGCAGGGACACTCCGTCACGTCCTACGTGACGGGCGAGGAGGCACTCGACCACATCCGCTCGCGCCGGCCCGAGATCGTCATCCTCGACGTCATGCTGCCCGGCATCGACGGCGTCGAGGTGTGCCGCCGCATCCGCAAGATCGACCAGCTTCCCGTGATCCTCCTCACCGCGCGGGGCGACGACCTGGACGTGGTGGTCGGCCTGGAGGCGGGCGCCGACGACTACGTGGTCAAGCCCGTCGAGCCGCGCGTGCTGGACGCCCGCATCCGCGCCATCCTGCGCAGGGCCGAGTCCGCCGCCTCCGACCGCATCGGGTTCGGCGACCTGGTGATCGACAGAGGCGCGCTCAAGGTCACGCTGGCCAACAAGGAGATCCACCTGACGCCCACCGAGCTGCGGCTGCTGCTGGAGCTGGTGCGCCATCCCGGCCAGGTGCTCAACCGGCGCTACCTGCTGCGCGCGGTCTGGGACCACACCCACGTCGCGGACTCCCGCCTGGTGGACGCGTGCGTGCAGCGGGTGAGGGCGAAGATCGAGCCGAGGCCCGCCGAGCCGGTGTTCATCCACACCGTGCGGGGGTTCGGCTACCGGTTCAGCCCTCCGTGATCCGGCTGCCCACCGGGTTCCGTGCGCGCCTGGTCTTCACCTTCACCCTCGTCGCCGTCACCGCCTCGGTCCTCGTCGCCACCATCGGGTTCGAGCTGGCCAAGGCGGCGCTGATCAAGCGGGCCGAGGACTCCGCCGTCGACCTGGTGACCAGGGAGCTCAACCGGATCAGCTTCCCCATCGGCAAACTCCGGCCGGGCGAGGCCGCGGCCGGCGCCAGGGAGCTGTCCATCCTGGCCCAGTCGCTCGACGGCCCCGGCCGCAGCGTCGTGCTGGAGTACAGCGGCCTGGCGCACGCCGACGGCCCGATGACCATGCGCGACGTGCCCAACGAGCTGTACGGCAGATCCAAGCGGAACATCGTCACCCAGCGCAAGGTCGTGCACAGCGAGCTCTGGCTCATCGTCGGCGCCCAGGTCTACCGCGAGAACGGAGAGACGCCGGAGGCCACCGGGCTACGGGCGTTCGTCTTCTTCCCGATGCGCGACGATGAGAGCCAGCTGGCCACACTGCGGGTCAGGCTGACCCAGGGCGGCGCGGCCATCGTGCTGATCGCCCTGGTGGTGGCGGTGCTGTCGGCGCGCAGGGTGCTGCTGCCGGTCAGGCGGCTCAGCGCGGCCGCTCAGGCGCTCGGCCAGGGCCGTCTGGACACCCGTCTGCCCGTCCACGGGCACGACGAGCTCGCCGAGCTCACCGCCCGGTTCAACGACGCGGCGGCGGCACTGGAGCTGAGCGTGTCCGAGCTGCGCTCGCTGGAGGCGATGTCACGCAGGTTCGTCGCCGACGTCTCGCACGAGCTGCGCACCCCGCTCACCGCGATGACGGCGGTGGCGGACATGCTCTCGGAGGAGGCCAACCGGCTGCCGCAGGCGCCCGCCGAGGCCGTGCGGCTCGTGCTGAGCGAGATCGAGCGGCTGCGCGAGCTGGTCGAGCACCTCATCGAGATCAGCCGCTTCGACGCGGGCACGGCCACGCTCAACCTGGAGCCGGTGAACGTGGCGGACGCGATTCAGGACTGTCTGGAAGTGCGGGGCTGGAGCGAGGAGGTCCGGGTCAACGCCTCCCGCAGCCTCACCGTCAGCCTGGACCCGCGCAGGTTCGACGTCATCGTGGCCAACCTCGTCGGCAACGCTCTCAAGCACGGGGCGGCTCCGGTGATGGTCAACGCGAGGGCCACGCAGAACGGCCTGGAGGTGAAGGTGCGCGACCACGGCAAGGGCATCCCGCCGGAGGCGATGCCACACGTCTTCGACCGCTTCTTCAAGGCGGGTGCGGGCCGCACCCGCAGCCAGGGCAGCGGCCTGGGGCTCGCGATCGCGCGCGCCAACGCGCAGCTGCACGGCGGCACGATCTCCGTACGGGAGCAGAATCCCGGCACGCTCTTCACGGTCTGGCTCCCGCACGCATGAGACGCTCTCTCGCGCTCGCCACGCTGCTTCTGGCGGCGGCCTGCGGCATCTCGCCCACCGACGTGGTGGACAGAGCCGGGTCGCCCGTCGTCGAGGTCCCGCCTCCGTCCAAGACCATTTATCTGCTCAAGGACGGCGAGCTCACGCTGGAGCCCGCCGACGTGGACTCCGACTCTGTGAGCAGCCTGCTCACAGCCCTCTTCGCGGCCTCCACCCAGGCGCTCGGCGATCGGGACACCGCGCTGCGCGGCTTCGCCCTGGAGGGGATCGAGGACTCGCTCAACCCCATCCCGCGCGACGAGGTCAAGCTGCCCAGAACCTCGACGCTCACCGTGTTCATCAGAGGCGACGGCACGCTGAGCGTGCTCGCCAAGGCGCAGATCGTCTGCACCGCCCTGCAGGACGCGTCGGTCGAGGAGGTCAAGATCGTCCGCAAGTACGCGGACCGCCCCCCCACCACGGAGAGGCGGATCGCGTGCGGCGAGCACAAATGACCTAGATGGTGATGTCCTCCAGCATCTCCGTCACCAGCGCGGCGATCGGCGAGCGCTCCGACCTCGTCAGCGTGACGTGCGCGAACAGCGGATGCCCCTTCAGCTTCTCCACCACGGCCACCACGCCGTCGTGCCGCCCGACCCGCAGGTTGTCACGCTGGGCGATGTCGTGGGTGAGCACCACCCGCGAGTTGGCCCCGATGCGGCTGAGCACGGTCAGCAGCACCCCGCGCTCCAGCGACTGCGCCTCGTCCACGATCACGAAGGCGTCGTGCAGCGACCGGCCGCGGATGTGCGTGAGCGGGAGCACCTCCAGCATCCCGCGGTCGAGCACCTCCTCGATCACCTCGGGCGTGGTGACGGCGCTGAGCGTGTCGTAGACCGCCTGCGCCCACGGGCCCATCTTCTCGCCCTCGCTGCCCGGCAGGTAGCCGAGCTCCTGACCGCCGACGGCGTACAGGGGGCGGAAGACGACCACCTTGCGGTGCTGGCGGCGCTCCAGGACCGCCTCCAGGCCCGCGCAGAGGGCCAGGGCGGACTTGCCCGTGCCGGCCCGGCCGCCGAGCGAGACGATGCCGATCTCCGGGTCCATGAGCAGGTCGAGCGCGATCCGCTGCTCGGCGGAGCGGCCGTGCAGGCCGAACACCTCGCGATCGCCGCGGACCAACCGCACCGACTTGTCCGGCTGCACCCGTCCGAGTGCCGACCCCTTGGCGGACAGCAACCGCAGGCCGGTGTGCGCCGGCAGGTCCCTGGCCTCCTCCAGATCGGTCGAGCCCGCGTCGAAGAGCGTCTCGACGTCCTCCGCGGTCACCTGGACCTCGGCCATCCCGGTCCAGCCGGACTCGATCACCAGCTCGGCGCGGTATTCCTCCGCCGCCAGGCCGATCGAGGCCGCCTTGACCCGCATCGGCAGGTCCTTGGAGACGAGCACGACGTCGCAACCCTCCGCGGCCAGCGAGCGGGCCACGGTGAGGATGCGCGTGTCGTTGTCGCCCAGGCGGAACCCGACGGGCAGGATGGATGGATCGCTGTGGTTGAGCTCAACCCTGATCGTGCCGTCCCCTGTCGGCATCGGCTCGTCCAGCCTGCCGTACTCAACGCGCAGGTCGTCGAGGTAGCGCAGGGCCTTTCTTGCGAAATAACCCAGCTCGGGATGGTGCCGCTTTCCCTCCAGCTCCGTGATCACGACGATCGGAAGGACGACGTCGTGCTCCGCGAAGCGGGTCATTGCCGCCGGGTCGGCGAGCAGGACCGAGGTGTCCAGCACATACGTGCGCTTGGCGGGGTGGGTCGAAGGGTTGCTCGAGGACACTGCCACACGTTCTCCCCCGGGCGCCCAGGCGATCGGGCACCCTGCAGACGAGGCGGGAATCGGACCGGACCCGCATCCCCGACCGCGACGTGCCGGCGGTGCCGGGTTCCGGCCCCCCTCGGCATGTGTTGGCGCAAAGGCGGGACCTCTCCGGAGTGTTCGGTCTGTGACCGGACACTTCCAACGTTACGTCCTGGATACCCAGATGTCCCGTTAGGAACCGTAACGTCGGTGTCTCGCAGCGTAGTCACGCAGCGCCCGCAGGAAATCCACCCTGCGGAAGTCGGGCCAGTAAGCCTCGTGGAAGTAGAACTCGGAGTGAGCGCTCTGCCACAACATGAAGCCCGATAGACGCTGCTCGCCCGAGGTCCGGATGAGAAGATCCGGGTCGGGCTGGCCACGGGTGTAGAGATGCTCCGCGATATGTTCGACATCGAGCACCTCGACGAGGTCCTCGATGCTCGCGCCCTTGCTCGCATGCTCCTGCAGGAGTGAGCGCACCGCATCGGCAATCTCACGCCTTCCTCCATACCCAACTGCAACGTTCACAATCAGGCCGGGACGGTGTGATGTGACTTCTTTTGCATTTTTCAGGACATTCGCCGTCCTGTCGGGAAGCAGGTCAAGCGCCCCTACCGGACTGATCCGCCATCCCTGGTCCACGAGCTCCTGGGTGACGTCCTCGATGATCCCCAGCAGCGGCTCCAGCTCCTCGCTGGGCCGGTTGAGGTTGTCGTTGGACAGCATCCAGACCGTGACCACCTCGACCCCGGTCTCGCGGCACCACGTGAGCAGCTCGGAGATCTTGTCGGCGCCCTTGCGGTGACCAGTGGCGACGTCCCGCATCCCCATGGCTCTCGCCCAGCGGCGGTTGCCGTCGATGATGACCCCGACATGCCGGGGAATGCTGTCCTTGGACAGCTTGGCCTCCAACCGGCGTTCGTACACCCGGTAGACCAGATCGCGCAGGCCCACGGAGTCCCTCCCCAGCGCTGCAGTGCCTCAGGTCGGCTGACCTAACAGGCCATTATCACCGCGTTTCGCCCGTGCCCGTGTCCACAACAGGATTGCCCGCCGGATCTTTGCCGCTCAGGCAGCCTTCGGCCTCGGCCACGAGACTGCGCACGAACCCGACCAGCTCCGCCGACGTGAGCACCGCCCGGGTGCCCAGCCCGCTCGTCCCCCAGGCCTCCACATAGGCCCTGCGGGTCAGCCGCCACTCGCCGCGCGTTCCGTCGCGGGGCACCCAGAGGGGGAGGGTACGCAGCTGACAGCGGAGCTCGCCACCGGCGACCACCCCCCACCTGGTGTCATACCGGAACGCGAACAGCTCGCTGCCGGCCTCCTCCTCCGGGAACCGGTCATCGGGATCCGGCCAGCGCCCGGCCTGCCCGGGGCCCGCGCGCGCCGCTTCCACACCGCGCGCCAGCCGCGCCAGCAGCCAGCCGCACCGCTCGCCGACGGTCCCGTAGGGCACGCCGTCGCGGCACAATTCCAGCGTGATCTCGTACGGCCGGCCGAGGCTGTCGGTGCATGCCACAGGCGTCACGCTCAGGTAAGAGCCGTCGACGCAGCGCAGTCCTCCCACGCAGATGAGCGTTCCCCCCGAAAGGTGGCTAAACCTGCGGCGCCGTCAGCCCGTAGCAGCGGACGGCGGTGCCGCCGAGCACCTGCTCGGTGTCGGTGCCGCCGAGCAGTGCGTGGGTGACCTGCCACACCGTCTGATAGTCGGCGGCCAGCAGGGCCACCGGCCAGTCGCTGCCGAACATCAGCCGGTCGGGGCCGAACCGGTCGACGGCGTACTCGACATAGGGGCGCAGGTCCTCGACCGTCCACCGCTCGTGGTCTGCCTCCGTGACCAGCCCGGAGACCTTCGCGTACACGTTCGGCAACGCGGCGGCGGCGGCGAGCCCCGTGGCCCAGGGCTCCCACTCGCGGTCCTTGATCCGGGGCTTGGACAGGTGATCGATGACGATCTTGAGGGTGGGATGGCGCGTGGCCAGCGTGACGACGTGCTCCAGGTGCCGGGGCAGCAGCGAGACGACGTCGAACGTGAGCCCCGCCTCCGCGAGCACGCCCAGCGAGTCCAGCACTCCGTCCCGGATCAGCCAGTCGGGGTCGGGCTCCTCGTGGATCAGGTGGCGGACGCCGACGAACTTCGGACGTCCCCGGTAGCGGCCGACGGCCTCGGCCGCCCCTTCGGGATCGGTGAGCGGAATCCATCCGACCACCCCGGCGATGAAGTCGTGCGCGTCCGCGTGCGCCAGCATCGCGTCGGTCTCCGCGAAGGAGTCGGCCGCCTGCACCAGCACCGTGCCGTCCACCCCTGCCGCGGCCAGCTCGGGAGCCAGATCCTGAGGCGCGTAGGTCCGGTGGAGGACTCCGAAGTCGGGGGTCAGCCAGGGGTAGTCGCCGGTCTCAAGATTCCAGAAATGCTGGTGCGCGTCGACAATCACACGCAGAACCTAGGATGTTTCCGCAGACGGAGCAAGACGCCGGCTCCGCACCGGCGACCAGGGCGGCGACCAGCCGCTCCTGCGCCGCGGCCAGCCGCCGCCGGGCGGCCTCCACGTCGTCCCCGGAGCGCTCCGGGGCGGTCGTCCTGGCCGGGATCCGCGCCGGCGGTCATGGCCGCGGTCGCCACCCGGGAGAGCTCCGTGGCGAGGGCCGCGTCGCTCGGGCAGTCGTCGTCCCATTCCAGGAGCACCCCCGGCGGGGTGGTGCGGGCGCACAGCTCGGAGAGGATGTCGAGCACCGGCTCCGGGACTGAGGCGGTGTGCGTCTCGTGCCAGATGCCGCCGTGCTCCTGGCCTCCGGCGACGTGCACGTACGCCAGCCGTGACAGCGGCAGCGCGTCCAGGGCGGCGACGGCGGGCAGGCCGAGGTTCACCTGGTGTAGAGGTTGGCGACGTCGATGAGCAGGAGGACTCCGGTGCGGTCGACCAGCTCGGCCAGGAACTGGGCGTCCGTCAGTTCGTCCTCCGGCCAGCCGAAGAGGGCGGCCACGTTCTCCAGCGCCAGCGGGACCGGTAGGGCGTCCTGCGCGCGGGCCGGCGCCGATGACCTGGCGGGCCTCCTTCGCCCGCATCCCCGCCGGGCGGGCGCTCCTGGCCGCCGGCCAGGAGGGCCAGCTCGTGCCCAGGCGGTGGGACGCCCCCGCCTGGTCGCGGCCTCGCCTGATGGATCTGGCCGTCGTCCAGACTCCCGCAGCCAGGAGCCCGCAGACGGCCACCACGAAGATGAATGGCGAAGCTTCCATGGAGCCCCCTTGAATCCTCTTCTCCTGACCATCGGACGGCCGGCACCCGGCGGAAGTTCCTCAGCCGACGGCGCGCCGTGAGACGCGAACGGCGCCGGCCGTCACGAGGACGGCCGGCGCCGTGTCGAGCGCCTATCGGTCAGCCGAGGCGGTCCAGCAGCGCGTTGTGCTCCTCCCACAGCTCCTTGGGCAGGTGCGTGCCGAACTTGTCGAAGTGGGCCGGGATCAGCGCCGCCTCCTCGCGCCACACCTCGCGGTCGACGGTCAGCAGCGTGCGCAGGTCCTCCTCGGGCAGGTCGAGCCCCTCGGTGTCGAGCGAGTCCGGGAGCAGCCCGATCGGGGTGGGCACGGCCTTGGCCTCTCCGTTGAGGCGGTCCACGATCCACTTGAGCACGCGGCTGTTCTCGCCGAAGCCGGGCCAGATGAACTTTCCGTCGGCGTTCTTGCGGAACCAGTTCACGTAGTAGATGCGCGGCAGCTTGGCGCCCCTGCGGCGGCCGATCTTCAGCCAGTGGCCGAAGTAGTCGCCCATGTTGTAGCCGCAGAACGGCAGCATGGCGAAGGGGTCGTGGCGCAGCTCGCCGACCTTGCCCTCGGCGGCGGCGGTCTTCTCGGAGGCGACGTTGGCTCCGAGGAAGACGCCGTGCTCCCAGCTCAGCGACTCGGTGACGAGAGGCACGGCGGTGGCGCGGCGGCCGCCGAACAGGATCGCCGAGATGGGCACGCCCTTGGGGTCCTGCCATTCGGGGGCGATGGTCGGACACTGGGAGGCGGGAGTGGTGAAACGGGCGTTCGGGTGAGCCGCGGGCTCGTCGCTGTCAGGAGTCCACGAGCGGCCCTTCCAGTCGGTCAGGTGCGCGGGCGGCTCGTCGGTCAGGCCCTCCCACCACACGTCGCCGTCGTCGGTGAGCGCGACGTTGGTGAAGATGCTGTTGCCCCAGAGCGTCTTGACCGCGTTGGCGTTGGTCACCTCGCCGGTGCCGGGCGCCACGCCGAAGAAGCCGGCCTCCGGGTTGATGGCGTAGAGGCGGCCGTCGTCGCCGAAGCGCATCCAGGCGATGTCGTCGCCGACCGTCTCGACCTTCCAGCCGGGGATGGTCGGCTGGAGCATGGCCAGGTTGGTCTTGCCGCACGCGCTGGGGAAGGCGGCCGCGATGTAGCGGGTCTCCCCTGACGGAGGCGTCAGCTTCAGGATGAGCATGTGCTCGGCCAGCCAGCCCTCGTCACGGGCCATCACGCTGGCGATGCGCAGGGCGTAGCACTTCTTGCCGAGCAGGGCGTTGCCGCCGTAGCCGGAGCCGTAGGACCAGATCTCACGGGTCTCGGGGAAGTGGCTGATGTACTTGGTCGAGCTGCACGGCCACGGCACGTCCTGCTCGCCGGGCTGCAGCGGCGCGCCGACGCTGTGGACCGCCTTGACGAACTCGCCGCGCTCCTCGATCAGGCGCAGTGCCCGATCGCCCATCCTGGTCATGATGCGCATCGACGCCACGACGTAAGGCGAGTCTGTGATCTCCACACCGAGCTGCGAGATCTCACCGCCGAGCGGCCCCATGCAGAACGGCACCACGTACATGGTGCGGCCGCGCATGCAGCCCTCGAAGAGCCCGCCGAGGGTCCTGCGCATCTCGGTGGGCGCGATCCAGTTGTTGGTCGGCCCCGCGTCCTGCTCGCGCTCGGAGCAGATGAAGGTACGGTCCTCGACCCTGGCCACGTCGGTCGGGTCGGAGGTGGCGTAGAAGCTGTTGGGACGCTTGGCCAGGCGCGTGAAGGTGCCCTGGTCCACGAGGAGGTTGGTCAGGCGCGTCCACTCCTCCTCCGAACCGTCGCACCACTCGATCCGGTCCGGCTCGGCAAGGGCTGCTATCTCGTTCACCCACGCGACCAATTCCGCATTGGTGGTCGGGGCGGGAACTTCTACGGAAACGGACACGGCTGCGGCTCCTCCACTCTCTCAGGGCCTGCTCATCATTAACGACGACGGCACCCGAAAGCCAATTGGCGTAGACCTCTGACCTGGGTGTCGCCGCAGGCAGCGGCCTTGACGATTGGGGGAGCCTACCCACCGGAACACGTTTTAAAGAAACGCATCCGCGCATTGGTTTAGGCCAATGCGGCTGGTCTAAACCAATGCGCCGAATGGTTTAGTCCATTCGGCGCCGCGTTTTCGCTGCGTACTCTCAAGAATGAAGGTCCGGGCCGGCGGAGCGAACCCGGTCCACGTGCTGGAGGGCGTCTCGCAATTCGCCCAGCCAGGTGTCGGTGTTGCGGCCCACCAGGCGCACGCACCAGGCGAGCGCGTCGCTGCGGCTGCGCGCCACTCCCGCGGCCACCAGCGTGTCCAGGACCTGCCGCTCGGACTGCCGCAACCTGGTCATGACGGGCACGGACAGTGTGGTGAACATCACAGTCTCGTCACCGCACGTGACGCCCCACGAGACCTTCTGGCGGAACCTGCGCTCGGCCTCCTTGGCGATCTCGATGCGCCGCTCCCGCGTCTCTTCCCTGAAGCGGCCGATCAGCCCGTCGATGAGGGCGGCCCGCTCGGTCTCCTCCACGCCGGCCGGCGGCTCGGGCAGCGCGCCGACCACCGCGATCTCCTCGCGGTCCCTCGTGACCTGGGGTGCGCCGGTGAACCAGCCCTCGGGAAGCCGCCCGGTGAACCAGCCGCGTATCTGCACAGTGACCTCATCGCTTGCCATGTAATTAACATTACATAGCAGCGTGCCAAAAGCACGCGTCATACCGAGACGTTCTCGTACGGAGGATTCAGCGGACCCTGGCGGCGGCCTGCGGGCTCACCCTGACCACTCCGGCCAGGTTGCGCCGGTTCACCGGGGCGATCTTGACCACGTCACCGGTGCGGGGGGCGTGCAGCATCTTGCCGTTGCCCCAGTAGATGGCCACATGCGAGATGTAGGCCGGGTTGGTGGGATCGTTGCGCCAGAACAGCAGGTCGCCGGGCTGCGCCTGGTCGAGCGACACCTGCGGGCCGGTCACCCACTGCTGGTGCGTCACGCGCGGCATGCGCACTCCGGCCTGGGCGTAGGCCCACTGGACCAGCCCCGAGCAGTCGAAGGTGGTCGGCCCCTCGGCGCCCCACACGTACGGCCTGCCGAGCTTGGAGACGGCGGCCTGCAGAGCCGTCGTGAGTTGCGCGCCGGACATGAAGGAGCCGGTCGGCCAGCTCTGCCTGCCGGTCTGCGGCGCGGGCAGCACCGGGTTGACCATGGCCGTCTGGGTGCCCTTCGGCAGCAGCTTGACCAGCTTGTCGCGCAGTTTGGCCGAGTTGGCCTTGGGGGCGCTGATGATCAGCGCGTTGTCACGCGGCAGGCCGAGCGCGCGCCCGGTCTGCTTGGACACGACCGCGTCCACCGCGCCGAAACCCGTGGTGGCGTAGGCGCCGATCCGCAGCGGCCCGGCCGGCCCGCTCACCTTGCTGTGCAGCGCCAGTCCACCGTCGTTGCCCAGCACGAACGAGACGGCGACGTCGCCGGCCGCCACATTGCTCCACAGCGCGTCGGAGGCGGCCGTCACCTTCGGCGTGTAGGCGCGGAAGGACGAGGGATCCACCGCGAGCGTCTGCACCCGCTTGCCGTCGAGCGTGATGCTGGCGGCGTCGGCGAGCTCCAGCGCGCGCACCCCGGGCAGACGGGCGATCTTCTGTAAGTGCGCCTGGGTGAAGTGCCTGCGCGTCACCACGAAGAGGTTGGGCTTGCGCAGGCCGTCGAGCGGCGCCACCGGCTGCACCGTCTTGGACTGCGCCATCAGGCTCTGCTGCGGCGCCGGGCGGACCCGTACGGCGTTCGAGAGGGCCGGCTCGGCCGGCCGCCTGATCTCCACGAGCAGCAGCACGTCGGCGGTCAGCACCGCGACCAGCGTCACCACGATGAACGGGATCAGCCTGCGGACGTCACGCCGTCTCCTGGTGCGGACCAGGAAGCCGAGGTCCTGGCGGATGCCGGAGGAACGCGAAAGCTCCGCCGGGCCTGCGTGGGCCCGGCGGTGCGTCTCTTCGGGGGTCAGTTGCCGATGTACGGCACAGCCTCGAGGATCTCGACGGTGTTCTGACGACCGTTGGGCATGCTGTAGGTCGCCTTCTCACCGATCTTCTTGCCGTTGATCGCCGCTCCGAGCGGGGATCTCGGCGAGTAGACGTCGATCGGAGCGCCGCTCTCCTCGCGGGAGGCGAGCAGGAACGTCACCTCGTCGTCGTCGCCGACGAAGCGGATGGTCACCGTCATGCCGGGGCCGACCACTCCCTCGGTCTTGGGGGCCTCGCCCACCTGCGCGCTGTCCAGGATCTGCCGGAGGTGGAAGATCCGGGCCTCCATCTTGCCCTGCTCGTCCTTGGCCGCGTGGTAGCCGCCGTTCTCCTTGAGGTCGCCCTCTTCGCGGGCGGCCTCGATCTTCTTGGCGATGTCGACGCGCCCGGGCCCCGAGAGATATTCGTACTCGGCCTTCAGGCGGTCGTACGCCTCCTGCGTCAGCCATGTGACGTTCTCATCGCGAGAGTCGGCCACGGGTTCTCCTTGCTAGCTAGGGGGCCCTGAGATCACTGAAGGTTGCATGCGGTTGAATTGCGACAGGCTAACAAGCCCACCGCCCGAACGCTTCCCCAAATGTCTCACTATACGAGATTGCAGTACTGGACGTGAACGGACGTGGCCTGAGCACTGGTGTCCAGGCGTTCCTTGAGCTGCTTACTACCCTCACCAGCCGGAATTCTTACTTCCTTGCTGCCGACTTCTGCGTGGCCGACGTCCGTGGCCCTGAGACGGCAGACCGCCGCCCGGTCCGACGGCTTGCTGACCGTGAAGGTGATCTCGGCTTGGGCCGGGCCGACGTCGAACGACACCACCTGCGCCGCCGCGCCGGTGCCGCTGCCCGTCATCGACCACATCACATAACCCCATCCACCTGCGATGATGGCCACGAGCACGCCGATCACGACGTGCACGACGAGCCGGCCGCCTCGCTGGGGACGGTCCGGAAAGTCGTCGGGTGTGCCGAGAACGGGCCCGTTCTCGACATCTCTGGTGGCCATGGCGGAATCTCCCTGCACTCCCTGAGCGTTATCCGAGACAATTGTCGCCTGCGGGGGCCACGCCCTCGCGACCGCCCAGCAGAAACTAACCTGTCAGGGCAAGTGATCGGTCCCTACTGAGGAGACATCGAGCCCGTGAGTGCACCGCTGAGGCTGATGGCCGTCCACGCCCACCCCGACGACGAGTCGAGCAAGGGCGCTGCGACGATGGCGCGTTATGTCCGTGAAGGCGTGGATGTGTTGGTGTGCACGCTGACCGGCGGCGAGCGAGGCTCCGTGCTCAACCCGAAGATGGACCGTCCCGAGATCGTGGCGAACATCGGCGAGGTGCGCAGGGCCGAGATGGACCGGGCGCGCGAGATCCTCGGCGTGCAGCAGCGTTTCATGGGTTTCATCGACTCCGGGCTGCCGGAGAACGAGGAGGAGGAGCTGCCCGAGGGCTGCTTCGCCCTGCAGAAGCTCGAGGACGCCTCGGCCCCGCTGGTCGCCGCGGTCCGCGAGTTCAGGCCTCATGTGATCATCACCTATGACGACGACGGCGGCTACCCGCACCCCGACCACATCATGACCAACCGGGTCTCGGTGGAGGCGTTCGAGGCCGCGGGCGACCCCGACCGCTACCCCGGCACCGGCGACCCGTGGCAGCCGCTGAAGCTCTACTACCAGATGGGCTTCACCAAGGAGCGGTTCGAGGCGCTGCACGAGGCGATGACCGAGCGTGGCCTCGGCTCCCCCTACGCCGACTGGATCTCCCGCTGGGAGGACCGGCCCGCCAAGTGGCCGGTGACCACGCGGGTGCCCTGCGCCGACTACTTCCAGCTCCGCGACGAGGCGCTGCTCGCCCACGCCACCCAGGTGGACCCGGACGGCTTCTGGTTCGGCTGCCCGCGCGAGCTGCAGCAGGAGATCTGGCCGACCGAGGACTACCACCTGGCACGCTCGCTGGTCGACACCGAGCTGCCGGAGGAGGACCTGTTCGCCGGGATCCACGCCGAAGAGACCTCCCCGGCCTGCCACTGAGCCGACGGGCGGGGCACCGCCCCCAGGTGGCAGACTGAAAGGGTGACAGTTCTAGCAGCAGGTGACGTGAGCCCGGGTCTGCTCGGCTTCACCGTGGTGGCCCTCATCGGCGTGGCCCTGTACCTTCTGATCAAGTCGATGAACAAGCAGATCGCCAGGATCGAAGTGCCGCACGAGGCCGACGTGGACAAGCAGGAAAGCCGAACAGATGCCGATTGAAGTGGCCGACAACTCAGCGGAGAGCCGGTTCGAGATTCTCGTGGACGGCAAGGTCGCCGGATTCGCCGACTATCGCCTGATGCCCACGAAGATCGTGTTCACCCACACCGAGGTCCTGCCCGAGATGGAGGGACAGGGGCTGGCCGGCAAGCTGGTCAAGCACGCCCTCGACGCCGGCCGCGACGCCGGGCTGCGGGTCGTGCCGCTCTGCCCCTACGTGGCGTCCTACATCGAGCGCCATCCCGCCTACAAGGATCTGGTCGACGAATCAGTCGGCGGCTGACCAGGCGCGCTCCAGCGCCGCGGGCAGGCCCCACCAGCCCAGCGGGGTGAGCACGCCGTCCTCGTCGACGATGCCGAGCCGCGCCCACAGGCTCACCACCGGCCCGAACAGCACCTCGGTGGCGTCCAGGTCGTCGGGCGTCTCGTCGTAGGCGTCGATGTCCTCCGACTCCGAGATCAGCCGGGCGATCCTCTCGGGCGAGGCGAGCACCCCGGGGCCCAGCCTCACCAGGGCGGCCACCGCCGCCAGCCAGTCCGCGTGCTGGATGGCGCACAGGTTGGCCAGCACCGTGTCCTCGTCGCTGAGCTCGCCGTCGAGGTCCGCGAACTCCTCCAGCAGGTCCGTCTCCTCCGACAGGTCGGAGACAGGCCCGGCGATCCCCGCCGCCACCGCCAGCCAGAGCTCCATGTCGTCGTCCGGCATCGGCTGCTCGTCGAACCCCGCGCAGGCACGCAGCACGTTGGCCGGGAAGCCGGGCCGGTCCAGCAGCTCACGCAGCCGCGCGCCGGCCCGCACGAGGTCGGCGGCGGGCAGCTCCGGCTTCTTGCCCAGCTCGCCCATGATCCGGTGCAGCTCCGACAGCGCCAGCGCCTCTTCCTCGTCCCAGGCCGCGAACAGCTCCTCGTCCTGCTCGTCGCTGACCGCGAAGCCGGGCACCCGCCCGTCCGGCAGCGGCGTGCTGAGCCAGCGTTCCTGCAGCTCCTCGTAGGCGCGGCGGACCCCGTGGTCACCGGTGGCCAGCGCGTCGGGGTCGATCTCCCCCGAGCGCACCCGCTCCTCCAGATAGGCGACGAGCAGGTCGAACATCTCCCCCGCCACCGGCCCGCGCTCGTCCTCCTCCGGCCACACGAAGTAGCTCGGCGTCATCAGGATCGGCTCGCTCCCCGTCGACTCCACCCAGCGCTGCACGTCGCCGACCGTGGCGGCGCCCGACTCGATGGAGCCGAGCGTCGTCCTGGCCGACTCCCAGAACGGCAACGACAGCGGGTTGCCCGCGGCCATCAGCGCCCGCCGCAGGTCGGGCAGCGCCACGAGCGCCACCCCCGAAGGCACGGCGAGCAACGCGCGCGCGACGTCCCTGCGGGTCAGAGAGGCGGCGGGGCGGCCGGCGTGCGCGCAGACGTAGTCGAGATCCACGATCCGTAACCTACGCCCCCGCCGCCCGGCGGCGACACCTGGGCGCCGGGCGGAGACGGCCCGGCGTCTAAGGTGAAGTGATGAACCGGTTGCAGGATGCGACGAGCCCATATCTGCTGCAGCACGCGGGCAATCCCGTCGACTGGCACCCGTGGGGCGAGGAGGCGTTCGCCGAGGCCCGCCGCCGCGACGTGCCGCTGCTGATCAGCGTGGGCTATTCGGCGTGCCACTGGTGTCACGTGATGGCCCACGAGAGCTTCGAGGACCCGGACACCGCCCGGCTGATGAACGACCACTTCGTCAACATCAAGGTGGACCGCGAGGAACGCCCGGACGTGGACGCCGTCTACATGAGCGCCACCCAGGCCATGACCCAGCAGGGCGGCTGGCCGATGACCGTGTTCGCCACCCCCGAGGGGCATCCGTTCTACTGCGGCACCTACTTCCCGCGTCCCCAGTTCCAGCGGCTGCTGACGGGCCTGTCCAGCGCGTGGACCAACGACAGGGCGGCCGTGCTGGAGCAGGGCTCGAAGGTGGTGGAGGCGCTCGGCACCGGCACCACGCTGCCCAGCGGGCCGCAGCCCACCGCGCAGACGCTGGAGCTGGCCGTGCGCAACCTGCGCGAGTCGTTCGATCCGGAACGCGGCGGGTTCGGCCGGGCGCCGAAGTTCCCGCCGTCCATGGCGCTGGAGTTCCTGCTGCGGTCCGGCGAGCGCGAGATGAGCGGCAGGACCCTCGATGCGATGGCCAGGGGCGGCCTCTACGACCAGCTCGGCGGCGGCTTCGCCCGCTACAGCGTGGACGCGGGCTGGGTGGTGCCGCACTTCGAGAAGATGCTGTACGACAACGCGCTGCTGCTACGGGTCTACACGCACTGGTGGAAGGCCGGCGGAGGGCCGCTGGCACGGCGGATCGCGCTGGAGACCGCAGACTGGCTGCTGCGCGAGATGCGGACGCCCGAGGGCGGGTTCGCCTCGGCGCTGGACGCCGACAGCGAGGGCGAGGAGGGGCGCTTCTACGTCTGGACGCCTGAGCAGCTGCGCGAGGTGCTCGGCGACGACGACGGGCGGTGGGCGGCCGAGGTCTTCGAGGTGACCGGCACGTTCGAGCACGGCACGTCGGTGCTGCAGCTCCTGCGCGACCCGGACGACCCGGCGCGACTGGAGAGCGTGCGCACGCGGCTGCTCGCCGCCAGAGAGCACCGGGTACGGCCCGGGCGCGACGACAAGGTGGTGGCCGGGTGGACCGGGCTCGCCATCGCGGCCCTGGCCGAGACCGGCATGGCGTTCGATCGGCCCGACCTCGTGGAGGCGGCCACAGCTGCCGCGGTGCTGCTCGACGAGGTGCACGTGGACGAGGACAGGCTGCTGCGGACCTCGCGCGACGGCCGGGCGGGCGCGAACGCCGGAGTGCTCGAGGACTACGCGAACCTGGCCGAAGGGCTGATCGCGCTGTACGGGGCGACCGGGGAGACGCGCTGGTTCCGCCTGGCGGGCAGGCTGCTGGACACCGTGCTCCGCCGCTTCGGCGACGGGACCGGCGGCTTCTACGACACCGCCGACGACGCCGAGCGGCTGTTCCAGCGGCCGCAGGATCCCACGGACAACGCCACCCCGTCGGGGCAGTACGCCGCGGCGGGGGCGCTGCTGTCGTACGCGGCGCTGACCGGCTCCAGCCGGCACCGGGAGGCGGCGCACGGCGCGCTCGGCACGGTCTCGGTGCTGGCGGCCAAGCACGCCCGCTTCGCCGGGTGGGGGCTGGCGGTGGCGCGGGCGGCGCTCGACGGGCCGGTCGAGGTGGCCGTCGTCGGGCCGCCCGACGACCCGCGCACCGCGATCCTGCACCGGGAGGCCTACCTCGCGGACGTGCCCGGCCTGGTGGTGGCGCTGGGCGCCGGGGACCCCGCTTCCGCGTCCGGAGAGGTCCCGCCGCTGCTGCAGGGGCGGGAGCGGATCGCCGGGGCGCCGGCAGCGTACGTGTGCCGGGGCTTCACCTGCCGGATGCCCGTCACCAGCCCTGAAGACCTGCGGGCGCAGCTAGCCGAACGGTGAGGGGCGGCCCGCGCCGTCGTCGAGCCGGCCCGTAGGCACCGCGGGGGCCTCGGTCGGCAGCCCCGCGTCCTGCTCGGGCACCTCCCGCTCCTCCTCGACGGGGTTCGGCTCGTCGGAGGGCTCGGTGACCGGGGGCTCGGTCACGTCGGGGTCCGGGGCGTCCTGCCAGTCGTCCGGCTGGCGGGTGGGCATCTCGTCGCGCTGGTCGTAGTCGCGCTCCGGCTCCGCGTAGTCGGGCTCGTAGCCGAGGCTCGACGGCTCGGGGAACTCCTCGACCGGCTCGCCCCGCATGGCCTCGGTCATGAACGCCCGCCAGACCTGGGCGGGCAGCTGACCGCCGAACTGCACGCCGTAACCGGGGATGTCGACCGTCTTGTTGTCGTCGCGGAACATGTTCACGGCGACGGCGAGCTGCGGCGTGAAGCCGTTGAACCAGACCGACCTGGAGTCGTCCGTGGTGCCCGTCTTGCCCGCCACGGGACGGTCGTAGAGCCGGGCCGCGGTGCCCGTGCCGTACTGCACGACCTGCTGCATCGCATAGGTGGCGTCCGCCGCCGCCTGCTTGGCGACTGCCTGCGTGGCCACCGGCTCGATCGTGTTCTTCTTGCCGTCGGCGCCGGTGACGCGCTTGATCACGTGCGCCTCCATGTGGACGCCGCCGTTGGCGAGGGTGGAGAAGCCGGAGGCGTTCTGCACGGCGCTCACGGAGGCCACGCCGAGCGGGAAGGTGGCGGCCTGCACATGCGGCTCGAGCTGCCCGGCCGGGATGCCCATGGCCTCGGCGGTGGCGGCCACCTTGTCGGCGCCCACCTTCTGGGCCAGGTCCACGAAGGCGGTGTTGACGGAGTTCTGGGTGGCGCCCACGAGGTTGATCCGGCCGTAGGAGCGGCCGCTGTCGTTGGGGATGGGGTTGGCCGGGTCGGAGGCCACCCGCATCGGGGAGTTGCCGTTCACCCTGGTGGACAGGTCGAAGCCGTTGTCCAGCGCGGCGGCCAGCGTGTAGGGCTTGAACGTGGAGCCGGCCATCACCTTGGCGGAGAAGGCGTTGTCGTACTTGGACCGGCTGGGGCTGCCGCCGTAGAAGGCGATGACCTCGCCGCTGGCCGGGTCGACCGCCGCCAGGCCGGTGCGCACCTTCGTGGGGGTGGACTCAGGCAACGTGTCCTTGACGGCGCGCTCGGCCGCCTCCATGAGCTTCTTGTCGAAGGTGGTGACGATCTTGAGGCCGCCGCCGTTGATGTCCTCGTCGGTGTAGCCGCGCCGGTTGAGCTCCGCGGTCACCTGCTCCAGCATGTACTGGGCCTGCCCCTTGAGCTGGAACGGCTTTCTGGGCGCGGTGAGCTCGGGGAACTTCAGCGCGGCGGCCTCTTCGGCGGTGAGCCCGCCGGTCTGCGCCATGGCCTGGACGACCGACTGCCAGCGGGCCTTGGCCGCGTCGAGGTCTGCGCCCTTGGGGTCGGCGAAGCGGCTGGGCTGCTGGATGACCGCGGCGAGATAGGCGCCTTCTGAGGCGCTGAGCTCGTCGACGTCCTTGCCGAAGTAGGCCTGGGCCGCAGCCTGGACCCCGTTGGCGCCGCGGCCGAAATAGATGGTGTTGAGATACTGCTCCAGCACCCAGTCCTTGGACTTGGACTGGTCGACCTTGATCGAGATCATGATCTCTTTGATCTTGCGGGTGACGGAGCGTTCCTGGCTCAGGCCGCTGTAGTAGTTGCGGACGAGCTGCTGGGTGATGGTCGAGCCGCCCTGGAGCTGCTGGCCGGTGAGCGTGGACCACACGGCGCGCGTGGTGCCCTTGGCCGAGACGCCGCTGTCCTCGTAGAACGAGCGGTTCTCCGCCGCGATCACGGCGTCGCGGACATGCTCGGGCACCCTGGCCAGCTCGACGTTGCGGCGGTCGACGCCCTGCCGGGCGATGACGCTCTTGCCGTCGCGGTAATAGATGACCGAACCCTGTGCCGTGGCGTCCTTCTGGGTGCTGTCCGGAATGGGGGTCATCGTCCAGGCGACGCCGAAGAGCGCGGCCAGCACGAGGAACCCCGAGCCGAAAACAATCAGCAGAACACGGAGCACTCGGCGCTTCCGCATGCCGTCACCACCACCCGATCACGTCTGTCCGACCCCCCGTCATCTGGGCGAACGTCCAAGGGTAAACGATCGATAACGGTGCATCGTCCCTCTGCCGATGCTACGACCCGCGCACTCCGCGGCGAGGGACATCGGCGACCAACGGCAGGACTCGGTATGGAACCGGGGTATCCAGGGCGATGATCGAAGAAGTCCTGAGCACGCCCTGAACGTCCACGATCTGGTCGATAACCCTCTGCAGATCGGCGTTGGTCCGGGCCACCACCCGGCACAGCAGATCGCTGCCACCGGTGATGGTGTGCACCTCCAGCACCTCAGGGATGAGCGCCAGTCTATCCGCGACCGGGTCATGCCCGGCGACCTGCCGGATCTCCATCATGACGAACGCGGTGACGTCGTAGCCGAGCGCCTCGGTCGAGATGTCCGGGCCGAAGCCGGTGATGACCCCCCTGGCGGTCAGCCTGTCCAGCCTCGCCTGGACGGTGCCGCGGGCCACACCGAGTCTGCGTGAGCACTCCAGCACCCCGAGTCTCGGCTCGGCGGACAGCAGCGCGACCAACCGGGCGTCCAGCTCATCGATCGTCATGGTGTACAGATTCTCCGGCGACTTCGCTTCAGGGGTGGGCATATTGTCCACCGCTTGAAGTCACTCTTGCACAACTCGTCCAGGTAAAACGACAGTTGGCAGCATGAGTGATGTCTTTCCGGTGAACGGGATGGATGCCGTGGTGTTCGCCGTGGGCAACGCCAAGCAGGCGGCCCACTACTACTCGACGGCGTTCGGCATGAAGCTGGTGGCCTACCGGGGGCCGGAGAACGGCAGCCGCGACGAGGTCGCCTACGTGCTCACCTCGGGCAGCGCCAGGTTCGAGCTCCGGGCCTCGATCAGGCCCGGCGCCGAGATGGCCCGGCATGTGGCCGAGCACGGCGACGGGGTGATCGACCTGGCCCTGGAGGTTCCGGACGTGGAGGCCGCCTACCAGCACGCCGTCGCCAACGGCGCCCGTGGCCTGGCGGAGCCGTACACGATGGAGGACGAGCACGGGAAGGTGGTGCTCGCGGCGATCGCCACCTACGGCGAGACGCGCCACACGCTCGTCGACAGGTCCAACTACGGCGGCGCCTACCTGCCCGGCTACGTGCCCGCCGAGCCGCTCGTCGCCCCGCCCGCCACCAAGAACGGGCGGCTGTTCCAGGCCGTCGACCACTGCGTCGGCAACGTCGAGCTCGGCAAGATGGACGAGTGGGTGGACTTCTACCGCACCGTCATGGGCTTCACGAACATGGCGGAGTTCGTCGGTGACGACATCGCCACGGAATACTCGGCGCTGATGTCCAAGGTCGTGGCCGACGGCACCCGCAAGGTCAAGTTCCCGCTGAACGAGCCGGCCGTCAGCCGCAGGAAGTCGCAGATCGACGAGTATCTGGAGTTCTACGGCGGGCCCGGCGTGCAGCACATCGCGCTGGCCACCAACGACATCCTGACCACGGTCGACCACATGCGCGCGGCCGGCGTGGAGTTCCTCGACACGCCTGACTCCTACTACGACGATCCCGAGCTGCGCGGCCGCATCGGCAACGTGCGGGCGCCGATCGAGGAACTGAAGAAGCGCAAGATCCTCGTCGACCGGGACGAGGACGGCTACCTGCTGCAGATCTTCACCAAGCCGGTTCAGGACAGGCCCACGGTCTTCTTCGAGCTCATCGAGCGGCACGGCTCGCTCGGGTTCGGCAAGGGCAACTTCAAGGCGCTGTTCGAGGCCATCGAGCGCGAGCAGGAGCGTCGGGGCAACCTCTGAAGCCGGAGCGTCTCCCCGGCCGCCTGACTCGGCGTAGGCTTGCGGTCACGCACCGAAGGGAGACTGGCCGCAGATGAGGTCCACCAACCGGCAGGCCGCCGCGCTGGCCGCGCTGCTGAGCATGATCGCCTGCGGGCCGTCCAGCGGGGCGGCCCGCCCGGCTGAGCGGCTCTCCGCCCAGGTGGGGGCGCCAGGCATCGGCGATCCGGACTTCCCCCTCGACGGCAACGGCGGCTACGACGTCTCCCATTATTCGCTCAAGCTCGGCTACACCCCTTCCGGCAAGCGCCTCGACGGCGTGGCGACGATCAAGGCCACGGCCAAGCAGGCGCTGAAGCGGTTCAACCTCGACCTCAAGGGGTTCGAGGTGAGCGGGATCTCCGTCGACGGAGCGGCCGCCACGTTCTCCCGCGAGGAGCACGAGCTGACCGTCGCCCCTGCCACGCCGCTGCGTCAGGGGGCGGCCTTCACCGTCAAGGTCACCTACTCCGGCGTGCCCGAGCCGATCCAGAATTCCTCCAACCTCGGCAGCTACGGCTTCATCCCGACTCCGGACGGCGCGTTCGTGGCCTGCGAGCCCAACGGCGCCAAGACCTGGTTCCCCGGCAACGACCACCCCGCCGACAAGGCCACCTTCGACTTCGAGATCACCGTGCCCGAAGGCGTCACCGCGCTGGCCAACGGCGAGCTGACCGGCAAGCCGGAGACCGTGGACGGCAGGACCACCTTCAGGTGGCGCGAGGCGCACCCGATGACCACCTACCTGGCGACGGCCACGGTCGGCAAGTTCCAGCTGCGGCAGGGCAGGACCCCGGACGGCATCCGCAACCTGGCGGCGGTCGACCCCAAGTTCAACGACTCGCTCGACAGGCTCTACGAGGTCTCCGGCGAGATCACCGACTACTGGGGGACCGTGTTCGGCCCCTACCCGTTCTCCTCCACGGGCGGCGTGGTCGACGACTTCTCCGCCGGTTACGCGCTCGAGAACCAGACCAAGCCCCTCTACGGCGGATTCGACCCCGACGACGACATCATCGCCCACGAGCTGGCTCACCAGTGGTTCGGCAACAGCCTGAGCATCAAGCGCTGGCGGGACCTGTGGCTCAACGAGGGCTTCGCCACCTACGCCGAGTGGCTCTGGGCCGAGCACGAGGGCACCAACACCGCCGACGCCCTCTTCCAGACCTTCTACGCGCGCCAGGCGACCGACCCGATCTGGAAATACCCACCGGGCCGCGCCCAGCCCGGCGACCTGTTCAACGAGTCGGTCTACGGGCGGGGCGCCATGACCCTGCACGCCCTGCGCGAGGCCATCGGGGACGAGACCTTCTTCAAGGTGCTCAAGACCTGGGCCGGCGAGCACCAGTACGGCACCGTCACCACGGAGGAGTTCGTCGCACTGGCCGAGCGCCTGTCGGGCAAGCAGCTCGACTCGCTCTTCGACGCCTGGCTCTTCCAGCCCAGGCGCCCCACGATCTGACCGAGGCGCTACGGCGCCTGGTAGCTCTCCGCGGCCAGGATCAGCGCGGCCGCGCCGACCAGCCCGGCCTCCTGCCCCAGGGAGGCGGGCGTCACCTTGACACGGCGGGCGAAGTCCATCCGGGCGTGCTCGCGCAGCGCCTCCTCCAGCGGCCCGAAGAGCGGCTCGCCGGCCTGCGACAGGCCGCCGCCGATCGTCACGAGGTCCAGGTCGCACAGGTGGGTGGCGGACGCGATCGCGATACCCAGCGCTCGCCCGGCCCGCCGCATCGCGGCCACGGCCACCTCGTCGCCCGCCAGCGCGTCGGCGGCCAGCGCGCGTCCGGTGACCGCCCGATCCTCCCGGTACGGCTCCGCCCGCCCATCCGGCCCCGCCGAGTTCGGCGTCCACCCATGCGCCAGCGCCCACGCGGCGAGCGCCGGCCCCCTGGCGACCGCCTCCAGGCAGCCGTGGCCGCCGCATCCGCACGGCGGCCCACCGTCGGGCGCCACCACCACGTGTCCGATGTGCCCGGCGTTGCCGGTGCCGCCGTTGATCAGGCGCCCACCGAGGATGAGCCCACCGCCCACCCCGGTCGAGACCACCATGCCGAGCATGTCGGCGCTGCCCCGGCCGGCGCCCTGCCAGTGCTCGGCCACGGCCACGCAGACGGCGTCGTTGTGTATCCGTACAGGAATGCCGGGAAAGCGGGCCGCCAGCCTGGCGCGCAGCGGGAAGCCGCGCCAGCCGGGGATGTTGAGCGGTGACACCTCACCGTCCGGCCACGTCATCGGCCCGCCGCAGCCCACCCCCACGCCGTCGACCCCGCCGCAGAGGGGCTCGACCAGGTCGGCGAGGGTCTTCCACAGCGTCTCGGCGTCCGCGTCCAGCGGGGTGGCGACGCGCGCGGCCCGCTGCGGGATGCCGTCCGCGTCCACCAGGGCGGCGGCCATCTTGGTGCCGCCGACGTCGATCGCGAGGATCACTCGCCGCCCGCCGAGCCGGAGGAGAAGACCAGCACGGAGGCGGTGAAGCCGTGCACGTGGTTGTGACCGGCGACCGGGCCGACCTCGCCGGCGGCGAAGAAGCCGGCCATGCCGATGGGGCCCAGCGTGTCGCGCAGCGCGACGGGGTCGTGGTCGGCGGTGCCGAACATCGCCGAGCCCCTGCCGTTGCACGAGAACAGCAGCGCGCCGTCGACCCTGCCGAGCTCCTCCCGGTGCGCGTCCAGCAGGTCGTAGAGGTCCTCGTCGGCGGTGGCGGCGTCGCGCACCTGGAAACGCACGGTCCGGCCGACGTCCACGATGTCGCCGATGGCCACGGCCTCGCGTTCGGGGTCGATCCCGATCACTCCTCTGATCAGGAAGTCGCCGCGTTCGTGGCGTTCGGCGTACTCGTCCATGGCCACGCCGATCTGCAGGCCGGCGGCCACCAGTTCGCGGTCGTCCTCGTCGAGCTCGCTGACGATGTCCTCCAGGCGGGACAGCGCGGGCTGCCCGGCCAGCTCCAGCAGCAGGTTCTCCTCGCAGCGGGTGACGACCATGCTGGGTCCGATCGGGCGGCAACCCTGGCTGACCACGGTGCTCACCCGCACGGCGCCGCTGATCAGCACGCCGATGGCGCCCTCGGTGTACACCTCGCCGTCGGCGAACAGCCGGACGGACCCGCGGCCCTGCAGCCCGTTGGCCAGCCCGCCGATCAGCGGCAGGTCGCCGAGCACCTCCACGGACCGTTCGACGAAGGCGTCCGTCGGGAAGGAGTAGGGGTCCGCCAGGATGATCGCCACATGGTCGTCGACGCCGCGCTCGGGCAGCCCGACGACCACGAACCTGTCCTCGGCGGTCAGCGTCTCCAGCGCGAACGTGGTGATCTCCGCCCCTTCGAGGGTGGCCGCCCAGGCGCTCACGGCGGGCGTCAGCTCCACCCCCTGCCCGTCCCCGATCACTCCGGTGGCGCTGCAACCGATCACCTGTGCCTCGGGCGCCAGCCTCATCGCGCGCTCGCCGGCTCTGGCGACGTCATCCGGATCGTCACCGCAGATGAAGAAGCAGACCAGGTCGGCTTGACCGCTGAGCCTCGCCAGCGCCTGGCCGACGGCCCTCTCCGCAGCTGTCACCAGGTCGGAATCCACGGCGAGGCCGTCAGCGAAGCGGCTCGTCATCAGTGCCACGCCTCTCGCCTCCCTCGGCAGGTCCAAGTTCCCTAGGCCCGATTCTCCCCACTAAAGGGACAAGCACGCACACGAACCGTCCCGCAATAGTCAAGATCCGAAATCTCCGCCAGATGCGAAACTCTCCCCGCATGGCCCGCGGGGGACGTAGTCTCGATCCCGTGCATCAGCCTCGTATTCTTCGCGAGTTGCGAGAGAGCGGCCACGTTCATCGCACCGTCAAAGCCGAGGTCCGCGAAAACCTGCTGGCCAAGCTCCGAGCGGGCGAGCCCCGTTTTCCAGGCATCGTGGGCTTCGACGACTCCGTCCTGCCCCATCTCGAACGTGCCCTGCTCGCCGGGCACGACCTGGTCCTGCTCGGTGAGCGCGGCCAGGGCAAGACCCGGCTCATCCGCACGGTGACCGGCCTACTCGACGAGTGGACTCCGGTCGTCGAGGGCTGCGAGATCAACGACCATCCGTTCGCCCCTGCCTGCAGTCGCTGCCTGGCACTGGCGCGCGAGCTGGGCGATGAGCTCCCCGTGGCGTGGAAGCACCGTGACGAGCGCTACGGCGAGAAGCTCGCCACCCCCGACACCTCCGTGGGCGACCTGATCGGCGACATCGACCCGATCAAGATCGCCGAGGGACGCACGCTCGGCGACCCGGAGACCGTGCACTACGGCCTGGTCCCGCGCACCAACCGGGGCGTCTTCTCCGTCAACGAGCTGCCCGACCTGGCCGAGCGCATCCAGGTCTCGCTGCTCAACGTGCTGGAGGAGCGCGACATCCAGGTGCGCGGCTACAACCTGCGGCTGCCGCTCGACATCCTGCTCATCGCCAGCGCCAACCCCGAGGACTACACCAACAGGGGCCGGATCATCACGCCGTTGAAGGACCGGTTCGGCGCCGAGATCCGCACCCACTACCCGCTCACGATCGAGGACGAGCTCACGCTCATCCGGCAGGAGTCCATGCCGGACATCGGGGCCGACATCCCCGAGCACCTGATCGAGGCGATCGCCAGGTTCACCCGGCTGGTCCGCGAGTCCACGGCCGTCGACGCCCGCTCCGGCGTGTCGGCACGCTTCTCGATCGCGGCCGCCGAGACCGCCTCGGCCTCGGCCGTGCGCAGGGCGGCGATCACCGGTGAGGACCATGCGGTGGCCCGGGTGTGCGACCTGGCCACGGTCGTCCACAGCCTGCGCGGCAAGGTGGAGTTCGAGGTCAGCGAGGAGGGCAGGGAGACCGAGATCCTGGCCCACCTCCTGCGCCGGGCCACCGCCGAGACGTTCAGGAGCCGGCTGGGCGGGATGGACCTGTCACCGCTCACCGACAAGTTCGCCGAGGGCAACCAGGTGGAGTCGGGCGAGCTGATCCCCGCCGGGGAGCTGCTGCACCGGATCGGTCCGGTCAACGGCCTGGCCAAGATCATGTCCAGGCTGGGCATGGGCGCGGGCGAGGAGTCCCCCGGCCACGCGGCGGCGGCGCTGGAGTTCACCCTGGAGGGCCTCTACCTCATGCGCCGGCTGTCGAAGGACGACCTCGACGGAGTCGCCGTCTACCGGACGTGAACATCGGGGCGGTCTCGCGCGTCATAGTGGTCGACTGATCGCTTCGTCGGGGGGAGACCGCCCATGCGCCTGCTTGCCTGCGCCACCACCGCCGCCCTTGCCCTGTGCGGGCTCGCCGTGCCCGCCGGGGCGACGGCCACGACCGTCGTGTACGGCTACGCCTGGTCCGACGGCGCGGACCGGCTCCGCGTGCTGCCGCGGTCGGCCACGCTCGTACGGAGGTCCGGCTACCTGCTCTACCGGCTCAAGGCCATCCCCAAGGCCAAGGAGCTGAAGCTCGACTACTCCGGGGCCGCCTACCGCCGCGTCACGACCGCCTGCGACCTGAAGGAGACCGAGGGCCGGGTCGCGGTGGACCGCAAGGGCTTCGGCAAGACCGTCTGCGAGCCCGGCGACCTGGCCGCCACTCTGCTGCGCGGCCCGGTCCCCGTCCGCGTCCACTACTCGGGCGGCAAGGCCGTCCAGGTCAGCGAGTTCCTGACCGAGGCCCCGAAACTCAGCGTCGTACGCGGCACGGTCAAGCGGGTCGACGACCGGACGGTCCTGTTCACCAGAGGCGGAAAGACCAGCAAGCTCGGCTACACGCACGTGCTGTCCTTCAGCCGCGTGACGGCCCGCTGCGACTCCGGCTGGCTCAGCGGCAGGCCCGTCAACGCGGACAGGAACGGTCTGGGCAGGAAGGACTGCCAGGCGGCCGACTTCACCGGGGCGCTGAAGAAGCTCAAGCATCCGGTGCTGGTGCAGATCGACTATCAGCCCGGCAGCGGCCAGGTGTTCCAGGTGTGGGAGGTGTTCGGGGACGCATAGCGGTGCAACTCGGGTTAGCGTGGGTTCGTGACGGCCTACCGCTATGGCGAGTTCCACGATGGCCCGGACCCCCTTGCCCCGCCGTACGACGTGCGTGCGGCCCTCGACGAGATGGGCGACGCCATCCTGTCCGGTTCCACGCCCGTGCACGCCCTGCGCGACCTGCTCAAGCGCGGGCTGCCGGGCGCGCAGGACCGCCGGGGTCTGGACGACATGCTCAGAGAGGTACGGCGGCGCCGCCGGGAGTTGCGCGAACGCGGCCGGCTCGACGGCACCCTGGAGCAGGCGCGGGCGCTGCTGGACAAGGCCATCGGGCAGGAGCGCGCCGAGCTGTTCCCGGACCCGTCCGACGACGCCCGCCTGCGCGAGGCCGAGCTCGACGCCGTGCCGGACGACACCGCCAGCGCCATCCAGCAGCTGACCCCCTACGAATGGCGCTCCGCCGCGGCCAGGCAGACCTTCCAGGAGCTGCGTGACCTGCTGCGGCGGGAGGTGCTCGACAGCCAGTTCAAGGGGCTGCGCGACGCGCTGGCCGATCCGGATCCGGAGGCGATGGAGCGGGTCCGCCAGATGATGTCGGATCTGAACGACATGCTGGACAAGGACGCCCGCGGCGAGCACCAACAAGCCGATTTCGACGCTTTCATGGCGAAATATGGGGACCTGTTTCCGGAGAAGCCGCGGAACCTCAACGAGCTCGTCGACGTCCTGGCCCGCCGCGCCGCCGCCACACAGCGCATGCTCGCCTCGATGACCCCGCGCCAGCGCGAGGAGCTCGGCAACCTGATCAACCAGACCCTCGACCAGGCCGGACTCTCCGACCAGATGCGCCGGCTCGGCGAGGCCCTCGCCGCGCGCCGCCCCGACCTCGCGTGGGACTCCAGCGAGCGGATGACGGGCGAGGAGCCGCTCGGCATGGGCGACGCGGTCACCGCCCTGGAGGAGCTGGCCGACCTCTCCCAGCTGGAGAGCGCGCTGCGTCAGGACTACCCCGGGGCCAGGCTCGACGACATCGACGAGGCCGCGGTCCGCCGCGCCCTCGGCCGCTCGGCGGTCGACGACCTGGAAGGGCTCAAGCGGATCGAGCGGGAGCTGGAGGAGCAGGGCTACCTGCTTCGCCGCCGCGGCAAGCTGGAGCTCACCCCCAAGGCCGTGCGACGGCTCGGCGAGACCGCGCTGCGCCGGGTGTTCTCGTCCCTGGACGCCGGTCGGCGCGGCGACCACGACCAGCACGACGCGGGCTCGGCAGGCGAGCTAACCGGCTCCTCGCGCCCCTGGCGCTTCGGCGACGAGCAGCCGATCGACGTGGTCCGCACCCTGGTCAACGGCGTGCGCGGCGGCGGCCTGCGCACCGCTCCCGGTCAGGGCGCGTCCGTACGCCTGTCCGTGGACGACTTCGAGGTGGCCGAGACCGAGCGGCGCAGCGCGGCGGCCATCTGCCTGCTGGTGGACCTGTCCTACTCGATGGCCCTGCGCGGCACCTGGGCCGCGGCCAAGCAGACGGCGCTGGCCCTGCAGGCGCTGGTGGCCTCGAAGTTCCCGCAGGACGCCGTACAGATCATCGGCTTCTCCAACTACGCGCGGGTCCTGCAGCCGGACGAGCTCGCCGGCCTCGACTGGGACATGGTGCAGGGCACCAACCTGCACCACGCGCTGCTGATCGCGGGCCGCCACCTGGACCGCCACCCCGACTTCGAGCCGGTGGTGCTCGTGGTCACCGACGGAGAGCCCACCGCCCACCTGATGCGCAACGGGCGCTCGGCCTTCGAATGGCCGCCGTCATCGGAGACGCTTGAGCTGACGCTGGCCGAAGTGGACAAGATGACCCGCCGCCGCGCCACGATCAACATCTTCATGCTGGCCGGCGACGACCGGCTCAAGGAGTTCGTGGACGAGGTGGCGCGGCGCAACGGAGGGCGCGTCTTCTCCCCCAGCGCGGACCGGCTGGGCGAGTATGTGGTGAGCGACTTCCTGCGCGTGCGCCGGGCACGCTGACCTGCCGCGACGGCGGTCAGGCGTCGATGAAGCGGGTGTAGAAGTCGAGCGCGACGTCGAAGCCGTCACGGCAGTTGCGGTGGGATCGATAGCAGGGTCGCCACGCGCTGCTGGCGCCCACGCCCGCGCGGGCGTCGGCCAGCGCCGCGGGCACCCGCTCCGGCCTGGGCAGCAGCCCACCGCCCAGATAGCGGACCCCGGTCAGCTCGGTGTGCTCGCCGGGCCCCCCGGAGCCGAAGCGGCCCAGCCGCCACCCGCTCTCCTCGTCCCACACCAGCGCGGCGCCGTCCGCCAGGCGGACCGTCGCCTCACGCGGATCGCAGGGGCCCTCCCACCAGTCGGCGGCCTCGGCTCCGAGCAGCTCGACGACTAGCCGCACGTAGCAGACCGGCTGCTGCAGCCACTCATCGGTATACGGCTCGACGTGCCTGATGGCCACGGACGGCACCTCCTTGTGCCCAGAAAGTAAGGAAAGACCAGCGGAGAACAACGATACCCGCGACGAACTTATGCCGATGCACATGCGTCTAGTCATTACGGACGGTATTTCCGCCCGACACGGGGAAGGAGGGGTGCCTTATGATCGCCATCGTCCTGATTTCGCTGATGGTCCTCGCCATCGTCGCCACGGAGCTGATCATGCGCTGCTCCCCTGACAGTAAAGAGAGTGTCGAGTCCCCGGTCGAGATCGCCGGGGACTAGTCTCAGCCCATGTCGAACCTGTTTCTCTGGCTGCACATCGGCTTCGCCGTCTTCACGATCGGACCGCTGACCGCCGCCACCATGGCCGCGCCGCGCGCCATCCGCAACGACAACGTGCCCGTGGTGCAGAACATCCAGCGCACCACCAGGATCTACGGAGTCGCGTCGCTGGGCGTGCTCGTGTTCGGAGTGGTGCTCGGCGTGGTCATGGGCGGCGGAGTTCTCGGCCGGTGGAACATGACGGCGTCGATGACGCTCTTCATCGTCGCCGTCGTGCTGCTCTTCATCATCGATCGCGACCTGCGCGGCGCTCTCCTCGCCCTTCAGAGCGAGGAGAAGGGCGACGACGCGAAGATGCAGACCGGCCGGATCGCCGCCATCAGCGGGCTGCTGGCGGTGATCTGGCTGGCGATCCTCTTCCTGATGGTGTGGCCTGACTAGCCGAGCGCCCGCGTCAGGTCGGTGAGCAGGTCGTCGACCGTCTCGATGCCGACCGACAGCCGCACCAGGTCACCGGGAACCTCCAGCGGCGAGCCCGCCGCGGAGGCGTGCGTCATCCTGCCCGGGTGCTCGATGAGCGACTCGACGCCACCGAGCGACTCGCCCAGCGTGAACAGCGAGGTCCTGTTGCACACCTCGACGGCCTCGGCCTCGCCTCCGGCCACCCGGAACGACACCATGCCGCCGAACCTCTTCATCTGCTTGGCGGCCACCTCGTGCCCGGCGTGCTCGCCCAGCCCCGGATAGAGCACCTGGGTCACACGCGGGTGCGCGAGCAGCAGGTCGACGACCCGCTCGGCGTTGTCGCAGTGGCGGTCCATGCGCACGCCCAGCGTCTTGAGCCCGCGCAGCGTCAGCCACGCGTCGAACGGCCCGGCCACCGCGCCCATCGCGTTCTGGTGGTAGGCGAGCTCGTCGCCGAGCCCCTTGTCGGCCGCGACCAGCGCGCCGCCGACCACGTCGGAATGGCCGCCGACGTACTTGGTCGTCGAGTGCACCACGACGTCCGCGCCGAGCGCGAGCGGCTGCTGGAGGTACGGCGAGGCGAAGGTGTTGTCGACGACCAGCAGCGAGCCGTTCTCGTGCGCGAGCTGGGCCAGGGCCGCGATGTCGGCGATGCCGAGCAGCGGGTTGGTGGGCGTCTCGACCCAGATGATCTTCGTCTTCTGCGTCAGCGCCGACGCCACCGCGTCCAGGTCGCCGAGCGGCACCGGGTCGAAGTGCAGGTCCCAGCGCTGGTGCACCTTGGCGAAGAGCCTGTAGGTGCCACCGTAGGCATCGTTGGGGATGACGACGTGATCCTGGGGCTTGCACAGCGCACGGAGCAGGGTGTCCTCGGCGGCCAGCCCCGAGGCGAACGCCAGCCCGCGCGCCCCGCCCTCCACCGCGGCCAGCGCCTCTTCGAGCGCGGTCCTCGTGGGATTGGCCGAGCGGCTGTATTCGTATCCCGAACGCAGGCCACCCACGCCGTCCTGCTTGTAGGTGGACGTGGCATATATCGGCGGCACCACCGCGCCGGTCACAGGATCGGGCTCCTGACCTGCGTGGATCGCCAGGGTTTCGAAACCATTCGTCATACCGCCACGGTAACGGACGCGGCCCGGGGTCCGTTCCCCCGGCGGGCCCCGGGCCGGGCACCGCCCCCGGCAGTGCCCGTCAGGCTCGCGCGCGAGCCGGCTTCACGCCGCCGTGGGCTCCTTCGCGGGCGCCTCGCGGTCTTCGCCCCTGCCGCGCGGCAGCCGTACGACGTCCGCGTGAATGTGGCGCCCGCTGGCGCCCTCCGCGCGCTCACCGTTGATGCGCGAGAGCAGGACGGGGTCGGTCAGCGCCAGCAGCACCCCGATGACCAGCCCGACACCCAGCAGTACGAATCCGATGACCACCATCGTTTGCCCCCTTCCGGCCCTTCCAGGATGGGCGCGGCGCCCCCGGTCCCGCCTCGGCTGAAGGACGGGTCCGCCGCCTCCCCGATCGGCCGAATGGTCGATACGACCTATCCGACTTGCGGCTTAGGCTCGGTGCCGTGCGGGATTCCAAGAGCGTCGCCTACTGGATCGGCCGGCTGAGCGAGTTCGCGATGCTCGGCTGGCTCGGCATGATGCTCCTGGCCGACCTCGCCGTCGCCGTGGGCGCCGGCGGGCTCCAGTTCCTCGTGTTCGGTTGCGGGATCGCCGGCATCGCGGCCGTGGTGCTGCGCCGCCGGTACCGGGCGGAGACGTTCGGCATCATGTCCGGCCTCTCCATGATCACCTCGCTGATCATGGCGGCCACCGACGTCTCCGGCATGCCGGGAGCGGCCGAGACGGGCGCGCTGCTCATCCTGATCCTCGGCGTGCTCCGCCACGTCGAACCGGTCAGGAACGCGGCGATCATGGCCTGCGGCGGGCTCATCGTCCTCATGACCGAAGCACTGGCCCGCGCCTCGGCGGGCGAGGCGCTCGCCTACTCGTTCGTGCTCTTCGTCGCGTGGTCCACGGTCGCCGGAGCCGGCGGCTACCTCCGTTTCCAGCAGGAGCGCCGCAACGAGGCCGTCCATTCCGTACGGCGCGCCGAACGCCTGGAACTGGCCAGGGAGCTGCACGACCTGGTGGCCCACCACATCACCGGCATCGTCGTGCAGGCCCAGGCGGCCCGGACCGTCGCCGAGACCAGCCCGGCAGCAGTGGTGCCCGCGCTCGACGCCATCGCCACGGCCGGGAGCGAGGCACTGACCTCGATGCGCCGCATGGTCACCGTGCTGAGAGCCGACGAGGCCGCCCGCACACCCGGCACCTCGCTCGGCGACCTGCGACTGCTGACCGAACGGTTCTCCGTGGAGGGGCCGAAGGTGGCGTTCGAGATCGGGCAGGGCCTCGACGACCACACGCTCGCCCCGGAGGTGTTGACGACCCTGCACCGGGTGCTGCTGGAGGCGCTCACCAACGTCCGCAAGCACGCCCCGCACACCGGCTGGATCGAGGCCGACCTGCGGCGCCACGACACCGCCGTGGTGCTGCGGGTGCGCAACTACGACTCAGCCGCCGACCCCCGGCTCGCCCGCCTCGGCGGCGGCTTCGGCCTCGTCGGCATGGCGGAGCGGGTGGAGGCGCTCGGCGGCCATCTCGACGCCGGCCCCACGCACGAAGGCGCCTGGGAGGTCCGCGCCGAGTTCCGCCTCACCTGACCCCTCCCCACGCCGCCTCCCTGCATAGGCCCGCCGGAACGCCGCCTCCCCAGAGAGGCGATCACCCTGGCCGGGCCCCGTCCCGGCGCGCAGGCCGCGGGAACTGAGACCACGGTGCCGCCGCGCAGGCTGTCCGAGCGCGCCACGGGGAGGGGCTCGGCACCGTGATCGACTCGATCAGGAACCTAGTGGTTGGCCAGGAAGGCGAGCAGGTCCTGCCGGGTGAGCAGCCCGGCGGGCTTGCCGTCTTCCAGCACGACCGCGGCGTCCGCCTTCTCCAGGGCCTCGACCGCCATGGACACCGGCTCACCGCTGCCGATCATCGGCAGGGGCGACGACATGTGCTGCGAGATCAGGTCGTCGGAGGAGAGCTTGCCGTGGTAGAGGGCGTCGAGGAGGTCGCGCTCGACGATCGAGCCGACCACCTCGGCCGCCATCACCGGCGGCTCCTCCTTCATCACCGGAAGCTGGGACACCGAGTATTCGCGCATGATCGAGATCGCCGTGCCCACCGACTCGTGCGGGTGCGCGTGCACGAACTTCGGCAGCCCCTCCCCCTTACGGGCGAGCACGTCGCGCACCAGGCCCTCATCCGAGGAGGTGGTCAGGAAGCCGTAGTCGGCCATCCAGTCGTCGTTGAAGATCTTCGACAGGTAGCCCCGGCCGCCGTCGGGCAGCAGCACCACGACCACGTCGTCCGGCCCCGCCCCGGCGGCCACCTGGAGCGCCGCGACCACGGCCATCCCGCAGGAGCCGCCGACCAGCAGCCCCTCCTCGCGGGCGAGCCTGCGGGTCATGTTGAAGGAGTCCTTGTCGGACACCGCGATGATCTCGTCGCAGATCTTGGTGTCGTAGGTGGCCGGCCAGATGTCCTCGCCGACCCCTTCCACCAGGTACGGCCTGCCGGAGCCGCCCGAATAGACGGAGCCCTCCGGGTCCGCGCCGATGATCTTCACGCGACCGTCGGAGACCTCCTTGAGGTAGCGGCCGATGCCGCTGATCGTGCCACCGGTGCCGATGCCCGCGACGAAGTGGGTGATCCTGCCCTCGGTGTGCTCCCAGATCTCGGGCCCCGTCGAGAAGTAGTGGGAGTCGGGGTTGTTGACGTTGGAATACTGGTCCGGCTTCCAGGCGTTCGGGACCTCGCGGGCCAGCCGGTCGGAGACGGAGTAGTAGGAGTCCGGGTGGTCGGGCGAGACCGCGGTCGGGCAGACCACCACTTCGGCGCCGTACGCGCGCAGCACCGAGATCTTGTCCTGGGCGACCTTGTCTGGCACCACGAACAGGCACTTGTAGCCCCGCTGCTGGGCCACGATGGCCAGGCCGACGCCGGTGTTGCCGGACGTCGGCTCGACGATGACACCGCCGGGCCGCAGCTCGCCCGACGCCTCGGCGGCGTCGATCATGCGGACGGCGATGCGGTCCTTGACCGACCCGCCCGGGTTGAAGTACTCGACCTTGGCGAGCACCTGAGCGGGCACTCCCGCCGAAACCTTGTGCAACCGGACGAGTGGGGTGTTGCCCATCAGCTCGACCAGGGAATCATAAACGCGCACCGAGGTGTTCACCTTCTTTACCAAAGCTTGATCAGCTAGTCCGAGGCCGAGATCCCGTACGGGTGGCAGGCGCTCGGCTAGTTTCATGCAAACGCTACCGCCGAGTTCGGTTGGGGGAACACACGTGGTCTGGGCAGCGGGCATGGCGCGGGCCGCACGAAGGATCGCCACTGCCGCCGCGCTGGGCGGGGGCGGCCTCACGGCACTCGGAGTCACCGCATACGGACTGCTGATCGCCGAGAGCCTGCTGGCGCGGAAGACCATCGGACGCCCGCACGGACTGGACGGCCCCGCCGCCGACGGCGTCTACGGCGACTTCCCGGGCGAGCCGATGACACTGACCATGCTGGGCGACTCCCTGTCCGTCGGGCTCGGCATGTCCGATCCCGCCAGGACGCCGGGCGTGTTGCTCGCCAACGGGCTCGCCGCGGTCGCCGAACGCCCGGTGCGGCTGTGCGTCGTCGGCAAGTCGGGCGCGCCCTCGGCCGAGCTGGACGAGCAGGTGGACGCCGCGCTGCTGATGCGGCCGGACGTGGCCGTCATCTTCGTCGGCGCCAACGACGTCATCACCCAGACCGCGCCCGCCACCGCCGTGCGGCACCTGATCAAGGCGGTGCGGCGGCTGCGCGAGGTGGGCGCCGAGGTGGTCGTCGGCACCTGCCCCGACCTCGGCACGGTCCGGCCCATCGCCCAGCCGCTGCGCTGGGTGGCCCGGCGCTGGAGCCGCCAGATCGCCGCCGCGCAGACGGTCGCGGTGGTCGACGCGGGTGGCCGTACGGTGGCGTTCGCCGACCTCCTGGGCCCCGAATTCCACACAAACCCGGGCGAGATGTTCGGACCGGATCGTTTCCATCCATCTGACCGAGGCTACGCACAGGCCGCTTACGCGGTGCTACCTTCTGTATGCGCTGCGTTGGGGTTGTGGCCCGAGCCGCGACCCGCGCGCGGCGAAGGACTGCAACCGATCTACCTTGCGGCGGCCACGGCCGCGGAGGAGCCCGGCACCGAGGTTTCCGCGAGCCGGGTCGACGGACGGGCGACCGGCATCCACGGCAAGTGGGCGACGTTGTTCCGCCGGCGGCTCGGGGAAGGGCTTAACGACGCCTGACCCCGGTCACCCTCCGAGCTGGAGCCGTCACTCGTCGTCCCCACTTTGGAGTGAATTGCCCGTGCTCCGGCCTTTCGCGAAACCGGCTCTCGCCCTTGCCGGGACCCTGGCCCTGGCCGGCTGTTCCAACAGCGACGCAGCCACCGCCAACTACCCGACCTGGCACAACTCCGAGATCAATGCCGTCAGCCGCATGGCGACGGCCGGCGGAGTGATGACCACCACCTCCATGAAGCCCGACGGCACCCTGGAGACCGTCTCGCTCGATCTCGCCGGCGGCAGAAAGCTCTGGGCCCACCCTGCCACGATGGCGGGCAGGCTCCCCGGCATGGGCGTCTCGGCTCCCGCCATCGTCGAGACGGCCACGGGAGCCACGATCGTCGCCCTCGACCCGGCCAAGAAGGGCCGGTGGAACGCCACCCTCGTGGCCCGCGACGCCCGCACCGGAAAGCAGAAGTGGACCAGGCCGATCCACTCGACCTTCGGCCCCCAGCGCTGCGGCCCGTACGTCTGCCTGTCCGAGCACACCGCCACGTCGGGCGCCCGCGTCGTCGTGCTCGACCCCGACACCGGCAAGCTCAAGTGGAAGCTGCCGGGCATCGCCGAGGTCGAGTCGTCCGACTCCGAGCGGGTCCTCATGCTGCGCCTGGCCGCGAACCCGATGATCGAGTCCTACGACCTCAAGACCGGCAAGCTCCAGTGGCAACAGCCCATCGAGCAGGCTCTCGGCCCCGGCATCGACATGTCGGGCGGCTGGGCCTTCGGCGCCACCGGTGACAACCTCATCGGCTACGTCGCCCCCTACACCAACCCGCAGACCAAGAAGGTCTCCACCTTCGGCCTCTTCTCGATCAAGATCAGCGACGGCACGATCAACTGGATGCGCCCCTCGGTCGTGCGCGTCTACCCCAGCGGCAGCCCCGGCTTCGCCCCCGTCGTGCGCCCCGTCGACCAGCAGGGCGCCTACGGCGGCTTCGCCAGGCTCGACTCCGAGAGCGGCCGAGTGGTCGGCCAGATCACCGCCGCCGACGTCCCCGGCTCCGGATGGTGGCTCGCCTTCCCCAGCCGCATGGACAAGCTCGGCTTCCTCAAGCACGGCCACAAGGGCACCGCGTTCGACCTGGTCACCGGCAAGCCGGTGCCGGTCGAGGACCAGCGAGGCTGGTCCTTCTGCGTGACGGATCCCAAGCCTCTCCCGCTGCGCGGCCAGGCTCCCGGCTTCTACTCGACCGCCGCCATCTGCGAGTACGACCTCGCCACCGGCAAGCGGATCGCCGACGCCGCCACCCCGCCGTCGTGGTTCACGGGCAGCCAGAACGGCTGGCGACTGTGGCGCGACGAGAAGGGCGCCGTCCACGCCACCAATGACCGCACCGCCACAGCTCCGGGCATGTACGGCTGAAGCGCCCACATCCGCACGCCGAAAAGAGTGAGGGGGGGACGTGATGACAGAAGGGATATTGGAATATAGTTCTAGTACTGTGCTGACAAAGGAGGGGCCATGCCCGAGGCAGTCATCGTCGCCACCGCCCGCTCGCCCATTGGCCGAGCCGGCAAGGGGTCGCTCAAGGAGATCCGTCCCGACGACCTGACCGTGCAGATGATCCAGGCGGCGCTGGCCAAGGTGCCCCAGCTCGATCCGCACACAATCGACGACCTCATGCTGGGCTGCGGCCTGCCCGGCGGCGAGCAGGGCTTCAACATGGCCCGCGTGGTGGCGGTGATGCTGGGCCTGGACGACGTGCCCGGCACCACGGTCACCCGCTACTGCTCGTCGTCACTGCAGACCACCAGGATGGCGTTCCACGCGATCAGGGCCGGCGAGGGCGACGTGTTCGTGTCGGCCGGGGTCGAGACCGTGTCCCGGTTCGCCAAGGGCAGCTCCGACGCCTGGCCCGACACGATGAACCCGGCCTTCCGCGAGGCCAGGTCCACGAGCAAGTCCTACGCGGAGGGCGGCAAGACCTGGCACGACCCGCGCGAGGACGACGCGGTGCCCGACGTCTACATCGCGATGGGCCAGACGGCCGAGAACCTCGCCCAGATCAAGGGGATCAGCCGCAGGGAGCAGGACGAGTTCGGCGTCCGCTCCCAGAACCTGGCCGAGAAGGCGCTGGCCGACGGCTTCTGGCAGAAGGACATCACGCCGGTCACGCTGCCCGACGGCACCGTGGTCAGCAAGGACGACGGGCCGCGCGCCGGCACCACCTACGAGAAGGTCGCCTCGCTCAACCCGGTCTTCCGGCCCGACGGCACCGTGACGGCCGGCAACTGCTGCGCGCTCAACGACGGCGCCGCTGCGGTCGTCATCATGAGTGACGTCAAGGCCGCGGAGCTGGGCATCACGCCGCTGGCCCGGATCGTCTCGACCGGCGTCACCGGCCTGTCGCCCGAGATCATGGGCCTCGGCCCGGTGGAGGCGAGCAAGCAGGCGCTTGCCCGCGCCGGGATGGCGATCGAGGACATCGACCTCGTCGAGATCAACGAGGCGTTCGCCGCCCAGGTGATCCCCTCCTACCAGGACCTCGGCATCGACCTCGACAGGCTGAACGTCAACGGTGGCGCCATCGCGGTCGGCCACCCGTTCGGCATGACGGGCGCGCGCATCACCTCCACCCTGATCAACAGCCTGCAGCACCACGACAAGAGCATCGGCCTGGAGACGATGTGCGTGGGCGGCGGCCAGGGCATGGCGATGATCATCGAGCGCATCAGCTGACCACACCTTCACGAGCCGGCCGGGCCTTCGCCGTACGCCTGGCCGGCTCTGCCGTGCTGTGGGTCAGCCGTGGCGGTCGGGGCCGGCGCGGTGCGGGGTGATGCGGAGGACGACGCGGCGGTCGCGCACCATCGCGGCCCGGTAGTCGTCCCAGTCCGGGTGCTCGCCGGACACCTGGCGGTAGTAGTCGACCAGCTGCTCCATGGCCTCCGGGAGCGAGACGATCTCGGCGTTGCCCTCCACCTGGATCCAGCCGCCGTAGAAGTCGTCGGTGAAGGCGCAGACGGCCACCTGGGGGTTTCTGCGGACGTTGTGCGTCTTGGCCGCCGTCTCCCGGGTGCTGACGACGATGCGGCCCTCGTCGTCCACGCCTGCCACCACCGGCGACATCTGGGGACGGCCGTCGGGGTGCTCGGTCAGCAGGATGGCGCGATGGTGCCGGGTGAGGAAGTCACGTGCCTTGTCTAGGTCCATGCACCGATGATCGCGCGTTCGGATCCGTGTGTGCGAGAACGCGCCGGGCGGGAGCGGTCATGACTGCGCGCCCGCACCGGACGGCACGGGCGCGAAGTTGCGGTGGGCCTAGATGAAGCCCATGCGGTTACGGCGGAACCGCTCGTGTTCGTGCACGATCGCGGCGGCGTAGCCGTGGGTCAGCCCGTGCTCGTCGGCGAGCCAGTTGGCCCGCTCGTCGCATCTCAGGAATGACGGGCCGTTGTCGATGGCGAGGAACCACTCGGGGAGTTCGCGTCCCGTTATGGTCGGGACCCTTGCGATGAGCTTCGTCTGCGTCTCCGGTGAGTGGTTCAAGGACATGGGCACCTCCACGGATTAAGGTCCTTTGCTTGACACTGCAACACGAGTTGCGGAATGACAAGGCCTCAAGTCGAGATCGTTTCGTTACGGCAGGTAGATTTCCGGTAGCACAAAGGCAGGGCCCCGCCGAAACCGGCGGGGCCCTGCCTTCGTGTGGCGGTGTGTCAGTCGCTACTGGTGAAGTAGCTGACGAGGCGCAGGATCTCGATGTAGATCCACACCAGGCTCAGCGTGAGCCCGAAGGCGCACTGCCAGGCGAACTTGTCCGGAGCGCCCTGCTTGACACCCTGCTCGATCGAGTCGAAGTCGAGCAGCAGGAAGAAGCAGCCGAGGAGGATCATCGCGGCGCTGAAGAGGTAGCCCAGCGTGCCGGCCTCGCGAAGGCCCAGCCCGCCCTCGTTGAAGAAGCCGGCCAGGAGGTTGACCAGGATCAGGCCGAGCGCCGCGACCGCCGCGGCGATGACGAACTTGACCATCTTGGGCGTGACGCGGACTATCCGCAGTGTGTAGACGGCCAGGACTCCGCCGAAGGCCATGGCCGTGCCCAGGACCGCCTGGATCACGATGCCGCCGATCCTGGCTTCGAACGCGCTGCTGAGCGCGCCGAGGAAGACTCCCTCGAAGGCGGCGTAGGCCAGGATCAGCACCGGGTTGGTGCTCATCTTGAACGACGCGATCAGGCCCAGGATCAGCGCGACGATGGCCGCGCCGACGGCCACGCCGACCGGCACCTCGAAATACCAGGCCGCGGCCGCCGCCGCGACGAGGGTGCCCAACGTGATGAAGCCGCGCACCACCACGTCGTCGATCGTCATCGCGCGGAAGGCCGGCCGGGTCGGGGGGGCGTACGACGGGCTGTCGTACATGTTCTGCAGTTGGTCAGGCGTCGGCGCCGGCGCGCCCCAGCCCGCGGACTGGCGTGACCTGCTGAAAACGGGGTTCTTGCTCTGCATCGCTGCCTCCTGTGCGCCGAGCCTACGGGACCGGACGTCACCTAGGTCAACTCGCGCTCAGATCTATGTACTTACGAGACTTCAGCCGGGAGGTCAACGAACATCACCCTCGGGGAAGTTCCCGGGGCCCGCCAGGCCAAATTTTGCCGCATTTCCGATGGTAGAAGGCCGGTGCCCCCGGCGGGATTCGAACCCGCACCGCAACCCTTTTAAGGGGTTTGCCTCTGCCATTGGGCTACGGGGGCGCCGCAATCATACGAAACGGACCATGCTTCCGAGGAGCACAACTTCGCATCAGGCGTCACAACTGTGAAGTCTGCGGTGAAGTGATAGGGCTCCAGACACTCTGTCCAGGAAGAGTACGCCGTCCAGATGGTCCAGTTGGTGCTGAATACACCTGGCTTCGAAAGCATCGGCTTCGATGGTGACGGGCTTCCCGCTTCCTGGCAAACGCCCATGTACGGTGATACGCGAAGCGCGCCGTACGTCCGCCATGAGGCCCGCCACCGACGCGCACCCCTCGCGCCCGCCGTCCCAGCGCGAGGCCTCCGTGAGGCGAGGATTGACCACAACGAGCTCTCCGGCCCACGACCGGCTCCGGGGGTGGCGACCGACGTCGAAGGCGATCAGGCGCCAGCTCAGGCCGATCTGGGGGGCTGCCAGGCCGGTCCTGGCGGGCTCGCGGCGGAGTGTGGCGAGGAGATCGGCCGCGGCGGCCACGACCTCGGGGGCGGTGGGGTCCACCTGCTCGGCCGGCGAGGACAGGACGGGGTTGGGGGCGCCGAGGACCTCGCGCACCGTCCCGAGCGGGCCGTTCACCGGGCCGTTCACCGGGCCGTCCGCGGCGTAGCGGTCTTGGCGGCGGGGAGGAAGCGCACGTCGATCTCCTGATGGTGTCGGTGGTCCGCCAAGGGCTCAGAGCAGGTCGGGCTCGACAGGGCGGAAGGTGATCTCGGAGTCGAGACCGGCCCCGACGGCCGCCAGCCTGCGCATGAGCGCGGCCACGTCCACGTCCTCGGGCAGCTCGACGTCGGCGATGAGAACGTAGAGGCGGCCGGTGAGGCGGGTGCTCATCCCGGTGATGTTGCCGCCGTCGGCGGCCAGCACGGCGCTGATCGCGGAGATGATGCCCGGCCGGTCCGGTCCGTGCACGGTCAGGACGTAGCCGAGGCCGTCGCTCTGGCCGCGGAAGTAGCGGCGCACCTCGACCGCGGAGGCCATCACCACCAGATCGGGCGTGCAGAGCTGTTTCATCAGCTCGTCGGCGCTCAGGTCGCCCGAGACCAGCAGCATCATCGCGACGTGGCCGCCGAGCAACGTCATCGTCGAGTCCTGTATGTTCGCCCCGCAGTCGGCGAGCGACCCGGTGACCGCGGCGATCACGCCGGGCCTGTCGACGCCGAGCACGGTCACCGCTGATAGCCCCACCCGTGGATCCCCTTCTGTCGGTTCCGTGGGTGCCGAACGCCCCGGCGCGATAGAGATCGCCGGGGCGCTGCGGTCGCGCGGGGTTAGCGGCGCGTCGTCTCGACGGCGGCCCTGAACCCGTCGCGGGGATGCTCCATCTCTCCCAGCGAGATCGTCTCCCGCTTGAAGAACAGGGCCAGGGTCCAGTCGACGACGACGCGGACCTTGCGGTTCAGCGTCGGCACCCGCGACAGATGGTAGGTGCGGTGCATGAACCACGCAGGGAATCCGCGAAGCTTGACGCCGTAGACATTGGCGACGCCCTGATGCAGGCCGAGACCGGCGACCGATCCGACATACTTGTGCCGGTAATCGACCAGTTGCTGGCCGCGCAGGTGCCGGATGATGTTGTCGGCCAGCACCTTGGCCTGGCGGACCGCGTGCTGGGCGTTGGGCGCGCAGTACTGGCCCGGGTTCGTCACGTCGGGCACCCCTGCGGCGTCACCGGCGGCGAAGGCGTCGCGGGTGCCCGCGAGGGCGAGCGTGGTCGTGGCCTTGAGCCGGCCGCGCTCGTCGAGCGGCAGGTCGCTGTCGGCGACGACCGGGCTGGGCTTGACGCCCGCGGTCCACACCAGCGTCTCCGCGTCGAACTCCGAGCCGTCGGAGAGCACCACGTGACCGTCCACGCACGATTCGAGCCGGGTGTCCAGCTTCACCTCGATGCCGCGCTCGCGGAGCTGCTCCAGCGTCCACTTGCCCATCTCGGGGCCAACCTCGGGCAGCACCCGGTTGGTGGCCTCGACCAGCACCCAGCGGATGTCGGACGGCTTGATGTTGCGGTAGTAGCGGGTGGAGTGCTTGGCCATGTCCTCCAGCTCGGCCAGCGCCTCGACGCCCGCGAAGCCCGCGCCGACCACGACGAAGGTGAGCGCCCTGCGGCGCACCTCCGGGTCCTCGGTCGACTCGGCCACGTCGAGCAGGTGCAGCACGCGGTTGCGCAGCGCGATGGCCTCGCCCACGGTCTTGAAGCCGATGCCGATGTCAGTCAGTCCGGGGATCGGCAGCGTGCGGGAGATGGAGCCGGCCGCCATGACGATCACGTCGTAGGAGACTTCACGTGGCGCCCCCTCGGCGGGCTGGAGGGTGACGGTGCGCCCGGCGTGGTTCACCTTGGTCACCCTGCCGTTGAGGATCTGCACCTTGGGGAGGATCCGCCGGAGCGGGGCCACCAGGTGCCGGGGCGAGAGGTTGCCCGCGGCGGCCTCCGGCAGGAACGGCTGGTAGGTCATGTAGGACTGGGGATCGATGATCGTGATGCGCACCTGGCCACTGCGCAGCTCGCTGTGGAGCTTGCGCTGCAGGCGCAATGCCGTGTAGAGGCCGACGTAGCCGCCGCCTACGATCAAAATGTGCTGGTTCATCCTGAGGCCCCATCCCTCGTGGAAAATGCTTGTGAAAGCATTCACAAGCGTACGTCTCCGTCCCTCAGAAAGCCAATGCCCAGACAATGCAACGCATCACACTGAGAGCTCGCAGGCCCTCGCGAAGATGCCGTCCAGCATCGCGGCGGTGACCCTGCCGGTGAAGGTGTTCTGCTGGCTGGGGTGATAGCAGCCCAGCAGGGTCACCGGCACGTCACGATGCCGCACCAGGGCCTCTGCCCCGTGCCCGAACGGCGGCCTGCTGCGCGGCAGGGCGTAACCGGCGTCCCTGAGCGCCGGCCACACGGCCTGCCAGGCGTAGCCGCCGAGCGCCACGATCACCCGCACGGTGGGCGCCACCAGCTCGATCTCGCGCGCCATCCACGGCAGGCAGGCGTTCCTCTCCTCCGGCAGCGGCTTGTTCGCGGGCGGCGCGCAGCGCACCGACGCCAGCATCCGGGCGCCGATCAGCCGCTGCCCGTCTCCCGCGTACGTGCTCGTCTCCCGCGCGGCCAGACCGGTGCGGTACAGCGAGGCGAACAGCCAGTCGCCGCTCCGGTCGCCGGTGAAGATCCGCCCGGTCCTGTTGCCCCCGTGGGCGGCCGGGGCCAGCCCTGCGATCAGGATGCGGGGGCGCTCGTCGCCCCACCCGGCGACGGGCCGTCCCCAGTAGGTCTCGTCGGCGAACGCGCGCCGCTTGGCCTCCGCCACGTCCTCGCGCCAGGCAACCAGGCGCGGGCAGGCGCGGCAGACCGACTGCCTGGCCGTGAGCTCCGCGAGGGTGTCACTGGAGGCGGCCAACCGGCGCACGTCGGCCGGATCGTGGGCGACCGGGGTGTCGGCGGTCGCGGGGTCGTCCGGCCAGCCCGTGCCAGGAGGTACGAAACTCATGACACCGATCGTGCCCGATCCGCGCACCGCGGTGACCACCGTGGAAAACGGAAACCGGGTGGCGCCAGGCGCCACCCGGTTCAGGACCGCTTACGGCTGCTAGGCGCAGGGGGCCTTGAAGGCGGCCGCGACCGTCTCCAGGACCTTTCCGTCGGTGCTGAAGATCTTCAGCTCCGTCACGCCGTCCTTGGTGAGTTCGTTGAACGCCTTACCTTGGAAGGAGACCGTGTTGGCGCCGTCCCCGATCGAGACGCCGGCCAGGTGCACACCCTCGTAGGTCCACACGGCCTGACCCTTGAAGCCGCCCTTGGCCGTGACAGTGGCCGAGCCGGACAGCGTGCCGGCCGGGCAGACATCGCCCTTGGCCGCGGTCACGGCGGCGCCGGAGACCTCGACGGAGGGCTTGACCTCTTCACACGCGGCGTAGGACTGCGTGATCGAGTCGCTGTTCTTCGGCCCGAAGACCGACAGCGTGATCTTGCCACCGCTCTTCGCGGCACCCGTCAGCACCCGCTCGGGGAGCGTGACGTTCTTGGAGCCGCTGCCGCCGAAGGAGCTCTGGCCCTTGAGGACGGACTGGCCGTTGACGGACCAGGTCCACTGGACGCTGGCGGCGCCGGTGAGGTTGATGTTGGCGTGCGCGCCGACCTTGCAGCCGTCGTGGTTGGTGGCCGTCACCAGGTCGGTGACGGAGACCTTCACAGCCGGAGCGGGCGGCGGCGTGGTGTCCTTGCACCAGACCTTGTAGTAGGCCCGGTTGGACGTGGTGTGGTCAGGGCTCAGAACCTCGAGGTACGCCGAGCCACGCTGGCTGTGACGGGCCGAGATGTCGATGCCGACCTTGCGCGAGCTCCACACCTTGACCTTGCCGTAGTCCACCACGCGGCCGTTGACGACCCAGCGGTAGCGGACCCACGACGGACGGCTGACCTTGATCAGGCCGTTCACGTCGATCTTGGTGCCGGGGGTGCAGGCGCCCACGTAGCTGGACGGGCTCGCCCAGGCACGGGCCGAGACCCGTACGTGCTTCTTGGGAGCGTCGAGCTTGAGGCAGGAGACCGAGAAGTAGCCCTTCTTGGAGGTCACCTTGCGCGGGCCGAGGACCTGCAGAGCCTGCCAGCCCTTGACGTCGCCCTTGAAGGTGGCCTTCTCGCTCACCTTGACGGACTTGGTGCCGTTGCCCTTGACCTTGACGGTCTTGACCTTGCTCTTGGACCCGTCACCGTGCAGCCACCGGTACGCGAGCGTGGTCTTGCCCTTGAGCTTGACCTTGACCGTCGCCGAGAACGTGACGTCGACCGGACAGGATCCCTGGTAGTCGCGGGTCGAAGCCTTCGGTGTGGAGACCGACACCTTCGGCTGGACCTTGGACCCGGCGGCGACCGTGGCCCCCGAGGCCGTCGCGGCCGTGGCCGCCTGGGCGGGGCTGGCCACCAGCCCGGCGACCAGACCGGCCAGCACGGCGGTGGAGGCGCCGAACGCCGCCGCCTTCCGTGCTAAAGCAGAGGACTTCATGGGAGGATGCTCCGTTCCGTGAGGGAGGACGAGCACACGGGAACGGTTGCCACGCCGACATCATCTGTGTCCAACAATATGGCAAAGCCCCCGTAATGCACGCTCACTAAAGCACAGAACAGATTGCACACTCAACACGGAACAGGACGATATATGTCCCACTTTTGCTACTTATCTAGGCCTTAGACCACGCAATTCCGTCCAAAATATCGTGTTCGCTCACAACGACCTGCGGAAACGCGAAACGCCGCACGATGCGATCCAGGATCAGCGCGCCGACCCCGATCACGTCGACTCGCCCCGGATGCATGACCGGCACGGCCGCCCGCTCACCATGCGTCATCGATAGCAGCCGGCGCGTCACCTCGTGCACCTGCTCGGCCGTGAGCCGGGTGTGATGGATCCGCTCCGGATCGTAGGCGGGCAGGTCCAGCGCGATGCCCGCGACCGTCGTGACCGAACCGGCCAGCCCCACCAGCGTGTGCGCCCGCCGGACCGGCACCTCGGCCTCGACCCGGTCGAGCGCCGCCTCGATGTCGGCCACCACGGCCTCCAGCGCCGGGGCGGACGGCGGATCCCCGGCGTCACGCAGGTGCCGCTCGGTCAGCCGGACACACCCGATGTCGACCGAGACGGCCGCCTCGGCGTGCGCCGAGCCGACCACGAACTCGGTCGAGCCACCGCCGATGTCCACGACCAGGTAAGGGGGCAGCGGACCCTGCGGCACCTCCGTCTCCGGAGACAGCCGCACCAGCCCCCGGGTCGCGCCGGTGAACGACAGCTCGGCCTCCTCGGCGCCCGAGACCACCTCCGGCTCGACGCCGAAGATCTCCCGCACCCCGTCGACGAACTCCTGCCTGTTGGCGGCGTCACGGGTCGCGCTGGTCGCCACCACGCGGGTGGCCGTCACACCGTGCTGATCGATCAGCTTGCGGTAGGTGCGCATCGCGGCGAACGTCCGCTCCAGCGCGTCAGGAGCCAGCCGACCGGTCCTGTCGACCCCCTGGCCCAGCCGTACGATCTCCATCCGCCGCTCGATGTCGGTCAGCGTGTCGTCGCCGATGTCGGCGACGAGCAGGCGCACGGAGTTGGTGCCGCAGTCGACGGCGGCTACACGCATGGTCCGTCACTCCACCAGTCGGGGAGGGCGTCGAGCGCCTCCCGGCCGAACGGGTTGGAGCCCGGCACCGCCAGCTCGTGCGCGACGAGCGCGTGCAGGCACTTGACCCGCGTCGGCATGCCGCCGGTGCTCTGCATGTCGCGCGGCAGCGGCTCCAGGCCCTCCTCCTCGGCTGTCTTGTCGCGCCTGGCGACGTAGTCGTCGTGCGCCGCCTCGTAGGCGGCGGCCAGCTCCGGATCGGTGGCCAGCCTGTCCTGCATCTCCCGCATCAGCCCCGACCCCTCCAGGGTGCCGATCGCGGATGCGGCCTTGGGGCAGGTCAGGTAGTAGAGGGTCGGGAACGGCGAGCCGTCGGCCAGCCGCGGCGCGGTCTCGACCACGTCCGGATTGCCGCACGGGCAGCGGTGCGCCACCCCGCGCAGCCCTCTGGGGGGCCGCCCGAGCTGCCGCCGGACCGCCTCGACGTCACTACTCTCCAACGCTCTCCTGCTCTCCTGTGCCTGCTCTGCGACCCTTGCCGGTGTCGGCGGCCTCGACAGACTCCCACAGCGTCTGATACCACGGCGGGAGCTCGGCGGGCTGCTTCACGGCCGCCTGCCCCTTACCCGGGGTGGCGTCCATCACCACGTAACACTTCTCGCCCGGTCCGCAGTAGTGCAGCCGCTCCTTGGCCGTGCGCTTGATCCAGTTGGGGTCGCGGATCTGCTCGCCCTCGGCGACCAGCTTCTGCCGCTCCGCCTCGACCCTGGACCTCTCCTCGCGCAGCTCGGCGATGTTGCGTCGCTGGGCGATGTATTCGCGCACGGGGTAGGCGAGGCTCATCGCGATCGCGCACACCACGATGGCGAGGATGGCGGCCCGCCCGGTCAGCTGCGGCCTCTTCGCCATGATGAGCACCCCCATTCCGTCGTACGGGCCCTGCGGCGCGGCTCGCGGCCGGGCGTCGCCCCGCCGCGAGCCGTACCCGAAACTAGCGCTGGAAACGCGGGAACGCCCCGCGACCCGCGTAGCGGGCGGCGTCGTCGAGGATTTCCTCGATGCGCAGCAACTGGTTGTACTTGGCCACCCGGTCGGATCGGGCCGGGGCGCCGGTCTTGATCTGGCCGCAGTTCGTCGCCACGGCCAGGTCGGCGATCGTGGTGTCCTCGGTCTCGCCCGACCGGTGGCTCATCATGCACTTGTAGCCGCTGCGGTGGGCCAGGTCGACCGCGTCCAGCGTCTCCGACAGGGTGCCGATCTGGTTGACCTTGACCAGCAGGGCGTTGGCGATGCCCTCCTTGATGCCGCGCTCCAGCCGCTCGGGGTTGGTCACGAACAGGTCGTCGCCGACGAGCTGCACCTTGCCGCCGAGCGCCTCGGTGATCGCGTGCCAGCCCTCCCAGTCCTCCTCGTCCAGCGGGTCCTCGATGGAGACGAGCGGGTAGCTGTCCACCAGGTCGGCGTAGAAGGCGATGAGCTCCTGAGCCGACAGGCCCTTGCCGTCGATGGTGTAGACGCCGTCCTTGTGGAACTCGGAGGCGGCCACGTCCAGCGCCAGCGCGATGTCGGTGCCGGGGCTGTAGCCGGCCCGCTCGATCGCGACCAGGATCAGGTCCAGCGCGTCACGGTTGGAGGGCAGGTTGGGGGCGAAGCCGCCCTCGTCGCCCAGGCCGGTGGCGTAGCCCTTCTCCTTCAGCACGCCCTTGAGCGCGTGGTAGACCTCGGTGCCCATGCGCACGGCCTCGCGGAACGTCTCCGCCCCGATCGGCGCGATCATGAACTCCTGGATGTCGACGTTGGTGTCGGCGTGGGCGCCGCCGTTGAGGATGTTCATCATCGGCACGGGCAGCACGTGCGCGTTGGGGCCACCCAGATAGCGGAAGAGCGGCAGCTCGGCGCTGTCGGCGGCGGCCTTGGCCACGGCCAGCGACACGCCGAGGATGGCGTTGGCGCCGAGCTTGGCCTTGTTGGGCGTCCGGTCCAGATCGATCATGATCTGGTCGACGATGCGCTGGTCCTCGGCCTCGACGCCGTGGATCTCGTCGAAGATCTCGTCGGTCACGGCCAGCACGGCCTTCTGCACGCCCTTGCCGCCATAACGCTCGTCGCCGTCGCGCAGCTCCACGGCCTCGAACTGGCCGGTGGACGCGCCGCTGGGCACCGCCGCACGGCCGGTGCTGCTGTCGTCGAGGATCACCTCGACCTCGACCGTGGGGTTGCCCCGGGAGTCGAGGATCTCGCGAGCGTAAACGACCTCGATGGTAGCCACGGGATGCGCTCCTAAATCGAAAGGCAATATGCGTTCAGAGCCTATCGGTACGGCTACGGCCCGCCTTGCACGGTCGACTCCCAGGCGTGCACGCGGTCGCGGTAGGAGCGGGCGGCCGCACGCAGCTCGGCCTCGGCGTCCAGGCCCGCCTCCTGGGCACGGCGGACCAGGTCGAAAAGCTCCCGGGCGATCCCCTGGCCGACCGCGGCGGCGAGCCCTTCGGGCGCACCCGCCCGCTCGGCACGCCGGACGAGCTGGGCCGCCAGCGACAGCGCCGGCTGCCCCATCGGCACGCCGTCGAGCAGCGACTCGCCGCCCTTGGACGCCCGCTCGGCCGCCTTGATGGTCTCCCAGTTGGCGTTCACCTCGTCGGCGGTCTCCGCCTGCACCGAGCCGAACACGTGCGGGTGTCGCCGCACCAGCTTCTCCACGATCCCGGCGGCCACGTCGTCCATGTCGAAGCCGTCGGCCACCCGCGCGTGGAAGACCACCTGGAGCAGCAGGTCGCCGAGCTCCTCGCGAAGCGCCGGGTAGTCGCCCTCCTCGATCGTCTCCAGCACCTCGTAGGCCTCTTCGAGCAGGTACGGCACGAGCGACTCGTGCGTCTGCTTGCGGTCCCACGGGCACTCGGTGCGCAGCCGGTCCATCACCGCGACCAGGTCGAGCACCCGGGCCCCCGGCAGGTCGTAGGAGCCGGGCACGACCTCGATCAGCGGAGGATCCTCCAGCGCGACGGCTGCGTGGCCGAGCGCGCGCATGAAGTCCTCGTCGTCGCCGTCGGCGAGCCAGACGACGGTCTCGCCGACCGCCCGCCTGGCCAGCTCCCGCGCGTCCGGGGTCACGACCGCGACCTCGACACCCGCTTCGGCCAGGTAGGGCAGCTGCGGGTGGGCCGGCGAGCCGGTCAGCACCTGGCCGGAGCCGAGCGCCCGCCAGGCCTGGTGACTCAGCAGGCCCGGCGGGACCCGTGGCGAGGTGGTGACGACGACGAGCGGCATGGCTAGCCCTGCTCCTGCTGCTGCTCCTGCTGCGGCGGCTGCAGAGGACGGCCGAACCTGCCCGGGTCGACGAAGCCCTGATCCTGCTGGAAGGTGCCGTAGCGAGGGCTGAAGACGGGCTTGATCGCGTTGTACTCCTCGGCCCACTTGGCCGCGGCTTCCTGGCTCTGGCTGCCGCCGAACTTGTCGATCAGCTTGGCGGCGCCGAGCTCGGCGCGCAGGTAGGCGCGCGGGTTGGCCGGCGAGACACCCTTGGACAGCAGGTTCATCTCGGGCGACTGCGCCTGGCCCGGCTGCTTCAGCGCAGCGTCGATCTCCGTCTCGCTCACCGTGATGCCGTGCTTGTCGGCGAGCTGCTGGTAGCGCGACTGATTGGTCATCCGGAACAGGACGAACTGGGAGACCGGCACGCCGAGCTGCGCCGGCTCGATGCTCGCCTTCTTCAGTGCGGCCTCGAACTCCTGGACATTGCTGTTGAGATCCCGCGATGAGATGCGCTGGTCCCCGACGACGGCCGCGGCACCGGCCTCGACGGGGGTTGAGCAGGCGGTCAGCGCGAAGAGGCTGGCCCCCGCCGCGGCAGCGGCCAAAGCCACTCGAATCGACTTCACATGCGTCCCTTTCCGACAAAAACCGCCGCTAGCTTACCCGTGCCGGCTCGAGGAACATCGCCTCTACCAGCTCACCACACCATTTGAGCAGGTCGAGGTCGCGCAGCGGCTGACCGCCCAGCGGCTTGGTCTTGGGCACCGGCACGAGCAGCGTCTCGGCCGCCTGCTTGTAGATGGCCTTCTTGTAGAGCCGGTCCAGCCGGACCTGCTGCGACTCCCTCAGCCTGGCCGGGCCGAACTTGATGTTCTGGCCCTGCAGGGTGACGTCCGTCAGCCCGGCCTGCCGCGCCATGATCCGGAACCTGGCCACCTCCAGGAGGTTCTCCACCTCGACGGGCGGCTTGCCGTACCGGTCGGTCAGCTCGGCACGGACCTCGTCGATGTGGATCCGGGCGGAGATCGCGGCGATCCGCTTGTACGCCTCCAGCCGCAGCCGCTCGGAGGTGACGTAGTCGTGCGGGATGTGCGCGTTGATCGGCAGCTCGACCTTGACGTCGTGCTGCTCCGGCTGCACCTCCTCGCCCGACAGCTTGGCCTTCTGCTCCTGCACGGCCTCGGACATCAACCGGACGTACAGGTCGAAGCCGACGCCCGCGATGAAACCCGATTGCTCGGCGCCGAGCACGTTGCCCGCGCCGCGGATCTCCAGGTCCTTCATCGCGACGTACATGCCCGCGCCCATCTCGGTGTGCTGGGCGATCGTGGCCAGCCGCTCGTGCGCGGTCTCGGTGAGCGGCTTCTCCGGCGGATAGAGGAAGTAGGCGTAACCCCGCTCCCTGCCCCGGCCGACGCGGCCCCTGATCTGGTGGAGCTGCGACAGGCCGTAGCTGTCGGCCCGGTCGACGATCAGCGTGTTGGCGTTGGGCACGTCGAGCCCGGACTCCACGATCGTGGTGCAGACCAGCAGGTCGTACTCGCGCTCCCAGAATCCCACCATGATCTTTTCGAGCTGGTGCTCGTTCATCTGCCCGTGCGCGACCGCCACGCTCGCCTCCGGGACGAGCTCCCGCAGCCGGGCCGCGACCCGGTTGATCGAGGCCACCCGGTTGTGCACGAAGAAGGTCTGGCCGTCGCGCATCAGCTCGCGCCTGATGGCGGCGGCGATCTGCTTCTCGTCGTACGGGCCGACGAAGGTGAGGATGGGGTGGCGCTCCTCCGGCGGGGTGAGGATCGTCGACATCTCGCGGATGCCGGTCAGGCCCATCTCCAGCGTGCGCGGGATCGGCGTGGCCGACATGGCCAGCACGTCCACCTGGGTGCGCAGGTGCTTCATGGCCTCCTTGTGCTCGACGCCGAAGCGCTGCTCCTCGTCGATGATGATCAGGCCCAGGTCCTTGAACCGGACCTCCGGGCTGAGCAGCCGGTGGGTGCCGATCACGATGTCGGCGGCGCCGGTGCGCAGCCCGTCGAGGGTGCCCTTGATCTCGGCGTCGGTCTGGAACCGCGAGACCGGCTTGACCGTGACGGGGAAGCTGGAGAACCGCTCGGTGAAGGTGGACATGTGCTGCTGCACCAGCAGCGTCGTCGGCACCAGCACCGCCACCTGCTTGCCGTCCTGCACGGCCTTGAACGCCGCCCGCACCGCGATCTCGGTCTTGCCGTAGCCGACGTCGCCGCAGATCAGCCGGTCCATCGGGACGCCGCGCTCCATGTCGCGCTTGACCTCGTCGATGGCCTCGAGCTGGTCGCCCGTCTCGGCGTAGGGGAAGGCGTCCTCCATCTCGCGCTGCCACGGCGAGTCGGGGGCGAAGGCGTGGCCAGGAGAGGCCATGCGCGCCGAGTAGAGCCGGATGAGCTCTCCGGCGATCTCCTTGACCGCCTTCTTCGCCCGGGACTTCGCCTTGGCCCAGTCGGCGCCGCCCATCCGGTTGAGCGTGGGCGCCTCGCCGCCGACATAGCGAGTGACCTCGTCGAGCTGGTCGGTGGGCACGTACAGCCGGTCGCCCTTGGCGTACTCGATCACGAGGTATTCGCGGGTGGCGCCCTGGACGGTGCGCTGCACCATCTCGACGTAGCGGCCGACGCCGTGCTGCTCGTGCACCACGTAGTCGCCGACCTTGAGCTGGAGCGGGTCGACCATGTTGCGGCGGCGCGACGGCAGGCGGCGCATGTCCTTGGTGGACGCCTTCTGGCCGACCAGGTCGAGGTGGGTGAGGACGGCCAGGCCGGGGGTGATGAAACCGTGCTCGATGCGCCCGGTCGTGACATGTACGACCTTCGCCTCAGGTGCCTTGTCCAGATATTTCTGGAGACGGGCGGGTACGTCGACGCCCTTGAGCAGCTCGACCATCCGCTCGGCCGGACCGTGCCCCTCGCTGAGCAGCACGACCGCCTTGTCCTCGGCGAGCCAGCCCTTGATGTCGTCGAGCGCCTTCCTGGTGTCTCCCCGGTAGGCCTCGGAGTCGTGCGCGGTCAGCTCGACCCCGCTGCCGAACGGGGCCATCGACCACCACGGCTGCCCCAGCGAGTCCGCGTGGTCGCGGATCTCGTCCAGCGTGCGGAACGCCGCCGCGCCCAGGTCGATCGGCGCCTCGCCGCCCGCCGCCGCGTTGATCCAGGACGCCTCCAGGAACTCCTGAGAGGTGTGCACCAGTTCCTCGGCCCGGCCCCTGATCCGCTCGGGGTCGCAGACGAACACGGCAGCCCTGACGGGCAGGTGGTCGATCAGCAGGTCCATCTCCCCCGCCAGGGCCGGCGCGAACGCCTCCATGCCCTCGACCGCCGTGCCCTCGGCGAGCTGGTCGAGCACCTCGGCCAGCGCCGGGTGCCGCTCGGCCAGCTCGCGAGCCTTGCCGCGCACCTCCTCGGTCAGCAGCAGCTCCCGGCACGGCGGTGCGAACAGCCCGTCCTCCGCGGCCTCCAGGGAGCGCTGGTCGGCCACCTTGAACCAGCGGATCTCCTCGACCGTGTCGCCCCAGAACTCCAGCCGGAGCGGGTGCTCCTCGGTCGGCGGGAACACGTCGAGCAGTCCGCCGCGCACCGCGACCTCGCCGCGCTTCTCCACCATGTCGACGCGGTGATAGCCGTTGCCGACGAGGTTCGCGACCACCCCGTCCAGATCCGCGTCGTCGCCCGCCCTGAGGCGGATCGGCTCCAGGTCGCCCAGCCCCTTCACGATCGGCTGCAGCAGCGCCCTGATCGGCGCGACGATCACGCTCAGCGGCCCGGCGGCGCTGTCGCCCTTGACCGGGTGCGCCAGTCGGCGCAGCACGGCCAGCCGCTGCCCCACGGTGTCGGAGCGGGGCGAGAGCCGTTCGTGCGGCAGCGTCTCCCAGGCGGGGAAGACGGCCACCGAACTCGGCTCGATGAGGCTGGTCAACGCCGACGCCAGGTCCTCGGCCTCCCGGCCGGTCGCGGTTACCGCCAGCACGGTCCGCTGGTCATGCCGGGCCAGCGCGGCCACGCCGAACGGCCGCAGCGAGGCGGGTGCGATCAGCGAGACGTCGCCGCCCTGCTCAAGGGCTGCGGTCAGCTTCGGATCGGCGGCGAGGAGGTCAAGCAGTCCGGAAAGACTCATCAGATAGGCCCCACGATGGCAACACGACTACCCCCGGCCAAGCCAGCGCGGGGGTGTTGCGTACCAGCCTACTTGGCCACCGCTGTGCGCTCACGCCCCATCGCCCGGCGCTCAGGACACCCTGTAGCCCGCGACGCTGGGCCAGCGCACGGTCATGACGACCGACTCCTCCTCCGCCCGCCACGAGTGGTCGACGCCCGCACCCCGGACCACGTAGTCGCCGCGCTCGGCCAGCAGGACGCTCCGATCGGGGAGCTCGACCCGGAACCGGCCGCTGATGAGGATCAGCAAGGCCGTGTGCGCCGCTCACCCACGACCCATCGCGCGCGCTCGTCGCCTCGCGCGTGGACGCCCCATTTGATCTCGACGTCCTGGCTGTGCTTGACGTCGCCGTCGGGCCTGAAGTGCCCCAGCAGCCATCCGTCGTCTCCGGCCCCGTCCCGGTCCGCGTTCCCGACGTACACCCGCATCCCCACCCCCACGATCTGCCGGCTCGGCGGTTCCGGACGCTAGCAGGGGCGATGTACATCACTCTTAGCTGTTTATTGATTACTGTGAGCTACATGTCTGAGGTGCGGTCGATAGCCCCGCGGGGCGATCTGTTCGGTCAGCGCATCCGCGAGCAGTGGGCGGGGCAGCTCGGCCGGCGGCTGGATGTGCTGGTCGCCGGGTGTGCGCATGATGAGCCGCTGGTCCTGGAGCGGATCGACACCCGGGTCTCCGGGGTCGACGAGGATCTGCCGGCGATCCGGAGGGTGGTGGAGGAGCGCGCCGACCTGGTCACGTGGGCACTGGGCGATCTGCGGTCCGCGCCGCTGCCCCCCAGGTCGTTCGACGTGATCCAGCTCTCCTTCCTGCTGGAGCGGATCGAGCACGCGGAGCTGGTGTTCGACCGGCTCCTGCAGGCGCTGCGGCCCGGAGGGCTGGTGCTGCTGCGGATGCGTGACCGCGACTCGGCCTACGGGATCCTGGACAGGATCGTCCCCTCGTGGGCGCGCCGGCTGGTCTGGCGGCGCCTGGTGGCGGCGGAGACGCCCGGCCCACTGCCCACCGTCTACGAACCGCTGACCTCGGGCGACGGCATGCACGCCTTCTGCCTCACCCGCGGCTTGATGATCACGGACGAGGAGACGGCGACCAGCGGGCCCGCCATGGGCAGGGTCGGTGCCGCGGCCGTGGGTCTGGCGGCGAAGCTCAGCCGGGGCCGATACCCTGCTACGCACGACGAGATCACCATGGTCATCAGAAAACCGCAGTACCACTTCGCCCGGCTGATCTAGCGACGCGCCGGTCGCGGTGGCTTTCCTGCCAATGTAGTCGGAATAGTGGGTGCTGAACGTGGAGTGGACCCCCGACGCACGGGAGCTTGCCGACCTCGAGCTGCTGCTCTCCGGGGCGTTTCAGCCGTTGACCGGGTTCCTCGGCCACGACGACGTGCACATGGTGCACGAGCGCGGCACGCTCGCCGACGGCACGCCGTGGCCCGCCCCCGTCACGCTCCACCTGCCCGACGAGGTGGCCGCCGGTGACGAGGTCACGCTGCTCGACCCGGAGGGCGTCCCGCTCGCGGTGCTGACCGTGACCGAGCACCCGGCGGGCGGGCCCGCCGCCGGCCCGGTCAGAGGGCTGGGCACGGCCGAGCACGGCCCGTTCGCCCGGCTGCGCCGCACCGCCGACCAGGTCCGCGTGGAACTCGGCGGCCGTCCCGCGCTGGCGGTCACCATGCGGGGTCCGCTCGACGACCTCAGCGAGCTCCTCGCCACCGCCAAGGAGCTCGACGCGGTGATCCTGCTGCTCCCCCTGTCGTACGGGGAGGCGGGCCCGGCCGTGGTCCGGGCCGCGCTGCGGGCGAGGGACCAGCTGCCCGAGGGCACGCTCGTCGTCCCGGTGCCGCTGGCGCCGCGCGAGGAGCCCGAGATCGACCTGGAGCTGCGCGAGCACGTCGCCTTCTCCTACGGCGCCAGCGAGCACCTGGCCGGGCCGGAGCCGGTGCGGATCCCCGGACCGCCGCACCGGCGCGGGCTGGTGGTGTTCTTCACCGGCCTGTCCGGATCGGGCAAGTCCACGATCGCCCGCGGCCTGCGCGACTCCCTGCTGGAGATCGGCAGCCGCACGGTCACCTACCTCGACGGCGACGTGGTGCGCCACCTGCTCTCCAAGGGCCTGACGTTCTCCAAGGCCGACCGCGACCTCAACATCCGCCGCATCGGCTTCGTCGCCGCCGAGGCCGCCCGCCACGGCGGCCTGGCCATCTGCGCCCCCATCGCCCCGTACGCGGCCACCCGCGAGGAGGTGCGTGAGATGGTCGAGTCGGTCGGCGCCGACTTCCTGCTCGTGCACGTCGCCACCCCGCTGGAGGAGTGCGAGCGTCGCGACCGCAAGGGGCTGTACGCCAAGGCCCGGGCGGGGCTCATCCCCGAGTTCACCGGCATCTCCGATCCCTACGAGGAGCCGGACGACGCCGACGTGGTCATCGACACCACGCACATCTCCGTCGAGGCGGCCGTCGACCAGGTGCTGGGCACGCTGCGCGGCGGCCGGTGGCTGCGCTGACCTCCCGCCGAGCCCCGGCCTGCGTCAGGGCCGCGGCACGCGGGTCGCGCGGAAGTGCTGATCTCGCGCCAGCTCGGTGAAGGCCCGGTCGGCCGTGTCCTCGGTGTCGAAGCGGGTGTCACCCCGGGGCGCCTGCGGCGAGTCGAAGTAGACCAGGGCCTTGATCTGCGGATAGCGGCGGATCTGGCTGCGCACCGACTCGAAGAACGCCCGCTTGAACGCCGGATCGTCGGCCCGCTCGAACACCCCCCACTCCGCGACCATGACCGGCTTGCCGGGAAAGCGCCACTGCATCCAGCGATAGAAGCCCGGCCACTCGTCGAAGTCCTCGCGCGTCTTGTTGACCAGGGTGCCGAAGTCGTGCACCCGGCCGTCGGCGTAAGGGTCCATCGCCACCCAGTCGACCACGTCGTCGCCCGGGTAGAGCTCCTCGAACCAGGGCTTGGCCGCCCAGTTGGGCGCGCCCATGTAGGTCATCACGGTCACCGCGTTCTTCACGCCCCGTTCGCGTAGCCGGAGCACGACGTGGCGGAACATGGCGGCGTAGTCGGTGGCCCGCATGCCGGAGCCGGCGCCCGCGTCCACGTCGTTCTCCGGCTCGTGGTGGATGGTGAGGAAGAACTGCTCGGGGAAGGTCCGCCTGAGGTGATGAGCCAGGCGGTCGATCCTGTCGTCGATGGCGCCCTCGGCGATCTCGGCCCAGGTCTGGCCGAGCGACGGCTTCCAGTTGATCAGCAGCAGCCGGGGCCTGGCGGGGTCCCTGGCCAGCCGGATCTCCTGCTCGGTCGGGAACAGTTCCTTGCCCCGGTGATAGACGTGCACCACGTCGGCGGTCGCCCCCATGCGCGATTCGGCGCTCAGCAGCGCCTGCTCCAGGCGGGCCCCGGTGAAGATCTCGGGGGCGATCCCCCACCAGGCGCCGCACGAGGGGATGAGCCTGCTGGTGACGGTGCAGGCGGGTGAGCTCGCCACGGCGGGGGTGGACCGGGCGACGTCCTTCACCGTGTTGGAGCCCTCGGCTCCGGAGCACGCGGCCAGCACGGCCACCAGTGCCGGGACGGCACCTTTGAAGGCGATATTCGCTGCTCTATGCGAAAGATCCCATAGCGCCAAACCTGTCGACCCCCTCATTCAAGGACCCCCCGCCCTGTCAAACCTGAACCATGCCACGCCATTGTCGGAACTTCAGCCGGAGTGGCAGTGAACGCAGGTCAGCGCAGGCTCGAGCCAACCCTTAAATCCCGATATTTCGAGTCATAAAGAGACAACACTTCGACCCCACTGGAGAAAATCTTGGGTAATAAGCCTGGGTAATATCCGGCCCCCCTATAGTGGGCGGACACCTCGACACGTGACGCAGAGTCGCCGAAAGGCAACAATGCGCACACACTCCAGGGAGATCCGCCTCCATGAGCCTGTCGCCGGACTGCCCGGCTCACCGCTCCGGCACCGACCTGGGAGAGCATCTCTCGCTGCTCCGCAGGCGCTGGCTGCTCCTGCTCGGCTGCATCCTGGCCGGTGGCACGGCCGGGCTGGCCATGCTGAGGCTCACTCCGCCCGCCTACACCGCGACCGCCCAGGTCCTCGTCACGCCCGTGGGCACGCCGGAGCAGGGCAACCAGGTGACCAACCGCCAGCGCGAGGCGCTCAATCTCGACACCGAGGCGCAGATCGCCCGCTCGTCCATGGTGGCGGCCATGGCGGCCAAGGCGGCGAACACCACCGCCCTGGAGCCCGCCGAGGTGTCGGTCCCGCCCAACGCGGCCGTCCTGCTGATCTCCGTCACCGCCGCCGATCCGGAAACCGCGGTCACCGGCTCGCAGGCCTACGCGCAGGCCTACCTCGCCCATCGCGCCGAGACCGCGCAGGCGGCGATCAGCGACCAGCTGAAGGTCATGCTGACCAAGCTCAGGCAGGTCAACACCGCGCTCAGCACGGTGGTCAAGGATCTCGACGGGCTGCGCAAGGGCGCCCCCGAGCACACCCTCGCCACGCAGCGGCAGAGCGTCCTCAACCGGCAGGTCCACAGCCTCACGCTGAAGTACGACGCGCTCAGGACGCTCACCGTGACGCCCGGATCGGTGATCAGCCCGGCCACACCGCCGCAGGCGCCCAGCTCGCCCGGCCTCCCGCTCTTCCTCGGCTCCGGGCTCATGGCCGGCCTGCTGCTCGGAGCCGCCGCCGCGGCGGCCCGCGACCGGCTCGACACCCGGCTGCGCAGCGCCGCCGACGTCGAACGGCTGACCGGGCTGCCCGCCCTCGCCGACCTGTCGCTCCCGGACGGCGCGCCGCACGATCTGGCCTGCTCTGTGGTAGCCGCCTGCCCCGGCAAGCGGCTGCTGGTCAGGGCCGTCCCGGCCGAGCTCGGCACCTCGCCCGTGACCGTGCCGCTGGCCACCAGCACGCCACTGTCGGTGCTCGACGGCACGGATGTGGGCGACCTGGCCAAAGCGGACGCCGCCCTGCTGCTGATCGGACTGGGCGCGGCCACCTCCGTGCAGGTCGCGGCCGCCGTACGGCATCTCAGCCGGCACAACGTGCCGATCATCGGCGCGGTGACCACCACGGACCTGACACCCGCGCCCGTGCCGGCCCCGCGCCCGCACACCCCGCTGGGCAAGCTCGTCGCCACCGGCGAGCTCCAGCCCGCGGAGCCCACCGCGGCGGCCGAGACCACGCCCCAGCAGGTGCTCCCCCAGCCGCCGGGCCGGCCGGCGTGACAGGACCCGCGTGGCCCATCGCCGCGCTGCTGCTCGGCTATCCCGTCTGGTGGGCGCTCGGCTTCGGCGGCCTGTCGGTGGTCGTGCTCGCCGTGCCCATGGGGATCATCCTGTGGCGGCGCAGGCCCATCCGGGTGCCGCGCGGGTTCGGGCTGTGGCTGCTGCTGATCGCCGGCTATCTGGTGAGCGCGCTGATGCTGGGCGAGATGCCGCCCGGCACCTACGGCGAGCTCGGCGCGGGCCGTGTCATCGGCTACTCCATGCGCCTGGCGCTCTACCTGTCGCTCATGGTCATGGTCCTCTACCTGGGCAACCTCAGCGAGCGCGAGCTGCCGCAGCTCCGGCTCGTGCGGATGCTCGGCGTGCTGTTCATGACGACCGTGGCGGGCGGGCTGCTCGGCGTCCTCGCCCCCGACTTCTCCTTCACCTCACCGGTGGAGCTGGTCCTGCCTGACTGGCTGGCCGGCAACCCGTTCGTGCAGAACCTGATCCATCCGACCGCCGCGCAGACGCAGAAGGTGCTCGGCTACGCCTCGCCCCGGCCGGAGGCGCCGTTCGAATGGGCCAACGCGTGGGGCAGCAACATGTCGGTGCTGCTGATCTGGTTCGTGGTCGGCTGGTGGGTGTACGGCAACCGCCGGCGCCGGGCGCTGGCCGTGGTGCTGATCGCGCTGGCGGCCATCCCGATCGTCTACTCGCTCAACCGGGGCCTGTGGATCGGGCTCGGGCTGGCCGTCCTCTACCTGATCGTCCGGGTGGGCGGCAGGACCAGGGTCGCGCTCTGCGCCGCGATGGCGACGGGAGCGCTGGTGTTCGCGCTCAGCCCGCTGTCCGCGCTCGTAACCCAGCGGCTGGACAATCCGCACTCCAACGACATCCGTGCCTTCACCGTCTCGGCCACGCTCGCGGCCGCCGCCCGCTCCCCGGTGATCGGCTACGGCAACACCCGCAACGCCACCGGCAACCACCGCACGATCACCACCGGCAGGACCGGATGGTGCACCGGCTGCGGCCACCCACCGCTGGGCAGCGACGGCCAGCTCTGGCTGCTGATCATCACACAGGGCTTCGCGGGGGCGGCGCTCTACGTGGCCTTCTTCGTCGGCGCGATCCGCCGCCACCGGGCCGACCGCACCCCGATCGGGCTCGCCGGGGTGCTGGTGATGAGCCTGGTGCTGCTCTACATGTTCGTCTACGACGGCCTGGTCACGCCGCTCAGCCTCTACTTCATCTCCTTCGCGCTCCTGTGGAGAAATCCCGCATGACCGACACCGCCATCAGACTCGGCTATCTCGGCGACACGCTCCGGCTGCTCTACCCCGGCCAGGGTGATCTCCGCGCCCACACGCTGCTCCCGCACGCCCGCCTGCCTCGCCGGCTGGCGCCGCGCCGCTGGTGGCACCCGGCGGTGGGGCCGCGGATCATGCTGCCCGTCGAAGGGTCGATCTCGGCCCACCTGGGGGAGATCTTCGGCGCGCCGGTCGAGACCGTCCTGCACGTGCGCCCCGCTCGCCGGGGCAACCGCAAGCCGATCCTGGAGGCGCACAGCGGCGACGCCCGGCTGGCCTTCGTGAAGGTGGGCGACACGGACCTGACCCGCGAGCTGGTCGACAACGAGGCGGCCGTGCTGCGCAAGCTGGCCGACCAGCCGCTCAAGACCGTCGTCACACCCACCGTGCTCCACCACGGGCGCTGGCGCGGCCTCAGCGTGCTGGCCCTGTCACCGCTGCCGGCCCGCCGCCGCCGGGTGCCCGCCCCGATGCTGGTCCAGGCCGTCAAGGAGATCGCGGCCACCGGTGGCGCCGACGGCGCGGCCTGGCACGGCGACCTGTCCCCGTGGAACATCTCGCCCTCCGCCGACGGGCGGCTGCTCGTGTGGGACTGGGAGCGCTACGAGGTCGGCGTCCCCTACGGGTTCGACGCGGTGCACCACTTCTTCCAGCGGGCGCTTCGCCGCATGGACCCGCAGACCGCCGCGCGCGCCTGCCTCGCCCAGGCCGTGCGCACCCTGGCACCGCTCGGGCTGTCGTCGGCGCAGGCCAGGCGGACCGCGCTGCACTACCTCATCGCGCTGGCCGACCGGCACGCCGCCGACGGCCACGAACCCCTCGGCCCGCCGGGTCTCTGGCTCAACCCGGTCGTCGACCACGAGGAGTCGCTGACATGAAGGCCGTGAAGCGCTCGGCGCTGTCGGTGTCCCGGACCACCGGGAGGTTCACCTCCGGCGCGCGGATCCTGCCGTCATTCCTGGTCGCCGGGGCCCAGCGGTGCGGCACCACCTCCCTCTACCGGGCGCTGGCACAGCATCCCCTGCTGCTCAAGCCGGTGCTGCACAAGGGAGTCCACTACTTCGACGCCGGCTACCAGCGGGGACTGTCCTGGTACCGGGGGCACTTCCCGCTCCGGGTCGGGGCGGCGCTGCTTGCCCGGCGCCACGGCACCGGCCCGCTGGCGTTCGAGTCGTCCCCGTACTACCTGTTCCACCCGCTGGCCGGGGAGCGCATCGCCGCCGACCTACCGGGGGTGAAGCTGATCGTGCTGGTGCGCGACCCGGTCGAGCGGGCCTGCTCGGCGCACTCGCACGAGCTGGCCAGAGGCTTCGAGACCGAGTCGAACTTCGAGTACGCGGTGGAGCTGGAGACCGGGCGGCTCGCCGGGGCCGAGGAGAGCCTGCGGGCGCGCCCGTACTCCGCCCACCACTCCCACCGTCACCACGCCTACCTGGCCCGCGGTCGCTACGCCGAGCAGCTGGACCGGCTGGAGCCGCTGTTCGGGCGGGACCGGATCCTGGTCCTGGACAGCCACCGGTTCTTCGCCGAGCCCGAGCAGGCCTATGACAGGGTGCTGGAGTTCCTGGGAGTGCCGCGACTGGGCTGTCCGGAGTTCGAGCGGCACAACGGGCGGCCGCGGCCCAAGCCTCTGCCGGACTCGGTCCGGCGGTCGCTGCGGGACCACTTCGAGGTGTACGACTCGCGACTGGTTCGCTGGCTGGGCGGTGACCCGTCATGGCGAAGGTGACCGCGGAGGCGCGAGGGCGCACCGGGACGGCGCTGCTGGGGCGGGTGGCGCGGGGCGGGGTGGCCGGGCTGACCGGGGCGGCGGTGGCCGCTCTGGCGCAGTTCCTCCTGGTGGTGCTCGTCACCAGGACGTTCCCGGCCGAGCAGGCGGGAGCGTTCTTCACGGTCACCGCGCTGGCCTTGATGGCGGCCGGGGTCGTCAAGCTGGATGCGGGCAACGGGCTGGTGTACTTCATCGCCAGGGCCAGCACCTTCGACTATCGCGGCATATCGGGATATATCCGGGCAGCGCTGGTGCCGGTCATCGTGGTCGCCACGCTCGCCGGCGCGCTGCTGTACCCGCACCTCGGCCCGCTGGCGCTGGCGCTGCCCGTCATGGCCGTGGCGGACGTGCTGCTCGCCGCCGGCAGGGGGTTCGGCGCCATGCGGCCCACCGTGCTGCTCGACGGGGTGCTGCTGCCTGTCGGCCAGCTCGTCCTGGTGGGCGCGGTGGCCCTGGCCGCCACGTCACCATGGCTCCTCGCCGGCGTGCTGCCCCTCGCCGGGGCTTCGGCCCCGGATGCCGGGGTCCCGCCCTTCATCTCGGCTCTGTCCGGAGCCGGGGCGTCCGTCTCGTCGGCACTGCTCGTCGCCTGGGCGCTGCCGTACCTGCCTGTGCTGGTGCTGGCGGCGCTGGCGCTGCGCGGCCGGGCGCCGCGCCTGCCCTACCTGCCCGGCACCGGGCGGGACCTGTGGCGGCACACGGCGCCGAGGTCCGTGGCGGCGGCGATCCAGGCGGTGTTCCAGCGGCTCGACATCGTGCTCGTCGCCCTGCTCGGCGGCCCCGTGCAGGCGGCCGTCTACACCGCCGCGACCCGGTTCAAGGTCGTGGGCCAGCTCGCCAACCAGGGCCTGGCCCAGGCCGTGCAACCGCGGCTGGTGAGCGCGCTCGCCGAGGGCGACCTGAGCCGGGCCAGGGAGCTCTACCAGGCGGCCACCATGTGGCTGGTGCTGGTGACCTGGCCGGTCTGGCTGGGCTACGCGCTGATGGCGCCCTGGCTGCTGCGGCTGTTCGGAGACGGCTACGGCTCGGCGGTGCCGGTGGCGCTGGTCCTGGCGGGCACGATGATGGCGGCGACCGCGTCCGGCATGGTCGACGTGGTGCTGACCGCCGCCGGCCACACCACGGCCAGCCTGCGTAACCTCGTCACCGCCGTCGCCTGCACGGTGGCGCTGGACCTGGTCCTGATCCCGGCCCACGGCGCGCTGGGCGCGGCACTCGGCTGGTCGGCCGGCGTGCTGATCAAGAACGCGCTGCCGCTCTGGCAGCTCCACCAGCGCTACGGCCTGCGCCCCTTCGGCCGCCACAGCCTGTCCGCGCTGCGCTGGCGCACCTGGGTCCCCGTATGAGTCATGGCACGCGGCCTCCCGTGCTGGTGACCGGGCTGCCCCGCAGCGGCACGAGCTGGACGGGCAAGATGCTGGCCGCCGGCGGCGAGCTCGTCTACGTCAACGAGCCGCTCAACCCGCAGCATCCGCCCGGCGGCTGCCCCGGCATCCTGCGCGCCCAGGTGCGCCATCGCTTCCAGTACATCTGCGACGACAACTCCCCCACCTGGCTGCCCGCCTTCCGCGACACCGTCGCGCTGCGCTACCGCTGGCGGGCCGAGCTGCGGGCCAACCGCTCCCCGTACGACCTGGCACGCATGCTCCGCTACGGCGGCGCGTTCGCGTACGGCCGTCTGACGGGACGGCGGGCGCTGCTGGACGATCCGTTCGCCGTGCTGTCGGCGGGCTGGTTCGCCGAGCGGCTGGGATGCAGGGTGATCGCCCTCGTGCGGGACCCGGTGTCGTTCGTGGCGAGCTGGCAGCGCCTCGGCTGGACCGTCTACTTCCACGAGCTGCTCGAACAGCCCCTGCTCGTCCGCGACCATCCCGAGGTGCTGCGGCTGCGCGTCCTGGTCGGCTCTCAGGACCGCGTCGCCAAGGCGGCGGCGCTGTGGCGGGTGACGCGGGAGATCCTCTCCCGCACCCCCGGCATCCTGGTCACCTCCTACGACGACCTCGCCGCCGACCCGCTGACGGGCTTCAAGAGCCTGTACGAGTACGCGGGCCTGGCGTGGACCCAGGCCGCCGAGGCACGCGTCATCCGCGCGTGCACCGCCTCCGGCGGCCGGGAGCGCGGCTTCACCTGGACGGGCCTGTCCCGGACCGCCTACAGGCCGATGGACTCCCGGCTGGCCCTGCGAGCGGCTGCCAGGGGTCTGACCCCTGACGAGATCGCCCGCGTCAGGGCGCTGACCGCCGACGAAGACGCCCAGCCCGCGCTGTGACGAGCAGGCGCAGCGCGAAGGGCGCATCGTCGACCAGATAGCGCCTGGCCAGCCGTCCGGGCTCGCAGGCCAGCCTGAAGAGCCATTCCAGCCCTGCCCGGCGCATCCACCGGGGCGCCCGCGACACCGTGCCCGCGGCGAACGCGATCGCCGCCCCGCACCCCACGAACCAGGCGCCGGGGAGCTCGCGACGCAGCTCGCCGATGAGCAGATCCTGCCGGGGGAACCCGAGCCCGACGAACACCAGCCTCGGCCGCGCCCGCACGACCTGCCGCCGCACCAGCCGCCTGCCCTGCTCGGTCGCGTCGAACCCGTACGGCGGCGCGTCCACCCCGCAGACGCGCAGCCGAGGATGGCGGCCCGCCAGCTCGCCGGCCGCTGCGGCGGCGGCGCCGGGCGGACCGCCGAGCAGGTAGACGGGCCAGCCGCGCCGGGCGGCCAGCCTGCTCAGGGACCAGATCAGGTCCGCCCCGGTGACCCGCCCGGGCACCGGCGTGCCGAGCATCCGGGCCGCCCACACCAGCGGCATCCCGTCGGCCACCACCACCTCGGCCGCGCCCACCAGCTCGCGCAGCGCCGCGTCCTTCGCCACGGCCCGGCAGATGTCCACGTTCGGGGTCACGATGTGTCCGCCCCGGCCCGCGGCCAGCTCCGCCTCGACCCGGCGGACCACCTCGTCCTCGGTGACCGGGTCGAGCCCGACCCCGCCGACGACCACCCGCGCAGGCCACGCACCGGCACTAACGGCGGGTCCGACGGCCTCACCGCCGAACGGCGGGGCCGCAGGGGACGGAGGCTGGGTGAGGAGGGCGGCGTTCGCGCGGGCCTGAGGGAGCGGGGTCATCAGATGCCGTGCCCCCGTTGGTGCAGCAGGGCCAGCACCGCGGAGGCCGGGACCAGACCCGCGGCCACGGCCAGGGCGATGGGGGCCCGGGGTTCGCCGAGGCGCGCGGCGAACGTCCGGGCCGCCCAGCGTGCCGCGGCGCGCCGGTGACCCTGCGCGGCATGGCCGAAGGCGAGCTGACCGTAGATCCGCGCCGCGCCGCGCGGATCCACGGCCAGTTCGGGGTGCCGGGCGAGCATCCACTCGAGCCCGGCAATGCGGTCGGCCCAGCGGGCGACGTAGTGGGACGCACCCCACCGGACCCGCACGAACGGCTCGTCGACGTTCGCGATCGGGTGCCGCTTGGCGGCGCGGAGCGCGAGGTCCCAGTCCTCGTTCTGGCCTGCGGGAGCGCTTTCGTCCACCCAGAACGCGCCGCGTCTGAGGAGGAACGTCGAGGAGTGCACCATCACCATGCGGGAGCGCACCAGGTCGGCGGCGGTGACCTGGTCGGCGCCGGCGAGCCTCGGCACCCGCCGACGTCCGCCGGCTCCGGCCGGCCCCGGCATCCCCCGGCCGCCGTACTCGACCTCGATGCCGCAGCTCGCGAACTCGACGTCCCCGCCGAGCAGGCGCGCCTGTGCGGCGAGTTTGCCGGGCAGCCACATGTCGTCGTCGTCGCAGAAGGCGACCAGGTCGGTGTCGCAGGCGGCGATGCCGGTGTTGCGCGCCCCGGGCAGCCCGGGGCTGAGCCGGTTGGGCAGCACGCGCACGCCCGGCACCTGGGCGGCGACGACGGCGGGGTCGCCGCCGTCGACCACGACGACGACGCTCACGCGGCCCGCGTACTCCTGGGCGAGCGCCGCCTGGACGGCCGTGCGCAGCTCTTGGGGGCGGTCGCCTCGGGTGGGGATGACCACCCCCACCGAGAGGGTCGCAGTCATGCGGTGGCCTTTCCGTAACCGTAGCGGGCCCTGAGCGGCCAGGTGAGAGCGGCGACCAGGCCGCGGTGGTGGCGTGGCAGACCGAGCAGCCAGGAGTCGTCACGGGCGAGCTCGACGGCCCCGGCGGTGAAGCGCATCGGGTTGCCGGAGGCGGTGTGGGCCGTGGTCAGGTAGGCGGTCGTGCCGTGCAGGAAGGGCAGGCGCGGCGTCGCGAAGCCGAGGCTGTGGGCCAGGTCCGTCAGGGTGGCGTGCGGAGCGGCCAGCAGGTCCTCGTAACGGATCCGGGTGACCTGGGCCCCGCGGGCGGCGAGCAGCTCCAGCGCCAGGTTCTGGGCCGTCCAGTGCAGGGCGGTGCGGGCGGGGCCCCAGCGGGTCATCGGGCTGCCGTCCTCGGGCCGGGCCACGGTCCTGCGCCAGGAGTGGGCGACCGCTCGCGGCTCCCGCACCACCTGCACGATGCGGGCGTCCACCCCCGCCTCCAGCAGGCAGTAGGCGAGCGAGGCGTGCTTGCTGGAGTCGACGACCGTCTGGGCTCCCGCCGCCTCGGCCGCCGCCTGGTAGACGCGGCGGTAGGCGCGCACGTACTCCGGCAGATCCTCGTGGGCGATGCGGGCCAGCCTGCGCGTGCGGTCCACCCGGTGGCGCAGGGCCATGACGCGCTCGGCCAGCATGGACGTCCAGCCGCCGAAGGCCCGCTCGCCGACGCCGCGCCAGAACGGGCACGCGGTGAACGCCCGCCCGCAGCCGCACGGCTCGTCGGCCAGCACGCCGCGCTCCCACAGGTGCACCACCTCACCGAGGGGCGCGACCCCTGGAAGCTGGCCGAGGAGCCGTTCGAGCAGGGTGGTGCCACTGCGGCCGAGGCCACCGAGGAAGATCACGCGGGGAGCGGTCGAACGGTCGGTCACGGGGGCGAACTCTCACGTCGCGAACACGGAACGTGGGGACTTTAGCGCGGAGAGTAACGACAGGTTCAGCGAACCGTAAGAGATCTACCTTCAGAACCCGGGCACCCCGGATCGGGCGGCCCTCCGACCCGGAGCGGGCACGGGCATGGCTCCGGCGACCGTGCGCGGGTGCGCAACCGGCGGGCCGGAGCGGCCGGTCCAGGCCCTGGGCGGGCCCGGACCGCCGGGACGGCTAGCGGGCGTCCATGATCATGCCGGCGCCCACCGTGCCGTTGGTGGACTCGTCCACCAGGATGAAGCCGCCGGTCATCCGGTTGCGCCCGTAGTCGTCGACGAACAGCGGCTGCGTCACCCGGAGCGTGACGCGGCCGATCTCGTTGAGGCCCAGCGACGTCGCCTCCTCGTCCCGGTGCAGGGTGTTGACGTCGAGGCGATACTGCAGGTCACGGACGAGGACCCGGGCCGAGCGGGTGGTGTGCTTGATGGTCAGCTTGGAGCGCGGCGTCAGCTTCACGCCGTCGCCCATCCAGCAGACCATCGCCTCAAGGTCCTGGGACGCGTGCGGCTGGTTGTTGGGGCGGGCGATCATGTCACCGCGGGAGATGTCGAGGTCGTCCTCGAAGCGGAGCGTCACCGACATGGGCGGGAACGCCTCCTCCACCGGCCCGTCGAAGGTGTCGATGGAGGCGATCCTGGTCGTCAGCCCGGACGGGAGGTGCACCACCTCGTCACCCGGCTTGAGCACGCCGCCCGCCACCTGGCCGGCGTAGCCGCGGTAGTCATGGAAGGCGTGGTCGGTGGCCCGCTTGGGGCGGATGACGTACTGGACGGGGAATCGCACGTCGACCAGGTTGCGGTCGGAGGCTATGTGCACGTTCTCCAGGTGGTGGAGCAGCGAGGAGCCCTGATACCACGGGGTGTTCTCGGAGCGGGACACCACGTTGTCGCCGTTGAGCGCGGAGATGGGGATGAACGTCAGGTCGGACACGTTCAGCTTCGAGGCGAAGGCGGTGAACTCCTCGCGGATCTCCTCGAAGCGCTCCTGCGAGAAGTCCACCAGGTCCATCTTGTTGACGGCGAGCACCAGGTGGGGAACGCGCAGGAGCGAGGTGAGGAAGGCGTGGCGGCGCGACTGCTCCAGCACGCCCTTGCGGGCGTCGATGAGGATGATCGCCAGGTCGGCGGTGGAGGCGCCGGTGACCATGTTGCGGGTGTACTGGATGTGGCCCGGCGTGTCGGCGATGATGAACTTGCGGCGCGGCGTCGCGAAGTAGCGGTAGGCCACGTCGATGGTGATGCCCTGCTCCCGCTCGGCCCGCAGGCCGTCGGTGAGCAGCGACAGGTCGGTGAATTCGGTGCCGCGGTCGCGCGAGGTGCGCTCGACGGCCTCAAGCTGGTCTTCGAAGATCGCCTTGGAGTCGAACAGCAGCCGCCCGATGAGGGTGGACTTGCCGTCATCGACGCTTCCCGCCGTGGCGAAACGCAGAATATCCATCGGTTTAGAAGTAGCCTTCCCGCTTGCGATCCTCCATGGCGGCCTCCGAGGCGCGGTCGTCGGCCCTGGTGGCCCCGCGCTCGGTGATCCGGGTCACCGCGATCTCCTCGATGATCTCTTCGACCGTCGCGGCCTTGGACTGCACGGCGCCGGTGCAGGTCATGTCGCCCACGGTGCGGTAGCGCACCACGGACTCGAACAGCGGCTCGTCGTCACCGCGCTGCACGACGTCGGCGTCCGGCAGCAGCATGCCGTCACGCTCGAAGACCTTGCGCGTGTGGGCGAAGTAGATGGACGGGATCTCGATGGCCTCGCGCCGGATGTAGTCCCAGATGTCCAGCTCGGTCCAGTTGGACAGCGGGAACACCCGGATGTGCTCGCCCTTGCGGATCCGCGCGTTGTAGAGGTTCCACAGCTCGGGGCGCTGGTTCTTCGGGTCCCACTGGCCGAAGTCGTCACGGAAGGAGAACACCCGCTCCTTGGCCCTGGCCTTCTCCTCGTCGCGCCTGGCGCCGCCGAAGACCGCGTCGAACTCGTTGTCCTCGATGCCGTCGAGCAGCGTGGTGGTCTGCAGGCGGTTGCGGGAGGCCCGGCGGCCGGTCTCCTCGACCACCCGCCCGGCGTCGATCGAGTCCTGCACGCTGGCCACGACCAGGCGGGCGCCGAGTTCGGCGGACCGTCGGTCGCGGAACTCGATGACCTCCTCGAAGTTGTGCCCCGTGTCGACGTGCATGAGCGGGAAGGGGATGGCCGCGGGCCAGAACGCCTTCTCCGCGATGCGGAGCATGACGATGGAGTCTTTGCCACCGGAGAAGAGCAGACAGGGACGCTCGAATTCGGCCGCCACCTCGCGCATGATGTGGATGGCCTCGGCTTCGAGTACGTCGAGCTGCGACGTGGTGTAGTCGCGCTGGAGCATGGGAGCTCTCCTCCGGCGTTTATCGGTGCAGGTCCCGGATCCCGGCGAGCAGGGATGACGCCAAGTCCGGTAGGGAAACCAGGATATCTGGTAGTGAGGGGTCGGCTTGGTTGTAGGCCAGTTCCGAGCCGTCGATTCGGCTGGCGTGGGCGCCCGCGGCCTGCGCGACCGCGACCGGCGCGGCCGAATCCCATTCGTACTGGCCACCGGCGTGCACGTAGGCCTCGACCTCGCCGGTCAGCACGGCGGAGATCTTCGCTCCGGCCGAGCCGATCGGCACCAGGTCGGCGCCGACCAGATAGGCGAGCTTCTGCACGAACTCCGGCGGGCGGGTGCGGCTCACCGCGATGCGGAAGCGGCCCTTGTCGTAGGCGGGCAGCTTGGGCGGCTCGGCCGTGGTCAGCGTGCGCCCCTGCGCCGGCAGCGCCACCGCCCCCGCGGTCAGCCTGCCCCGCTCCCACAGCGCCACGTGGACGGCCCAGTCGGACCTGCCCTCCTCGGAGAACTCGCGGGTGCCGTCGAGCGGATCGACGATCCACACGCGGTCCGCGCTCTGCCTGCGCGGATCCATCCGCTCCTCGCGGGTGGCCTCCTCCGACAGCACGCTGTCGGAGGGCCTGAGCCTGGCCAGCGACTCCATCAGGAGCACGTGGGCGGCGCGGTCGCCGGCGGTCCGCAGGGCGGCCGGGTCGCCGAACCCCTCGCGCTCGCGAACCCGCAACAGGTGCTCCCCCGCCTCGGTCGCCAGATCGGCGGCAAGAGCGTGGTCGTCGCGAATGGTCATCAATAAGCTCCTTGCCCGCGTGCGACGGCCGACCATGTTTTCCAAAGAATCTGGAGGTCCAGCATGAGGGACCAGTTCTCAACGTAACGCAAGTCCAGCCGGACGGATTCCTCCCACGACAGATCCGACCGGCCGTTCACCTGCCAGAGCCCGGTCAGGCCGGGCCGGACGAGGAGCCGCCTGCGCACGTCGTCGCCGTAGCGGGCGACCTCCTCCGGCAGCGGCGGGCGCGGTCCCACCAGAGACATGTGCCCGAGGGTCACGTTGATGAGCTGAGGCAGCTCGTCGAGCGAGTGACGGCGCATGAACGTGCCGAGCGGCGTCACCCGCGGATCGTTGCGGATCTTGAACAGTGGCCCGTCACCGTCACTGACGAGGGTGATCTTCTGGCGCTCTGCGCCGCGTCTCATGGTGCGGAACTTCACGATGGTGAACAGCCTGCCGTCCCTGCCCACCCTGGTCTGCCTGAACAGCGCCGGTCCCGGACTGGTCGCGCGCACCGCGATCGCCAGCCCGGCCAGCAGCGGAGCGAGCAGCACGAGCAGCGAGAGCGCCAGCACCCGGTCGAAGACGTTCTTGACGAGCTGGCGGACGCCTGTCAGCTCAGGGTGCTCCACGTGCAGCAGCGGCAGCCCGGCGGCGGGCCGGATCGTGGTGCGCGGCCCGGCGACCTCCATCAGCGCCGGGGCCACCACCAGCTCGGTCCGCGTGGCCTCCAGCCGCCAGGCCAGCCTCCGCAGCGCCAGGCCGTCCATCTCGGGACAGGCGAGCACGGCCACGGTGTCGGCCCGGACCTGGTCGACGACGAGGGGCACGTCGCTGAAGTGGCCGACGACGGGCACCTCGGCCACGCCGTCAACGGGAGCGTCGTCGGGCAGGCAGGCCGCCACGACGTCCATGCCGTGGTAGCGCTCCTTGCGGAAGAGCCGGACGAGCTCGTCCACCGAGGCGGCGTGGCCCACCGCCACGACCCTGCGCATGCACGCGCCGCGCGCGCGGCGCCGGTGCAGCGAGCGGCGCAGGCCGTACCGGAACATCAGGGTGAGCAGCGTGATCAGGGGCAGGGCGAGCACCACGTAGCCGCGGGCGACGTCGGTCTTGGTCACGTAGGAGCCGATGGCGAGCGCGGCGGTCAGCGCGACGCCGCACTGCACGACCCTGCGGAACTCCTCCGACCCGACGCCGATCATGCGCGGCTCGTAGGCCCGGTTGAGCGCGACCGCGCTGATCCACACCAGCGGCAGCACCATGCTGGCCATCAGGTAGGGGGTGGCGTGGGCGGTGACCTCGCCGAACCTGAAGGCGAACGCGGCGGCCGCGCCCGCGCACCCGCAGAGCGAATCGGCGGCCAGGGCGCGGAACCTGTAGGCGCGCACCCAGCTGGGCACGCGGGGACCGACTCGCCAGGAGACGGCGGGACCGGATCCGACGACGGTCAGCAGAGCCTCCCCGCGGGGTCCGTCGTGCACGCACGCCTCCGAGTGACCGATCGTGAACAGAAAGTCACCAGATAGTAGCGGCACACGAGGCCGGTGGACGCGCGAACGGCCCTATGCGGGGATCAGCGTGGAGGGCCGGAAATGTTCAGATCGGCGCGGTGGAAATCATTCTGCGTGACTTCGAGGCCGCGTTCCATGAGCGACTCCACCACGTCCGCCGCCCGGTCGACCAGGAACGGCAGGTCCTTGCGCTCGACGGTGGCGAAGTCCCTCAGGACGAACGAGGCGGCGTCCATGCGGCCGGGAGGGCGGCCGATGCCGAAGCGGACCCGCAGGTAGTCGCGGGTGCCGAGCACCTTGGTGATCGACTTGAGCCCGTTGTGACCGTTGTCGCCGCCGCCCAGCTTGGCGCGCAGCGCGCCGTAGGGGACGTCCAGCTCGTCGTGGACCACGATCAGCCGCTCGGGACCGATCTTGTAGAAGTCGGCGAGCGCCTTGACCGGCCCGCCCGACAGGTTCATGTACGTCAGCGGCTTGGCGAGCACGGCGGCCCGCGTCTCCAGCACCTCCGAGCGGCTCCGGTGCGCCTTGAAGCGCCCGCCCGCCCTGGCGGCCAGCTCGTCGAGCACCATGAAGCCCGCGTTGTGCCTGTTACCCGCGTATTCAGGGCCGGGGTTGCCGAGCCCGGCGATCAGCCAGCGGTCCATGTGCTCCCCTCAAGCGCGGAACGGGGCAGCCGGCGACACCGGCTGCCCCGCGACCGCGACGATTACTCGGCGGCAGCGGCCTCGGCGGTCTCGCCCTCGGCGACCTCGGCGGCCTCTTCGCCCTCGGCCGGGGCCTCGGTCGGCTTGGCGATGACCTGGAGGATCACGACCTCCGGGTCGGCGGCCAGGGTGGTGCCCTCCGGGAGCGGAAGCTCGGCGGCGGTGATGACGGTGCCGATCACCAGGCCCTCGACGTCGACCTCGATGCCGGTCGGGATGTGCGTGGCCTCGGTCTCGACGGAGACGGAGACGAGCTGCTGGTCGAGCAGGCCCTCGGAGTTGACGTCGCCGACCGTGGTGACCGGGATCTCGACCGTGACCTTCTCGCCGCGCCGGACCAGGAGCAGGTCGACGTGCTCGACGAAGCCCTTGATCGGGTCACGCTGGACGCCCTTGGGGAGCGCGAGCTCGTCGATGCCGTCACCCGCGAGGCGGATCAGCACGTTGGGCGTGCGGAGCGCGAGCAGCACCTCGTGGCCAGGAAGGGTCAGGTGCTTGGTGTCGGTGCCGTGCCCGTAGAGGACGGCGGGCACCTTGTCGTTGCGGCGGATCTTGCGAGCGGCGCCCTTGCCGAACTCGGTGCGGGATTCGGCGGCGATACGTACTTCGGACATGACATCTCCTAGGGATGCGAGAAGCTCGGGTTTTGCGCTCCCCCTCACCCGCCCTAGCGGAAGGCGTTACGAGCGCAACCTCACCAGTCTACTGGGTCGATCGGCGCGCTCAGGTATCGCCTTCGAACAGGCTCGTCACGGAGCCGTCGGTGAACACCTCGGTGATGGCGCGGGCGATGAGCGGCGCGATCGACAGCACGGTCAGCTTGTCGAACCGGCTCTCCTGCGACAGCGGCAGCGTGTTGGTGACGATGACCTCGGAGATCCGGGAGTTCTTCAGCCGGTCGACCGCCGGGTCGGAGAAGACCGCGTGGGTGGCGGCCGTGATCACGTTGGTGGCGCCCTGGTCGTAGAGGGCGTCGGCGGCCTTGCAGATGGTGCCGGCGGTGTCGATCATGTCGTCGATCAGCACGCAGGTGCGGCCGCGCACCTTGCCGACGACCTCGTTGACCTTCACCGAGTTGGCGACGTCGAGGTCGCGCCGCTTGTGGATGAAGGCCAGCGGGGTGCCGAGCGTGTCGGCCCAGCGCTCCGACAGGCGCACGCGGCCGGTGTCGGGCGAGACGATGGTGGTGGTCGCCAGGTCGAGCTTGTTCTTCAGATAGCTCTCCAGCACCGGCATGGCGAACAGGTGGTCGACCGGGCCGTCGAAGAAGCCCTGGATCTGCGAGGTGTGCAGGTCGATCGACATGAGCCGGTCGGCGCCGGCGGTCTTGAACATGTCGGCCATCAGCCGGGCCGTGATCGGCTCGCGACCGCGGCCCTTCTTGTCCTGCCTGGCGTAGCCGAAGAACGGCATGACCACGGTGATGCGCTTGGCGGAGGCCCGCTTGAGCGCGTCGACCATGATGAGCTGTTCCATGATCCACTTGTTGATCGGACCGGTGTGGCTCTGGATCACGAAGGCGTCGCAGCCGCGGACGGACTCGAGGTAGCGGGCGTAGATCTCGCCGTTGGCGAAGTCGATCAGCTTGGTGGGGGTGAGGGAGACGCCGAGGTGCTCGGCCACCTCATCGGCCAGCTCGGGGTAGGCGCGGCCGGAGAAGAGCATGAGAGCCTTCTCGCCCGGCTGCTTGATACTGGTCATTTGCCACTCTCCCGCTGTTCTTGCTCGGCCAGCGCCCGCTCGGCGGCCGCGGCCGACTTGGTGCCCGCGCGCCTGCGCAAGACCCATTTCTCGATGTTGCGCTGACGCGCTCTCGCCACCCCGATCGCGCCGGGCGGCACATCGCCGTCGATGACGGACCCGGCGGCCGTGTAGGCGCCGTCTCCTACCGTCACCGGGGCGATGAGCATGGTGTCGCAGCCGACGAACGCGCCGTCGCCGACCTTGGTGCGGCTCTTGGTGACCCCGTCGTAGTTGACGAAGACCACCGCCGCGCCGATGTTGACGTCGTCGCCGATCGTGGCGTCTCCCGCATAGGTCAGGTGCGGGACCTTGGACCGCTCGCCGACCTGGGAGTTCTTCATCTCGACGAAGGTGCCGGCCTTGGACGCCCGGCCGAGCACGGTGCCGGGGCGCAGGTAGGCGTAGGGGCCGACGCTGGCCTGCGGACCGATCTCGGCGCCGTCGGCGACGGCGTTGCGCACCACGGCCCCCGCGCCGACGCGGGTGTCGGTCAGTGTGGTGGCGGGGCCGATCTCGGCGTCGGCTCCGACGACCGTGCGGCCGTGCAACTGCGTGCCGGGATGGATGAGCGCGTCGGGCTCGATCTCCACGCCCACGTCGATCCAGGTGCTGCCGGGGTCGACGATCGTGACGCCGCCGCGCATGTGCCTCTCCAGCAGGCGCTGGTTGAGCACCTTGCGGGCGAAGGCGAGCTGGACCCGGTCGTTGACGCCCTCGACCTCGGCGAAGTCGCCCGCGACGTGCGCGCCGACGCGGTGGCCGTCGCCGCGCAGGATCGACAGCACGTCGGTGAGGTACTCCTCGCCCTGGGCGTTGTCGCTGGACACGCGCTTGACCGCGTCGGCCAGGAGCGCTCCGTCGAAGGCGTAGATGCCGGAGTTCATCTCCTTGATGGCGCGCTGGTCGGGGCTGGCGTCCTTCTCCTCGACGATCTCCAGCACGGCGCCGCCGGGGTCGCGGATGATGCGCCCGTAGCCGGTGGGGTCGGGCACCTCGGCCGTGAGCACGGTGACGGCGTTGCCGTCGGACTCGTGCCGCTGGAGCAGCTCGGCCATGGTCTCGGTGCGCAGCAGCGGCACGTCTCCGTAGGTGACGAGGACCGTGCCGGTGATCGTGCCGACCTCCTCCAGCACGGTGCGGACCGCGTGGCCGGTGCCGCGCTGCTCCCGCTGGACGACGGCGCGCGCGTCCGGGCTGGTGTCGGCCAGGTGGGCGCTGACGCGCTCGAGCGCGTGGCCGATGACGACGATGAGCCGCTCGGGACCGAGGTCGCGGGCGGCGGAGAGCATGTGGTCGACCAGCGCTCGGCCGCACAGCTCGTGCAGGACTTTCGGGGTCTGGCTCTTCATCCGGGTTCCCTCGCCTGCGGCGAGGACGATGACGGCTGCCGGGCGCGGCACACTCACGGACTGAGGCTCCCTGTGGCTGGACGGATCAGGGTCAGATGCGGCTACCGCACCGCAACCCTCCCGACACCGTGAGGATACCTGGCCACTTCGGGCGCTCTCTCGGGGGGAGAGCTGGAAAGCTCCCGGAAGAGGACTCGAACCCCTACAAAGTGGACCAAAACCACTTGTCCTGCCGATTAGACGATCCGGGATCAGCGGACACCGTGGCGTCCGACACAGTCCCTACGATACCGACCCCGCACCTGCGTGCGCGCCCATACCCGCCTCCCACGCGCACCCGTGTGACTAGATCGCAGGTGTGGGGGCAGACCACAGCTGAGGGCGCGCATAACAGACCGCCCGAAATGCCGCAAGGCATGGAACCGACGCATGTCGTAGAGCAGCCCGTTACAAATCACACATGGAAAACTTAGGGCTTCCTTACTTACGATGGCGTAAGTTACGGTGGCGTAGCCAGACATACTCCCCAGACAGATCGCGAGAGGTAGCCCATGACCGTTATCGCCGAACGCCCGACGCCCGGACCGAAGCCCGATTTCGAACCCGAACCACGCTCCAAGGCCGAACTCGTGTCATTCGCGCTGGTCGTCGGGCTGCCCATCGTGGCGATCCTGGCCGCCGTGCCGATCGCCTGGGGATGGGGACTCGGCTGGACGGACGTCGCCATCGCCGGCGTCTTCTACGTGGTCTCGGGCCTCGGCGTCACCGTCGGGCTGCACCGCTATTTCACCCACGGCTCGTTCAAGGCCAAGCGGCCGCTGAAGATCGCACTCGGCATCGCGGGCAGCCTCTCGCTGGAGATGTCCGTGCTCGACTGGGTCGCCACCCACCGCAAGCACCACAAGTTCTCCGACAAGGAGGGCGACCCGCACTCGCCGTGGCGCTTCGGTCCCGGCTTCAAGTCGATGTCCAAGGGCCTGCTGTACGCGCACATGGGTTGGCTGTTCGACGCCGAGCGCACCAATCGCGAGAAGTACGCCCCTGACCTGGTCAGGGACGCCGACGTGATGAAGCTGCACAGGTGGTTCGGCGCGATGGCCATCACCTCCATCCTGCTGCCCGGCATCCTCGGCGGGCTGATCACCTGGTCCTGGCAGGGCGCGCTGACCGCGCTGTTCTGGGGCTCCCTGATCCGCATCGGCCTGCTCCACCACGTGACCTGGTCGATCAACTCGATCTGCCACGTGTTCGGCGAGGAGGCCTTCCAGGTACGTGACAAGTCCCGCAACGTGTGGTGGCTGGCGATTCCCTCGTTCGGCGAGTCGTGGCACAACCTCCACCACTCCGACCCCACCTGCGCCAGGCACGGCGTGCTCAAGGGCCAGATCGACCTGAGCGCCGGCCTGATCCGCATCTTCGAGAAGCTGGGCTGGGTTCACGACGTGCGCTGGCCGACGCCTGAGCGGCTGGCGGCGAAGCGGATTGCCTGACACCGCCTCATCGGCGAGCGGTGCTCCGTCCGGCACCGCCATTATGGAAAGCGTGACCGAATCCCGATCTCGTAGGCGCATGACCGGAAAAGAACGAAGAGAGCAGCTGATACTGATCAGCCGTACGCTTTTCGCGCAGAAGGGGTTTGACGGGACCTCTATCGAGGAGATCGCGGCTACCGCGCACGTCTCGAAGCCCGTGGTGTACGAGCACTTCGGCGGCAAGGAGGGCGTCTACGCGGTCGTCGTCGACCGCGAGATGCAGAAGCTGCTCGGCATGATCACCGGAGCCCTCGCCGCCAGCCACTCCCTGGTCAAGCTGGAGCGGGCCGCGCTGGCCCTGCTGCAGTACATCGAGGAGAGCAGCGAGGGCTTCCGCATCCTGGTCCGCGACTCGCACGCCGCCTCGGGCACGGGCACGTTCGCCAGCCTGATCAGCGAGATCGCGAGCCAGGTGGAGGACGTGCTGGCCGACGAGTTCGCGGCGCGCGGCTACGACCCCAAACTGGCGCCGATGTACGCCCAGATGCTGGTGGGCATGGTGGCGCTGACCGGCCAGTGGTGGCTCGACGTACGCAAACCCGGCCGCGAGGAGGTCGCGGCGCACCTGGTGAACCTGGCGTGGAACGGGCTGACCGGGCTCAACCCGCAGCCGGCGATCACGCTGGCCACCCGCACCCAGGCGAGCGCGGCCAAGCCCCGCGCCAGCGACAAGGAGCTGCGCGAGCTGGAGAAGGTGCGCGAGCGGGAGCTCAAGGAGGCCGAGAAGGTCCGGCAGCGCGACCTGCGCGAGGCGGAGAAGGCCAGGGTCCGCGAGCTGAAGGAGCGCGAGCGGCTCCTCAAGGAGGCCGAGAAGGAGCGCGAGCGGCTCATGAAGGAGGCCGAGAAGGTTCGCGAACGCGAGGACAAACTGCGCCAGCGCGAGGCCAGGCTGGCCGAGCGGACGGCCCGGCTCGGGCAGCCTGACCAGCAGGAATAGCTCGGTGCGGCACTGTTCACGTTCTGTTCAACCTGACGGGGCATATTCCTCCTATGTCCGCTGAGTTGCTGCATCCCCAAAATGATCTACCGTTGCCACAGGAGAGGTTCCTCAACCGCGAGGAGAGCTGGCTGCAGTTCAACGAGCGGGTGCTGGAGCTGGCCGAAGATCCGTCCCTGCCCCTGCTGGAGCGGGTGCGGTTCCTGGCCATCTTCGCCAGCAACCTGGACGAGTTCTTCCGGGTCCGCGTCGCCGGGCTCAAACGGCGCATGGCGACCGGCCTGCTCCTACGGACGAAGAGCGGGCTGAAGCCGAGCGAGGAGCTGGCCAGGATCGCCACCATCGCCGACGAGCTGGCCAGGCGGCACGCCGCGGCGTTCCACGAGCAGATCCGGCCCAAGCTCGCGGCCGAGGGGATCGAGATCGTCCGCTGGGACGATCTGGGGCGCGAGGAGCGCACGGAGCTGCGCAGGCTGTTCAGGGAGCGGATCAGGCCGGTGCTGACGCCGCTGGCCGTGGACCCCGCCCACCCTTTTCCGTACATTTCTGGATTGAGCCTGAATCTGGCGGTCGTGGTGCGGAACCCGGCCACCGATCACACGGTGTTCGCCAGGGTCAAGGTCCCCTCCCAGCTCCCCCGCTTCGTGGCGGCCTCCAAGGACCGGTTCGTACCACTGGAGGACGTGATCGCGGCCCATCTGGGGCAGCTCTTCAAGGGCATGGAGATCGTCCAGCATCATGTGTTCCGGGTGACCAGGAACGAGGATCTCGAAGTCGACGAGGACGTCACCGAGAACCTCATGCAGGCCCTTGAGAAGGAGCTGCGGCGGCGGCGGTTCGGTCCGCCGGTCCGGCTGGAGGTCGAGGACACCATCTCGCCCCAGGTGCTCGACCTGCTGGTGGACGAGCTGGAGCTGGCCCCGCACGAGATCTACCGCATCGCCGGGCCGCTGGACCTGACCGGCCTGCACGCCATCGCCGACCTGGACCGCGGTGAGCTCAGCTACCGCCCGTTCGTCCCCGCCGAGGCCATCAGCGCCGAGGACGACATCTTCGCCGTGCTGGGCGAGCGCGACGTGCTGCTGCACCACCCCTACGACTCATTCGCGACCAGCGTGCAGCGCTTCATCGAGGCGGCCTCCGCCGACCCCAAGGTGCTGGCCATCAAGCAGACCCTCTACCGCACCAGCGGCGACTCCCCCATCGTGGACGCGCTCATCGACGCGGCCGAGGCGGGCAAGCAGGTCGTCGTGGTCGTGGAGATCAAGGCCCGCTTCGACGAGCACGCGAACATCTCCTGGGCCCGCAAGCTGGAACGCGCCGGTTGCCACGTCGTCTACGGCGTGGTCGGCCTGAAGACCCACTGCAAGCTCGCCCTCGTCGTCAGGCAGGAGCCGTCCGGCGAGCTGCGCCGCTACTGCCACATCGGCACCGGCAACTACAACCCCAAGACCGCCAGGCAGTACGAGGACTTCGGCCTGCTCACCTCGGACCCGCTGGTCGGCGAGGACGTCACGGACCTGTTCATCCACCTGACCGGCTACTCCAACCACTCGGCCTACCGCAGGCTGCTGGTCGCGCCGCACTCGATGCGCGCCGGGCTGCTGGCCAGGATCGACCGTGAGATCACCCACCAGCGGGCGGGACGCCCGGCACGCATCAGGATCAAGACGAACTCCCTCGTGGACGAGCCGATCATCGACGCCCTCTACCGGGCGTCCAAGGCCGGCGTGCCGGTGGACCTGTGGGTGCGCGGGGTGTGCACGCTGCGCCCCGGCATCCCCGGCCTGTCGGAGACCATCCGCGTGCGCTCTGCGCTGGGACGCTTCCTGGAGCACTCCAGGGTGTACGAGTTCGGCCTGGGCAGGCGGCCTGAGGTGTGGATCGGCAGCGCCGACCTGATGCGCCGCAACCTCGACCGCCGGGTGGAGGCCCTGGTCAAGGTGACCAGCCCGCAGCACAAGGCGTACCTGATCTCGCTCATGGATCTGGCCATGGCCGACACCACGAGCACGTGGTGGCTGGGCTCCGACGGCACCTGGCTCCGCCAGCCGGGCGACGACCTGCAGAGCCATCTCATCGGGACCCGCCGCTGGAGGACTGTTGACGACGACGACTGACCCGCTCCGGGCCGCCGGCGCCGTGGTGTGGCGGGGTGAGGAGAGCCACCCTGAGGTGGCCGTCGTCCACCGGCCGCGCTACGACGACTGGACCTTCCCCAAGGGCAAGCTGGAACGCGGGGAGCACGTGATCGCCGCCGCCCTGCGCGAGGTGCGCGAGGAGACCGGCCTGACCGTCGTACTCGACCGTGCCCTGCCGCTCGTGAGCTACCCGCTCGAGGTCGGGATCAAGAAGGTCCACTACTGGGCGGCCCGGGTGGCCGGCGACGGCGGGTTCGTGCCCGGTGACGAGGTCGACGGGCTGCGCTGGCTCCCCGTCGACCGGGCCCGGGAGCTGCTGAGCTACGCGTGGGACGTGGAGTTGCTCGGCGCGCTGACGGAGGCGCCCCTGACCACGGTCCCGCTCGTCCTGGTGCGGCACGGCTCGGCCGGCTCACGCCGTGACTGGCAGGGCGAGGACGCCCTGCGACCGCTCGACGGCGACGGCCGGGCACAGGCCGCGGTGCTGGACACCGTGCTGCCCGCCTACAGGCCCGAGATCCTGCTGAGCTCTCCCAGCCTCAGATGTGTACAGACGCTGGAACCGTACAGCTCGGACATCAGGCTCGAGGCGCTGCTCAGCGAGGAGGACCAGGACCCGCCCAAGACGGCGGCCCTGGTCGGCGACCTCACCGTGCCCGCCGCCGTATGCAGCCACGGCAAGGTCGTGCCGCCCCTGCTCGCCGCGCTCGGCGGCGAGCAGACGCACCTGCGCAAGGGCGCCTTCGCCGTGCTGCACAGGGTGGGCCGGCAGGTGGTCGCGTCGGAGCGCCACTCCACCTGACGGGCAGCCCGGCCTTCCGGACTCACAGGATCTTCCGCACGGCTTCCACGGTCTCCGCCCAGACCTCGGGGAACTCCTCGTGGGCCCGCTCCGCCGCGCCCCGCTCCAGACCGATGAGCAGCCCGTACGTGAACGTGTCCTCTCCCGCCTCGCGGGCGCTCTGAGCCTCCTCTGCCAGCCTCTCCTGCGCGACCACGCCGTCCACGTGCGCGCCCAGCACCTCCTGTACGGCTTCGGCGTGCTTGGCCAGCTTGGCCATGGGCTTGCCGAGCGTGCCGCGGAGCGCCTCGGCGGTGTAGCGGGCGCGCTTGGCAGCCTTGCGCACGTCGTGCATGGCGATCTCGCGGTGTTCGGGGTCGGTGATGGCCCGGGCCGCGTCGTAGGTCCTGGTCACCCGCTTCCAGGTGGCCTCCGCGATGTCGCCCAGCCGGTCCTCGGCCGGTCCGGCCGCCGCCTTGCCCAGCTTCGGCTCCGCCACCAGCGCGTCGAGGGCGTCGAGCAGGGCGTAGTAGCGGTCGCCGCTCAGCGTCTCCCTGATCCGCCCGTACCCTTCCTGCTCCCTCTTGCCCAGGTCGTCGCAGAGCCTGCGCTGGATGGGACCGACGACGAGCTCGGGGGCCAGGCCTGCCAGCTCCCTGCCGAACCTGGCTCTGATCACCTCCAGATCGCGGACCTCACCCAGGACGCCGCCGAGCCAGCGCAGCTCCTCCTGCAGCTCCGCGGTGTCGCGCACGACGGGTTTGAACGCCTTGAGCGCGCTGCGGAGCCTGCGCGCGGCGACCCGCATCTGGTGCACGGCGTCCTCTTCGGCGCGCCGTACCCGGGGATCCTGGGAGAGCAGAGCGGCCACCTGGGCCGACAGGAAGCCGGCCACGGTGTGACCCGCGGTGCCCGGTTCGAGCGCCGCCCGAGGGACAGCGGGCGGCTCCAGGAGCTTGCCGAGCTTGCTGGTCGCGGCGGACGGCGTCGCGCCCGCCTTCCTGAGCCGCTTGCCGACCTTCGCCAGCTGTTTCAGGTCGCCGTCGAGCAGCTCCGCCTCGACCTCGCGCCACCGCACGACGGTGGGTTCGGCGCCGAAGACCGTGCCTTTCACCCGGTCGTCGGCGATCTCGACGAGCCTGGTCTCACCGTCGCGCAGGACGGTCACGCTCCTGCGCGTGTCGAGCTCGGCGACCACCTGCAGCTCGGCACCGCGCGTGTAGGCGCGGACGAGCTCGGCCAGCTCCGCCGGAACGATCTTGGTGCTGCGGGTGAGGGGATGGGTGATCTCCTGCCGCACCCCCTTGGCCTTGGGCAGCTTCAGGTGCCAGCCGGCATCGGAGCCTCCGCGCCTGCGCCTGAGCGTCACGCCCCTGGACGCCAGCCTCAGATCCGGCGTGTCGTAGTAGAGGGCCACGAGCTGGAACGTCTTCGGGCCGGTCACCTCCGCCAGACCGGTCAGGTCCGGCACCTCGAACTCGGGCGGAACGTCGAACTTGTCCTCGATCTCAATGCCCACGACACCTCGCATGAAGTCCGGTTTCAACCATGATGTCATCCGAAGGTGAACATCACGTGCGCTGCATCAGCTCGATCCTGTTCCCGACCGGATCCGTGACGTAGACGCGGCGGAAGCCGGGGAGCAACTGGTCCGGCACCGCGCCGGGCAACGCGGCGACCAGCGCGTCCAGGTCGTCGACCAGGAACGCCGGATGCGCCTTCGCCGCTGGACGGAAGCCCGCCTCGATGCCGAGATGGATCTCCACCCCCTGGCCACGGAACCAGGCGCCGCCGCGCCTGGCCAGCTCCGGCGGCTTGGCCACCTCCTGGAGGCCGAGCACGCCCGCGTAGAACTCCCTGAGCTCCGGCTCGCTGTTCGCGGGCGCGGCGAGCTGGACGTGGTGCAGTCCGACGATCATTTCCGCGCCACCACGAAGATCCGCCGGAACGGGAAGGGGGTGCCGAATTCGCGCGCCGGGTAGACCTCTTCGAACCGCTCGGCCAGGTCGGCGGCGAACCGCTTGCGCTCCTCCGGCTGCAGGCGGTCGAAGATGGGCCGCAGGGCGGTGCCGGAGACCCAGTTGAGCACCGGGTTCTCGCCCTTGGGTGCGTTGAGCACGTGCGTGTAGGTCGTCTCCCAGGCGTCCACCTGGCAGCCGCAGCCGCTCAGCAGGTCCAGATAGTCGACGGCGGTGCCGACGGGGTCGCCCCTGTCGTAGTCGCCGAGCCTGTCGGCCCAGGCCCGCGACGCGCACAGCTCACGGATGACCACGTGGCTGGGGGCGTCGTAGTTGCCGGGCACCTGGAAGGCCAGCCAGCCCTCCGGCTTCAGGCCCACGATCCAGCGTTCGAGTACGTCACGGTGCTCGGGCACCCACTGCAGGACGGCATTGGAGACGATCACGTCAACCGGCCTGTCAGGATGCCATGTCGTGACGTCGGCGACGGTGAACCGGGGCGTGGCGTCCAGCTCGCGCGCCTTGGCGATCATGGAAGGGGAGGAGTCGAAGCCCTCCACGGCGGCCTGCGGCCAGCGCCTGGCCAGCTCAGCAGTGAGTTCGCCAGTGCCGCAGCCCGCGTCCACGACATAATCGGGAGCGTCCGCCCGCACCCTGGCGAGCAGGTCGAAGAACGGCCGCGACCGCTCGTCGGCGTACCTGCCGTACGTGATGGGGTCCCAGATATCTCTTGACATAAAGATAATTGGTATCGAGATACTTATCTCGATGTCAAGACAGTACACTCGATCGCATGACGGACGATGCGCAGGACGAAGTCGACAGGCTCGTCACGGCGTGGCGAGCAGAGCGTCCCGACCTCGACGTCGAGCCCCTCCAGGTGCTCTCGCGGGTGTCCAGACTGGCCAAACATCTCGACCGGGCCAGGCGCGCCGCCTTCGCCGAGCATGACCTGGAGCCCTGGGAGTTCGACGTGCTGACCGCCCTGCGCCGGGCCGGCAAGCCGTACGAGCTCAGCCCTGGAGCCCTGCTCCGCGCCACCCTCGTCACCTCCGGCACCATGACCAACCGCATCGACCGCCTCGCCCAGGCCGGGCTCGTCCGCCGCCGCCCCGACCCCGAAGACCGGCGCGGCGTGCTCGTCTCGCTGACCGAATCCGGGCTGGCCCGCGTCGACTCCGCCTTCTCCGACCTGCTCCGGCGCGAGCACGAACTGCTGGGCAGCCTGAGCGCCGACGACCAGCATGCCCTGGCCGCCCTGCTGCGAACCCTGCTGGCCCCGTTCGACTCCTGATCAGCGCCGGCCGGCGTCCTGGATCGCGGCCAGGTAGGCGTAGATGGCGTCCCGGTTGCGGGCCAGGCACTCGATGCGCTGCTGGATGCGCTCGGCCTCGCCCCTGAGCAGCGCGTCGACCTCCGGGGTCAGGCACCGGGGATGCATGAGGATGTCGTCAGGCTTGTCCAGGAACGGCATGATCCTGCGGATGATCTCCGTGGTGAGGCCCGAGTCGAGCAGGCCGCGGATCTGCTGGACTTGATAGACCGCCGTGGGACCGTACACGCGGTAGCCGTTGTCGGACCGCTCCGGATGCAGCAGATCCTGCTCCTCGTAGTAGCGCAGCATCCGGGTGGGGACGCCGGTGCGCCGGGACAGTTCGCCGATCTTCATGTCGCACTTGCCTTCACATTGATGTGAACGTCTGACCATGGTCGCATGCTCACTCCCCAGGAACACGTGAAACTGCCATGGGCAGGGCTGCTGGCCCTGTTCGCCGCGGCGTTCACGGCCGTGACGACGGAACTGCTCCCCGCCGGCCTGCTGCCGCAACTGAGCGAGGGCCTGGACGCCTCCGAAGGGCAGATCGGGTTCCTGGTGACCGGTTACGCCGTCATGTCCTTCCTCACCGCGATCCCGGTCACCGCGGTCCTGCGCGGCCTGCCCCGCCGGCCGGTGCTCATCGCGGTGCTCGCCGGCTTCGCGCTCTTCAACGTCGTCACCGCCCTGTCCTCCGCCTACCCGCTGACGTTCGCCGCCCGGCTGCTGGCGGGCGTCATGGGCGGCACGCTCTGGGCGATGCTCGTCGGCTACGCCGCCCGGATGGTCCCGCCGGAACGCCGGGGCCGCGCCATCGCCATCGTCTCGGCCGGCATCACCGTCGCACTCTGCCTGGGCATCCCGGCAGGCACCGCCCTGGCCGCCGCATTCGGCTGGCGCGCCGCCTTCCTCGCCCTCGCCGCCCTGGCCGCGGTCCTCGCCGTCTGGGTGCGATGGAAGGTGCCCGGCTATCCAGGAGAGCCCGCCTCCGTACGGATCCCGCTGCGCCGGGTGGCCACCCTGCCCGGCATCCGCACCGTGCTGACCGTCACCGTGCTCGTGCTGCTGGGCCACCAGGCGGTGTACACCTACGTCGCACCGCTCGCAGAGCTCTCCGGCTCCGGGCAGACCGGCCTCGTCCTGCTCGTCTTCGGCCTGTCCACCGTCGCCGGCATCTGGATCGTCGGCGCAGTCATCGACCGCTGCCCCCGGCCCCTGCTCTTGGCCACCCTGGCCCTGATCGCCCTCGCGATGCTGGTCCTCGGCCTGGCCGGCCAGTCGCGGGCCGTCCTGCTGATCGCGGCCGCCCTCTGGGGAGCCGCCTTCGGCGGGGCGCCCACACTGCTGCAGACCGCCCTGGTCGGCGCCTCCGGTCCCGCCAACGCGGACGTCGCCACCTCCATGCAGACCACCGTCTACAACCTCGGCATCGCCGCGGGGTCGCTGACGGGCGGCCTCGTCCTGGAAACCGCCGGGGCCGGCGCGCTCCCCTGGACCGCCCTGCCCCTCGTCGCCACCGCCCTCATCGTCGTGACAGCCGCCCGCCGTCACGCCTTCCCCGACCGTCCCGCGCCCGCCCGACCGGTCGAGATGGTGTGAAGCGGCAACCGCGCCGTACAGTCAGCCGGACCGAAGCGGGATATGCGCCGCATGAGGCCGCGCGCTCGCGGTCTTCATCGTGCGCCGGAAACGCGGGGCTCCCTGAGGGATGTCCCGCCGATGGGAGCTAGTCGCCGAGGCGGTCGGCGAGCTCCAGCCATTCGCCCTCGACCGTGTCCTTCTGGGCGAGGATGTCGCGTAGCTGGGCGTCCAGGGAGCCCAGCTTGGCGTAGTCGCTCGCCGCTTCGGCCATCGCCGCGTGCAGCTTGGCCTCCTGGGTGCCGAGCTTGTCCAGCTGGCGCTCCAGGCGGTTGAGCTCCTTGCGCAGCTCGCGCTCCTCCTTGGCCGACAGGCCCAGGGCCGGGTCGGGGGACGCCGGAGTGGGCTGGGAGGCGGCGGGGGCGGCGGCGGCCTCGGCGACCCGGGCGGTGAAGGCGGTGCCCGCGGCCCGGCGCTCCAGGTATTCGTCGACCCCGCCCGGCAGGAACGACAGCCTGCCGTCGCCCAGCAGCGCCACGCAACGATCGGTGACGCGCTCCAGGAAGTAGCGGTCGTGGGTGACCAGGATGAGCGTGCCCGGCCAGGCGTCGAGCAGGTCTTCGAGCTCGTTCAGCGTCTCGATGTCGAGGTCGTTGGTGGGCTCGTCCAGCAGCAGCACGTTCGGATCGTCCATGAGCAGCCTGAGCAGCTGCAGCCGCCGCCGCTCGCCACCGGACAGGTCACCGACGACCTTCCACTGCTCCTCGCCCTTGAAGCCGAGCCGTTCGAGGAGCTGGGACGCCGTCCACTCCTTCTTGCCGACCTGGATGTACTTGCGGATCTCCTCGACCGTCTCCAGCACCCTGCGCCCCGGCTCGAGCTCGGTGAGCTCCTGCGACAGGTGCGCGAGGCGCACGGTCTTGCCCCTGACGATCCGCCCGGAGTCCGGCTTGACCGTGTCGGCGAGCAGCCGCAGCACCGACGACTTGCCCGAGCCGTTGACGCCGATCAGCCCGACCCTGTCTCCCGGGCCGAACTGCCACGTGCAGTCGTCGAGCACCAGCGGCCCGCTGTCCGGGCCACCGGCGTGCAGGGTGACGTCTTCGAGGTCGTACACGGTCCTGCCGAGCCGGGCCGCGGCGAACTTCAGCAGCTCGACGCTCTCGCGCGGCGGCGGCTCGTTCGCGATCAGCGCCTGCGCGGCCTCCACCCGGAACTTGGGCTTCGACGTGCGGGCCGGTGGGCCGCGACGCAGCCAGGCGATCTCCTTGCGCATCAGGTTCTGGCGGCGGTCCTCGGCGGCCTGGGCGATGCGCGCCCGCTCGGCCTTGGCGAGCACGTAAGCGGCATATCCCCCCTCATACCGCTCGACCCGTCCATCCACGACCTCCCACGTCCTGGTGGAGACGGCGTCCAGGAACCACCGGTCGTGCGTCACCACCACCAGCGCGCTCCTGCGGCCGGCCAGATGCGCGGCCAGCCAGGCGATGGCCTCGATGTCGAGATGGTTCGTGGGCTCGTCCAGCATGATCAGGTCGTGCTCGGCGATCAGGAGCTGAGCCAGCGCCGTGCGCCTGCGCTCGCCACCGGACAGGTCGCCGGCCTTGGCTTCGAGATCCAGGTCACCGATCAGATTGCCGAGGATCTCCCGGACCCGCTGATCCCCCGCCCACTCGTGCTCGGCGAGCTCTCCCAGGACGAGCTCGCGCACGCTCTGCCCCGGGTCGAGCAGGTCCCGCTGTGCCAGGACGCCCACCCGGAGACCGCGCGTGTGCGTCACCCTGCCGCTGTCGGGGCGCACGTCCGCGGCGATCACGCCCAGCAGCGTGCTCTTGCCGCCGCCGTTGCGCCCCACGACACCGATGCGCTCGCCGGCTTCGACCCCCAGGGAGACATCGTGGAGCAGCGGCTTGGGGCCGTAGGCGTGGGAGACCGACTCGAGATTGACCAGATTCATTGCCTCCAAGGGTATCGGCTCGCGACTAGCGCATCTCCCGCGCGGCTTTCCGTCGAAACGACCTCTCCAGCTCCGGAGAGGCGACCTCCGACTCACAACAGAACCCCGCAGCAACCCCCGTGGGCGCCGAACACCGTAGGGGGTGCCCTTCCGGGACGGATCCGACCGCCGCAACGGCGCATCGCTCCCGGCTGCCCGTACGGACGGACCACCACATCGGGGCCCGGATGAGCTGCAGGAATTCCCAAGGAGGCCCGCCACGGGCGGAAGGCCCCACAGCATGGAGCTCCGCACGCAGAGGACCCCGCACGCAGAGGACCCCGCACGCAGGAGCCCCGATGGGCGGCGATCGGGGGTCAGAGGATGGTGGCGCCGGGGGTGGGGCCGTGGGCCGCTGTCGTGGTGCGGGTGGGGGCCGACTCGGGGATGGCGCGGGCCAGGCGGGTGGCGTGGGCGGCGTCTTCGGCGAGGAAGGCGCAGGTGGGGCCGGAGCCCGAGACGATCGCGCCGAGGGCGCCGAGCCGGCGGCCCGCCTCCAGGGTGGTGGCCAGGGCGGGGCGGAGGGTCAGGGCGGCAGGCTGGAGATCGTTGGACAGGCGGCGGCCCAGGGCGTGCGGGTCACCGGCACGCAGGGCCGCCACGAGGTCGGCGTCGGGCTCGGGCCAGGGGACCTCCGCCATGGCCGCCGCGCGCAGGCGGTCGCACTCGGCGTAGACCCTGGGGGTGGACAGGCCGCCGTGAGCGGTGGCGAAGGTCCAGTGGAAGGTGCCGGCGGTGGGCAGCTCGGTGAGCCGCTCGCCCCGGCCGGTGCCCAGCGCGGTGCCGCCCATGAGGGAGAACGGGACGTCGCTGCCCAGGTCGGCGGCTATCTCCATGAGGTCCTCGACGGGCAGGCCGAGGCCCCAGAGCTCGTTGCAGGCCACCAGGGCGCCGGCGGCGTCGGCGCTGCCGCCTGCCATGCCTCCCGCCACCGGGATCGCCTTGCGGATGACGAGGTCGGCGCCGTAGCCGCGGCCGGCGTGCTTGGCCAGGGCGCGCGCCGCCCGGATCGCCAGGTTCTCGTCGTCCACCGGCACCTGGTCCGCCCAGTCACCCGTCACCGCCACGGTGATGGACTCCGACTCCTTCGCCGCCACCTCGTCGAAGATCGATACGGCGTGGAAGACGTTGACCAGGTCGTGGAAGCCGTCTTCCCTGAGCGGGCCCACGGAAAGCTGCACATTGACCTTCGCGGGCACCCGTACGGTCACCGAACTCATCGATCTGCTGCCACTTTCATCACCGTCGGGGCCTGAGGACACTCGATCGTAGCGGGGCGAGGTGCGAAGACATGCGGTTCGCGCGGACAAGTGTCGAGGCGTGGGATCACCTCGTCTCGGGGAGCGGTCGGCGATCGAAACGCGTGGGCGGTGGACTGGCAGGATGGAGCTCCAGCATGGTGCGAGACGGGAGACTTCGGTGACTGCAGTGACGGTTGTGGAAGTGCCGCAGTGGCGTGGCTCGGGCGCGCCGACCGCCGAGCGGTTGCGGGAGGGCGCGCGGCTGCTGGCCACGATGGTGCCGGCCGACGAGCGGGTGCTCGTGGAGGTCGAGGACGACCTGGTGAGCACCGCTTCGCGGGTGCGGGAGGCCGTCTCCAAGGTGGACGGCGGGCTGCTGGTGGCCGTTGGCGGGGACTGCGGGATCGATCTGGAGCCGGTGGCCGCCGCCCTGCGGCGGTATGGGGATCGGCTGGTGGTGATCTGGTTTGACGCCCACGGGGATCTCAACACCCCTGAGTCCTCTCCTTCGGGGGCCTATCACGGGATGGTGCTGCGGGCGCTGACCGGTGAAGGGCCCGCGGGGCTGGTGGCCGAGCGACCGGTGGATCCCGGGCGGGTGGTGCTCGCCGGGGTCCGGGATCTCGACCCGGCCGAGGCCGCGTTCGTGACGGCCGCCGGGGTACGGCACGTGCGTGCGCCCGATCCGGTGACGCTGACCGACGCGATCGCCGCGGCCGGATCGCCGGGTGACCCGGTCGTCTACGTGCACATCGATCTCGACGTGCTGGACCCGGAGATCTTCGCCTCCGTCGGGTCGCCCGCCGCGGACGGGCTCCGCCCCGACCAGCTCCTCGCCCTGGTCACCACCGTGGCCGAACGCTTCCAGGTGGCCGGGCTGGGGATCACGGAGTATGAGCCGTCCAGGCCGGAGGACCAGGACCTCCTGGCGCCCCTGGTCGAGGCACTGGTCGAGGTCTGCGCCCGGCACGTGGCGAAGTAGGGGCCCGATCACCCTGGACGGACCGCGCCGCGGAAGACGGCGCGGTAGTAGGGGGAGTTGAGGAACTGGGCCGTCCTGACCACGTCGCCGGTCTTGGGGGCATGGACCATCACTCCGCTGTGGAGGTAGAGGCCCACGTGGGTGGGATCGCCGGCGCCGCCGCCGAAGAAGAGCAGGTCTCCCTGCCGCAGGGCGGCCAGGGAGACGCGGCGGCCCTGACGGAACTGGGCGCCGGTGTAGTGGCCGAGGCGGACGCCGGCTCTCGACCAGGCGTACAGGGTCAGGCCGCTGCAGTCGAAGCCGACGGTGACCGCTCCTCTGCCGATGCCTCTGGTGGGTCCTGAAGACGAGCCTCCGCCCCAGGAGAACGGGATGCCCAGCTGGCCGAGGGCGGCGGCGGCCGCGATGGCTCCCCTGGTGCGGCCGTCGCGCCCGACCTTGACGAGCGGCGAGCAGCCCGGTGGCGGCGGCAGGCGCCAGGAGCATGAACTGCCCGGGTCCTCCGCCACCGTGGCGGCGGCCGGGCCGGCGAGGGCGCCGAGGATCGCGGCGAGCCCGCCTCCGAGCGCGAGCCGTCTCAGGCAGATGAGTGCGGTCATGGTCGGCCTCCTGCGTTGTCGGGAGGCCCCAGGATCGTCCGGTCGCTCAAGGCGTTTTCGAGCCGAGCGCGGTTCTGTGGACAACGACCCCGGATCGGGGACCGCTGTGGACGACTACGGCTTCTGCTCGGCGATCCGGGCGAAGGCGTGCACGTCGAGCTGCTCCCCCCGCTCGGACGGGTCCACCCCCGCCGCTCTCAGCGCCGTCTCGGCGAGGGCCGGGCTGCCCGCCCAGCCGGCCAGCGCGGCGCGCAGGGTCTTGCGGCGCTGGGCGAAGGCCGCGTCCACCACCGCGAACACCTCCTCGCGCGTGACCGTGGTCGGCGGGGGCTCGCGGCGGGTGAGGGAGACCAGGCCCGAGTCGACGTTCGGCACCGGCCAGAAGACCGTGCGGCCGACCGGGCCTGCCCGGCGTACGTCGGCGTACCAGGCGGCCTTGACCGACGGCACGCCGTACACCTTGGAGCCGGGTCCGGCGGCGAGCCTCTCGGCGACCTCGGACTGCACCATGACCAGGCCCTTGCGCAGCGAGGGCAGGGCCTGCAACATGTGCAGGACCACGGGCACCGCGACGTTGTAGGGCAGGTTGGCCACCAGGGCGGTGGGCGCGAAGCCCGCCAGGTCTGACGGGGAGATCTTCATGGCGTCGGCGCCCACGACCGTGAGCTTGTCGTCGAGTCCGCGGTCGGCGACGGTCAGCGGGAGCTGGGCGGCGAGCACCGGATCGATCTCGACGGCCACCACATGACGGGCCTCGGCCAGCAGCGCGAGGGTGAGGGAGCCGAGGCCGGGACCCACTTCGATGACCACGTCGTCAGGCTCCACCCCGGCCACGCGGACGATGCGCCGGACGGTTCCCGCGTCGATCACGAAATTCTGGCCTAGCCTTTTCGTAGGGCGCAGATCTAGCTTGTTCGCCAAAATACGTATTTCTGCAGGGCCCAACAGCCTCATCATCCAACCAGTCTCCCGCATCGAATCACCTGCGATGGCGGACGGGGGCGGCTGAGGGGAGGATGGGTGGAACAGGAAGGGACGTCCCTCATGGAGCCAACGGGCGCTGCCCCGCTACGCCCGACGGACCTGCGGGAAATCGGCCCGTACCGGTTACTCGGGCGGCTGGGCGAGGGCGGCATGGGGACCGTGTTTCTCGCCAGGGCGCCGACGGGGCGGTTTGTCGCGGTCAAAGTGGTCAAGGCCGAGTTCGCGAACCAGGAGGGGTTCGCGGTCAGGTTCCACGCCGAGGTGGAGAACGCGCGCCGCGTGGCGTCGTTCTGCACGGCGCAGGTCCTGGACAACGGCAACACCGGTGACGGCAGGCCCTTCATGGTCACCGAGTACATCGCCGGCACACCCCTGTCCGAGCAGATCACCAAGTACGGCGCGCTGGACCCGGGCCCGCTGCACGGCGTCGCGCTGGGCGTGGCGGCGGCGCTGGCCGCGATCCACGTCGCCGAGCTGGTGCACCGGGATCTGAAGCCGGCCAACGTCATCCTGTCGCTGTCGGGACCGCGTGTGATCGACTTCGGCATCGCCAGGGCGCTCGACAGGGAGACCGGGTTCACGCTCTCCGGCGAGCTGCTCGGCAGCCCCGGCTGGTGGGCTCCCGAGCAGGTGCGCGGCCTGACCGTGACCCCGGCGGCCGACGTCTTCGCCTGGGGCTGCCTGATCGCCTACGCGGGCAACGGGCGTCACCCTTTCGGCCGCGGCGACCCCATCACGCTCGCCACCCGGGTGCTCCACACGCAGCCGGACCTCGGCGCGCTCCCCGCGCCGCTCGACGAGCTGGTACGGCGCGCGACGGCGATGGAGCCGGGCGATCGGCCCACGGCCCAGGATCTGCTGCTCGCGCTGGTCGGCGGCAGCGCTCCGGCGCCGGCGACCGTCAACCCGCCGACCCTGGTGGCCAACGAGCTGCTCACCGACTGGGAGCCGCCGGAGAACGTGGTGAACGAGCCCGACATCACGGCCACCTTCGCGACCCCGCCCCCCAGCGACACGACCGCCGTGCGGACGGAGCAGGCGAGCGCCCTGCCGGCCGTCCGGGGCGGGCGCCCTGAGCCGGCGCAGGAGCTGCCCTCCAAGCAGCCTCAGGAGCAGCCTCAGGAGCAGCCTCAGGAGCAGCCTCAGGAGCAGCCTCAGGAGCAGCCTCAGGAGCAGCAGGCGTCGATGACGGAGCTGGCCCGGCGGGAGGAGGCGGCGGCCCGCGAGGAGCTGGCGCGCTGGCGGGCCAGTGTCGCGCCGCCGGAGCAGCAGGCCTCGCAGACGATCCCGCCGCCCGACGCCACCACCGGACCCACCTACCAGCGGCCGCGCAGCACCCGCTGGCTGATCGCGGCGGCGGCGGCCCTGCTGGCCATCGCCGTGACCGGCGCCGTGCTGATCGTCACGTCCAGCCGCAACAACGCGGGGTCCGGCGGCGTCACCGCGACCAGATCCCAGGTCGCGGCCGGCGGGCAGCCGAACGACGTCGGCCGCCGGTTCGCGCTCGGCCAGGCCTTCGACGACCCGATCGTGATCGTGGCGGCCGCGCCCGAGTGCGGGCTCAAGCAGTATCAGGACAAGGTCCAGACCCAGGGGCAGCTCTGCGTGCTCCGCTGGACCATGCTGAACCCCGGGGGCACGTTGCGGGAGATCGGCGATCCGGTCGTCAGCCTGCGTGACGACCAGGGCGGTCGTCACGACCCGCTCGACGGCAAACTACCGATCGCGGCCATCGCGCCGGGCGACCGGATCGACGGGGTCTTCGTGTTCGACCTGCCGCTCTATCGCCGGCCCCTGGAGCTGTCGGCGACCATGCTCAAGGACGGCAAGCAGATCGAGGTCAGGCTCTGATGTTACGTTCGACGCTGACGCTGTTGCTCGCGGCCACCGCCTGGCTCGTCCCACAGGCCGCCGCGTCCGCGGCCTGCGGAGGGGCGAACGACTTCGACGGAGACGGTGTGGACGACGTGGCGGTGGGCGACCCGTTCGCCGACGGCCGGCGGGGTTCCGTGCACGTGCTGTCCGGCGGCAAGGTGGTCCCGGTGGCGGTGCCCGGCCTAGCGGAGGGCGACGCCTTCGGCTGGTCGGTGCGGCTGGCGAAGATCAACGATGATGCCTGCGCAGACCTGGTCGTGGGCGCGCCGTACACGGATGTGGACGGCCGCAAGGACGCCGGGGCGGCGTACGTCGTCTACGGCGGCGGCGCGGCGGGGCCGCAGCGGATCGTCGCGCCCGACGCGCAACGTGGCGCCCGCCTGGGCTGGTCGCTGGCCGCCCGGGGCGACCTGGTGGCGATCGGCGCGCCGTACGAGGACGACGGGCAGGTCGCCGACGCGGGCTCGGTCTATGTCCGCAAGGGCGCCGGTCGGTTGATCCGGATCAGCCAGCAGTCGACGGACGTGCGGGGCAACAGCGAGGTGGGCGACCAGTTCGGCTGGTCGCTGGCCATGGGACCGGGCAACGGCCTGGTCGTCGGCGTGCCGTACGAGAACGACGACGGCGCCGGAGCGCAGGTGGCCGCCGGCAAGGTGGACTCGGGCTCGGTGGTGGTCCTGCAGGACGTGCTGGCGGCCGAGCTGGTGAGCACCAAGCTGGACTCGCCGACGGCGAAGTCCGGCGACAGGTACGGCTACGCGGTGTCCTGGGTGGACGGCGCGGGCCTGGCCGTCGGCGTGCCCGGCCCCGGGTATGTCCAGCTCTACGACCAGAAGCTGGCCGCGGCCACGAAGGTGCAGCAGGCAGGCAAGGAGGCGTTCGGCTTCTCGCTGGCGGCCTCGGCGGACGGCAGGCTGGCCATCGGCGCCCCCTATGGCGGCGCCGTGCGGGTCGTCACGGTCAAGGACGGCAAGGACGACAGGCGGTTCGCGCCCGCCGACGGATTGTTCGGCTACTCGCTGGCCTTCAGCGGCAACAAGCTGTTCGTGGGCCAGCCGGACGGGCTCCCGTACGGCAAGGTGGCCGTCGCGGCGCGCAACTCCGACGGCTTGGAGGCGGTGCAGCCGCCGAAGGGCGCCGACTTCGGCGTGTCACTGGCCGGCTGACGAGCCGAACAGGTACGCGCCGCAGTTCGGCCACTGGCCCTGCCACCTGCCCGAGACCCGCTGGTAGAGGAGCTGCGCCCGGTAGGTCTGCTCCTCGACGGGCCAGGCGTGCGGCATGCCGGTGCCGCCCACGAGCTGCCACATCGCCAGGCTGAACTGGTAGAGCCCGTAGTAGGGGCCGCTCAGGTTGACCGCCCTGGGGTCGCCGTTGGACTCGCACTGGGCCAGCGCCGCCCAGTTCAGCTGCATGACGGCGGGTTCGACCGGCTCGGTGCGCGGCGGGAGGACGGTGATGAGCGTGCCCTCCGCCGGGAAGGTGTGCGGCGCCGGCTGCACCTGATGGCCGGGCTGGAGGGGGATGCCGTTCTCCTTGAGCACCTCGCGCACCGTGCGGGCGGTCGTCCGGGTCTCGCGGCGGGTGCCGTTCGCGAACACGTACACGGTGCGCCTGGTGTAGAGGGTGAGCGACATGCCCGACAGCGGCACGTGCCGGTGCCTCGGCGCGGACAGCTTGCCGCCGGCCTGGGCGACGTTGAGCTCGGCCAGCGCGTCGCGGACGGTGGTGGCCGTGACCAGGCGGTGCGTGGTGCGGCCGTCGACGGTCAGCTTGATCGGGCGGGCGTGGCGCACCACGATGCGGGCGCCGTCGATCACCCTGGCCTGCGTAGCGGGCTGGACGAGATCGCCGGAGCCGACCTGCACCCCCTGGTCGCCGAGCAGTTCGCTGACCGACGCGGCGAAGCTGCGGATCGCCTTGGGCTTGCCGTCGACCACCAGCACCACGTCCTTGGCCAGGTTGCCGACGACCGCGATGGCGGCCACGGACAGCAGGCCGACCAGGCAGATCACCGGCGTCCACGGCGAACGCCAGGGGATCTGGGGACGCGGCGCACGCCTCGTTCCTCGCACTGCGCCCTCCTGGCGACCTCCGGGAATACGTGAGGCGCCCGACGCTAGTGACGGCCGCGGCGTCGCCTCCACCGCTTCACCGAAAGATGGTCACCACTCGCCGAAGACGGTGACTCCGTTGGCGCTGATGGCCTCGCACAGCTCATTCGGATGGACGCCTTTGACCTCGGCCAGGCAGCGCAGGGTGAGCGGGATGAGGTAGGGGGCGTTCGGCTTGCCCCGGTGCGGCACCGGCGGCAGGTAGGGGGCATCGGTCTCCACGAGCATCAGCTCCACGGGCGCGACCTGGGCCGCCTCCCGCAGGTAGCCGGCGTTCTTGTACGTGACCGGCCCAGAAAATGACATGAAATATCCGGCTTCGACACACTTTTTAGCCATTTCGGCGTCGCCGGAGAAGCTGTGGAACACCACCGCCGGCGGCGCGCCCTGCGCCGCGAGCACCCTGAGCACGTCGTCATGCGCGTCGCGGTCGTGGATGACCAGCGCCCTGCCGGTGCGCTTGGCGATCTCGATGTGCGCGCGGAAGCTCGCGTGCTGCTCGTCCCTGGTCGCCCAGTCGCGGAAGTAGTCCAGCCCCGTCTCCCCCACCGCCCGCACCTCGGGCCGCCCGGCCAGCGCCTCGATCTCGGCCAGCACCTCGGGCGTGGCGGCGTGCGACTCGTTCGGATGCACGGCCACGCCGGCGTGGACGTCCGGGTGCCCGGCCGCCACCTCGGCGTTCCACCGCGAGGACGGCAGGTCGTAGCCGATCGTCACGAGCCCGGTCACCCCCACGGCTCGGGCGTCCTCCAGGATGCTCCGCACGCTGGCCGAGGCCGCCTGCGCGGCCTGCGCCACCGGATCGCCGGAGGACGCCTGCCGGTCGCCCACCATGATGTCGAGGTGGCAGTGGCTGTCGAACACCTGCGCGGAGAGCGGCTCGGGTGCGGCGGGAATCTTGCTCACGCGATCCAAAGTACCCCTCCGCGCTCCGGCATCCTCGCCGGCACCCGGGCTCGTGCGGGAGACGGCCCGGGCCGTCTCCCGCACCGGCTACGGCTTCACTCCCCCAGGCGGGACAGCTCCTCGTCCACGACCTTCGGGTCCAGCTTCTTGAACAGCGGCACGGGCGGCGCGAGCGGGGTGCCGGGCTTGATCGGGCGGTGCTCCCAGCGGGCCGCCCCGTCGTACTCGCCGGTGATCACCGGGTAGGGCTTGCCGCCGTCCTCGTCCACCTCGTGGATCTCCGGCATGCCGGACCACACGTCCTGGCCGCCGAGCATGGCGTGCACCTTGTTGGAGGAGCCCGGCAGGAACGGGGTCAGCATGGTCTTGGCGTCGTCGACCACCTGGAGGGCGACGTGCAGGATGGACTTCTGCCTGGCCGTGTCGTCCTTGAGCTTCCACGGCTCCTGCTCGGCCAGATATTTGTTGGCCTCGCGGACCACGTCGAACGCCTCGGTGATGGCGTTCTTGAACCGGGAACGGTCGAGCTCGGCGCCGACGGGGCCGAAGGCGTTGCGCGAGCGCTCCAGCAGGGCCCGGTCGGCGTCCGTCAGGTCGCCTGCCTCGGGCACCGAGCCGAAGTTCTTGGCCGCCATGGAGACCGACCGGTTGACCAGGTTGCCCCAGGCGGCGACGAGCTCGCCGTTGTTGCGGTTGACGAACTCCTGCCAGGTGAAGTCGGTGTCCTGGTTTTCGGGACCGGCCACGGCGATGTAGTAGCGCAGCGCGTCGGCGTCGTAGCGGGCGAGGAAGTCGCGCACGTAGATGACGACCTGGCGGGAGGAGGAGAACTTCTTGCCCTCCATCGTCAGGAACTCGCTGGAGACCACCTCGGAGGGCAGGTTGAGCGCCCCCAGGGAGCCGGGCGAGCCGTCCCTGGCGCCCACGCCGTTGTAGCCGAACAGCATCGCCGGCCAGATCTCGGCGTGGAAGACGATGTTGTCCTTGCCCATGAAGTAGTAGCTGCGGGCGTCGGGGTTCTGCCACCACTGGCGCCAGGCGTCGGGGTCGCCGGAGCGCCTGGCCCACTCGATGGACGCCGACAGGTAGCCCACCACGGCGTCGAACCACACGTACAGCCGCTTGTTGGGCTGGTCGCGCCAGCCGTCGAGCGGGATCGGCACACCCCAGTCGAGGTCGCGGCTGATCGCCCGCGGCTGCAGGTCGCCCAGCAGGTTGAGGGCGAACTTGAGCACGTTGGGCCGCCACTCGCCCTGCTTGGACTGCAGGTAGGAGCCCAGCACCTCGGCGAAGGCGGGCAGGTCGAGCATGAAGTGCTCGGTCTCGACGAAGATCGGCGTCTCGCCGTTGACGCGGCTGACCGGATTGATCAGCTGGATGGGGTCGAGCTGGTTGCCGCAGTTGTCGCACTGGTCGCCGCGCGCGCCGTCGTAGCCGCAGATGGGACAGGTGCCCTCGATGTAGCGGTCGGGCAGGGTCCGCCCGTTCGACGGGGAGATGGCGCCCATCGTGGTCTTGGGGAAGATGTAGCCGTTGTCGTAGAGACCCTTGAAGATCTCCTGCGCGACGGCGTAATGGTTCTTCGTGGTGGTGCGGGTGAAGAGGTCGTAGGACAGCCCCAGCCCGGTGAGGTCCTCGGCGATCACGCGGTTGTAGCGGTCGGCCAGCTCCTTGGCCGTGACGCCTTCCTTGTCGGCCTGCACCTGGATGGGCGTGCCGTGCTCGTCGGTGCCCGAGACCATCAGCACCTTGTTGCCCGCCATCCGCTGGTAGCGGCTGAAGATGTCGGACGGCACGCCGAACCCTGAGACGTGCCCGATGTGACGGGGGCCGTTGGCGTAAGGCCACGCGACGGCGGTCAGAATGTGCTGGGACATGAGTCCAAGCCTACGGGCCGCCGCCGCGCGTCTCGAACGGAATCGCTAGCGGGTGCCCGCTGAAGTTTCCTCGCGGGAGAGCGCCTCCGCCGCCTCTTCAGCCGCCTTCGCCGCCACGTCGATGGAGGACTCACGGGTGCGACGGATGCCGAGGATGCTGATGAACAGCGAGGCGAAGATGGTCTGGAAGCTCATGACGAGCGCCGTGGCCGACGGCACGACCAGGCGCAGCGACTCGCGCGGGTCCAGCTCGCCGAAGCTGCGGACCTGCCAGTGAACCAGCGACAGCACCAGGCCGATCAGTCCGGCCACCGCCAGCAGGCCGCCCACCACCAGGCCCTTCTCCAGGCTGACGATGTCGATGATCCTGCGCACGCGTGGAGACTCGGGCAGGAAGCCCTCCTCTGCCGCGTAGACCTTGGTGAACAGCGCGAACAGAGCCGCCTGGAAGCCGATCACCACCGCGGCGGACGCGCCGACCAGGGTGTCGACGTCGAAGGCGAGCTCGCCGATCTCCACCGGGCCGAACGTCAGCGCGGTGCCCGCCACCAGGCCCACCACCATCAGCAGGATGCCGGGGTAGAAGAACAGCCACTTGGGGCTGTAGAGCAGCAGGAAACGCAGGTGACGCCAGCCGTCACGCCAGGAGCGCAGGTGCGGCGGGCGGGAGCGGCCGTCGGGCGACAGCGTGGTGGCCACCTCGCGCACGTCGAGGCCGGACAGGGTGGAGCGGACCACCATCTCGCTGGCGAACTCCATGCCGCCCGTCTGCAGCCCCAGCTTGAGGATGGAGTCGCGGCGGAATCCGCGCAGCCCGCAGTGGAAGTCGCCGATGGCCGACGGGAAGAACAGCCGGCCGACGAACGACAGCACGGGGTTTCCGAGATAACGATGCAGCGGGGGCATGGCGCCGGGAGCGATGCCGCCCTTGAACCGGTTGCCCATCACCAGGTCGGCGCCGTCCCGCAGCTGCTCGACGAATGGCATCAGCGAGGTGAAATCGTAGGAGTCGTCGGCGTCGCCCATGATGACGTAGGTGCCGCGAGCGGCCCGGATGCCACCGATCAGGGCGTTGCCGTAGCCCTTCTCGTCAATGTGGACCACGCGGGCCCCGGCGTCGCGGGCGAGCTGCTGTGAGCCGTCCGTGCTGCCGTTGTCGGCGATCAGGACCTCGCCCTCGATGCCGTGCTCCTCCATGCACGCCAGCGCCTTGCGCACACAGACTTCCACGGTCTCCGCCTCGTTGAGGCAGGGCATGACCACCGTCAGTTCCACGTCTCAACCCTTCAGTTAAGGCTCTTCCAGCACACCATCATGCCCTGTGCCCGGGAATGGTCGGGGCAAGACCAGGAAACGGCTGGCATTCTTTACAGCATGGTGAGCGTCGCGGAGATTACCCCTGTGGACCACTCCGCCCCTGGCCGGACAGCGCGCGTGCGATCGTTTCTGCGCCGTCATCGGGTGTTCGCCGCAGCCTTCGCCGTGGGCGGATTGCTGCGGCTCATCACCATGCTCGGCTACGGCCCGGCGATGTGGTTCAACGACTCCTACGAGTACGTCTCGGTGGCGTTGCATCCCAGGCCGCACCCGATCAGGCCGGACGGTTACGGGTTCTGGCTGCTGCTGCTCAAGCCGTTCCACAGCTTCACCCTGGTCACGCTGACGCAGCACCTGATGGGGCTGGCCACGGCGGCGCTGATCTACGCGTTGCTGCGCCGCAAGTTCGCGCTGCCCAAGTGGGGCGCCACGCTGGCCGCCGCGCCGGTGCTGTTCGACGCCTACCAGATCCAGCTCGAGCAGTTGATCATGTCCGACGCCATGTTCACGCTGCTGGTGGTCGGCGTGATCACACTGGTGCTGTGGCACCGGCGGATGTCGTGGCGAGTCGGCGCGGTCGTCGGGCTGCTGCTGGCGCTCACCTGGCTCACCCGCTCGATCGGCCTGCCGATCCTCGCGCTCGTGGTGGTCTACCTGCTCATCAAGCGGACCGGGTGGAAACCGGTGGTGGCCGTGGTGACGGCGTGCGCCGTCCCGGTGGTGGCGTACATGAGCTGGTTCGCGGCGAGCTCCGGCAAGTTCGCGATGACCAACAGCGACGGGCTCATCCTCTACATGCGCACCGCGATCTTCGCCGACTGCGACAAGATGAACATCGACAAGTACAAAGAGGTCGAGCTCGTCCTGCTGTGCATCAACGACCCGGTGCACCAGCGCAAGGACTACGCGCAGTGGTATCTGTGGGGCCAGGGCAGCGGCGACGGCCAGGGCACGGGCGAGGTGCTGCACCGGTGGGGCACCGGCAAGAAGTTCACCGACATCACCAACGAGGCGGCCAGCGCGTTCGCCACGCGGGCGATCCTGTCGCAGCCGGGCGACTATCTGGGCGTGGTGGCCCGCGACTTCCTGCGCGCCTTCCACTGGGGGCGGCCGCGCTTCCCCGACGCCGCGACGTACAACATGTACGAGTTCAAGCCCTACTACGAGCTCGACAGCACCGGCAATCCGGCACGGCTGCCCAACTGGCCCTCCTACCAGGGCCGGACCGACACCGACGCGTTCGCCTACGAGCAGGGCCCGCCCGAGACCCGGATCGTCTCGCCGTGGGCCGACATCATGAGCGGCTACCAGAAGGTGTTCTACCTGCGCGGCATCATGCTGGGCGGCATCATGCTGATCGGCCTGTACGGGATCGTGGTGCGCTGGCGGTCACTCGGCGGCGCGGTGCTGCTGCCGTGGCTGGGCGCGTTCGGGCTGCTGCTCGCGCCGGCGGCGACTGCGGAGTTCGACTACCGCTATGTGCTGCCCGCCGTGCCGCTGGCCTGCATCGCGGCCGCGATCACGCTGCGCCGGGGCATCACTTCGGGGCGGCCGTCACCCAGGAACCCATCAGCATCCGAGCCCACCACTGTGCCTGGGTGAGCGTCTCGGCCGACAGCACCGGATAGAGCCACCAGAAGTTGATCAGCACGATCAGCGCGAACGCCCCCACGGCGGCCGCCCCGGCCGCCCGCCTACCCGGCGCGGCGTCGGCTTTGCCCAGTGCCAGCCCCGCGACCAGGGTGAGCGCCAGCACCATGAACGGCACCACGGGGATCATGTAGAACAGGTACATCGTCCGGTTCTGCGTGAGGGCGTAGTAGAACCAGGGCAGCCACCCCGCGGCGTAGGCGAGCAGCACCGCCCCCGCCCGCCAGTCACGCGTGGCCGCATACCAGGCGATGAGGCCGAGCAGGGCCGCCGCCGCGCCGTACCACAGGGCGGGCGTGCCGACCCCGAGCACGGCCTGCGAGCACGCGTCGGAGCCGCACGCGGACGGCGGGAGGTCGGGCGGGTAGTGGAACGACACCGGCCTGAAGAGCGCCGGCCACGTCCACGGCTCGGACATGTACTGGTGGTAGTCGCTCAGCCCGCTGTGATAGCCCAGCACCTGGAGGTGGTACTTCAGCCACGACCGCACCGAGTCGAGCACGAAGAAGACCGGCCCCGACGAGGTGGCCTGCTCCCAGTTGCGTCCCCACCCGTTGGCGGTGGCGAACCAGCCGGTCCACGACAGCACGTAGGCGGTGGCGGGCACGGCCGCGAGCGCGGCCAGCCACGACGGCGCGTCAAGCGCGAAGGTCCCCCTGTAGGGGGCGCGCAGGCCGATGACGCGCCTGGCGCCGGTGTCCCACATCAGGCTCATGACCGCGAAGGCGAGCAGGAAGAAGATCCCTGACCACTTCACCGCGCACGCCGCGCCGAGGCAGAGGCCGGCGGCGATCCGCCAGGGCCGC